>DASVUO010000165.1:0-6877 GCA_036386995.1 Allosphingosinicella sp. | reverse complement strand
TACACCTACGGCTACACCACGCTTGGCGAGTTCGTCGCGTGGATCATGGGCGCCCTCCTTCTCCTCGAATACGGCCTCGCCGCTTCGGTGGTCGCAGTCGGCTGGAGCGGTTACGTGGTCAGCCTGTTGGCCGACTTCGGCATCGTCATCCCGCCGCAGCTGACCGGCCCTGCCGGCTACACGCTGATGAAGGACGGGGTACCGGTGCTGGTCGACGGCCAGAGCATCACCACCCTGTTCAACTTGCCCGCATTCCTGATCTGCGCCGCTTTGGCCGCCTTGCTCTGCGTCGGCGTGTCCGAATCCGCCAAGGTCAACAACGTCATCGTCGCGATCAAGGTCTCTGTGCTGGTCGCCTTCATCGTCGTCGGCGGCCTGATCGTTCTTTCCAACTTCGGCGAGCTTTCCGCCAAGAACTGGACGCCGTTCATTCCGGAAAACCAGGGCGAAGGTAAGTTCGGCGTGGACGGCATCATGCGCGCCGCCTCCATCGTCTTCTTCGCTTATATCGGCTTCGAGGCGGTCTCCACCGCCGGCCAGGAAGCCAAGAACCCGGCCAAGGACATGCCGTTCGGCATCATCGGCTCGCTGATCGTCTGCACCGTGATCTACATGCTGGTCGCCGCGATCATGACGTTGCTGGTGCCGTATGCGCAGCTCAACGTTCCCGATCCCGTCGCCGTTGTGGTCGACAATTTCGGGCCGACCTGGGGCTGGCTCGCCAAAATCATCAAGGTGGGCGCGATTATCGGCCTCACCTCGGTTGTCCTGGTGCTGATGTATGCGCAGACCCGCATCTTCTACACCATGGCGCGCGATGGCCTGCTTCCCAAGGTCTTCGCCCGGGTCCACCCGCGCTTCAAAACGCCCTACATCAACACCATCCTGGTGGGCACGATCACGGCGATCGCGGCAGGCTTCTTCGACATCAACGTGCTTGGTGACATGACCTCGGTGGGGACGCTTGCCGCCTTTGCGATCGTCTGCCTGTCGGTGATCTACCTGCGCCGCAAGGCGCCGGAGCTGCCGCGCGGGTTCAAGGTGCCGCTTTATCCGGTGCTTCCGGTGCTCGGCATCCTATCCTGCCTGTACCTGATCTCGACCGTTCCCTGGGATGTGCTGAAGTTCTTCCTCTGGTACATGCTCGGCGGCGTGATCCTCTACTTCGTCTACGGCATGCAGCATTCGAACCTGCAGCATGGCGAGGATCAGGACGACCAGCCCGATCTCCCGGTCTACCCGGAAGACGCGGACGGCGACGTAATCCGCCCGTAAGCGGCGAGCGTCCGAGACAAAGAAAAAGGGAGGCTCCGGCCTCCCTTTTTTTGTTCGGTTCTTCCCCATCTGGCGATGGGGAGGCACGGGAGGTCTTACCCCAGCTTCTGTTGCACCAGCGCCTTCAAGTCCGCTTCGGGGCGGGCGCCGTAGTGGGAGATGACTTCCGCGGCGGCGATGGCGCCCATGCGCAGGCTCGCTTCGAGGTCGCGGCCCTGGCTGATGCCGGCCAGGAAACCGGCGGCGAACAGGTCGCCGGCACCGGTCGTGTCCACCACCTGCGCCACCGGCTCGGCGGAGACACCGACGCGGCGGCCGCTCTCGACGGCGATCGCGCCTTCCTCGCCGCGGGTGACGACCAGCAGTTTCACGCGCTTGGACGCGCTTTCCACCGCCGCGTCGAAGCCGCTTTCGCCGGTTAGCGAGACGATCTCGTCCTGGTTGGCGAACAGGATGTCGACCTTGCCGACGTCGATCAGCCGGTTGAAACCGTCGCGGTGGCGGTCGACGCAGAAGCTGTCGGAGAGCGTGAAGGCGACCCGCCGCCCCGCTTCGTGCGCAACCTCGATCGCCCGCTCCATCGCCGCGCGCGGCGTTTCCGGATCGTAGAGATAGCCTTCGAGGTAGAGGATCGCCGCGTCGCGCACCTGCACTTCGTCCAGCTTCGACGTGTCAAGATACTGGGCGGCGCCGAGGAAGGTGTTCATGGTGCGCTGCGCGTCCGGCGTCACCAGCACGAGGCTGCGCGCCGTCGGCATGGTGGCGGAGGGGAGCGTCGGCGTGGTGAACTCGACGCCGATCGAGCGGACGTCGTGGGCATAGACTTCGCCGAGCTGATCGTCCGCCACCTGGCCGACGAAACCCGCCTTGCCGCCGAGCATTGCGATGCCCGCCGCGGTGTTGCCGGCCGAGCCGCCGCTGATCTCGCGCCCCGGCCCCATCTTGCCGTAAAGCCGCGTCGCTTCCTCCGCGTCGATCAGCCGCATGGAGCCCTTGTCGAGCCCTTCGGAGGCGAGAAAGGCATCGTCGGTGGCGGCGATCACGTCGACAATTGCGTTGCCGATGCAGAGAACGTCGAGGCGGGTGTCGGCCATGGCGCGTGAACTTTCGTGCTGAGAAGGAAAGCGCGCGCACTAGCGGCGGGAGCCCGTGCGATCAACCGCGCCGCCTTGACCGCAGCCTATGGCTGGCCAAAGCAGGCGCAATGCTCGCCGCCTTCGCCCTTGCCTTTGGAGACCTCGTCCACCCGGCGATGCGGCGGGTGTTGGTGAAGTCGCTTGCCGTTACGCTGCTGATCTTCGCCGCGCTGGCGGTGCTGCTCGGCTGGCTGCTGACCGGCACCAATCCGTGCGGCATCGGCCCGCTTGCCTACGAATGCCGGATCGAGCCGAACAGCGGCGCCCTGCTTTCGCTTCTGCTCGGCTTTACGGGCCTCTGGTTCCTGTTCCCGGCGGTGGCGATCGGCGTCATCGGCATCTTCGCCGACGAGATCGTCGAAGCCGTCGAAGCGCGCCACTACCCGGACGCCGCGGGCCGGGACGTGCCCTTTGCCCGCTCTCTCCGCCTGTCGCTCGCCTCCTTCGCGCGCCTGGTCCTCTGGAACCTCGCCGCCGCGCCCTTCTACCTGATCCTGATGATCACCGCGGTCGGCCCGCTGATCCTCTTCTCCCTCGTCAACGCCCTCGCCCTCGGCCGCGACCTCGGCGAGATGGTTGCCGCCCGCCACTCCGAAGGCGCGGCAATGAAGCAGTGGCTTGCGGCGACGCGCCTTCGCCGCGCGACGCTTGGCCTCGGCGCCGCATGGCTTTTCCTCATACCCTTCGCCAATCTGCTCGCGCCGCTGCTCGGCGCCGCGGCGGCGACGCACATGTTTCACCGGGGGAAGAAATGACGCACCACGCACAGGCCGGCGCCCTCGCCGCCGCCTTCCTCCTCGCCGCCTGCGCCTCGACGCCGGTTGCAAAGCCGGTCGCCGCACCGCCGGCCGCGAAGCCGCAGAGCTACACGGCGGTGGGGTTAGAGAGCGTGCTCGGCCGCACCGCGCGCACGCTGGAAACGCAGTTCGGCCGCCCCGATCTCGACATCCGCGAAGGAAAGGCGCGCAAGCTCCAATTCTCCGCCCCCGCCTGCGTGCTGGACGCCTACCTCTACCCGCCCGCCGCGGGCGGCGAGCCGATCGTCACGCATGTCGATGCAAGGCTCCCGGACGGGAGAGACTTCGACCGTGCGAGCTGCGTCGCGGCCCTAGGCCAGGCGCGGAAGTAACCCTTTCGACAAGCTTCGTTGGGAACTGACGCGGAGCCTTTCGACCGCCCAGCTAGCAGCCTCCGCCACCACCGGATCCTCATCCCCCACAAGCCGCTCCAGCACCGGCAGCAATTCCGCCCGACCGCTATTGCCAGCCGCGATGGCCGCGTTCCTTACCATCCGCGCGCGGCCGATGCGCTTGATCGGGGAGCCGGCGAAGACCTGTCGGAAGCCGGCATCGTCCAGGTCCAGCAGGTCCGCCAGAGAAGGCGCCACCAGCTCCGCCCGTGGCAGGAAGGCCTGGTTGCGGCGCGCGGTGTCGGCGAAGCGGTTCCACGGGCAGACGGACAGGCAATCGTCGCAGCCGTAGATGCGGTTGCCGATCGCCTCGCGGAATTCGTGGGGGATCGGCCCCTTATGCTCGATCGTCAGGTACGAAATGCACCGCCGCGCATCCAGGCGGAACGGTGCAGGGAAGGCGTTGGTCGGGCAGGCGTCCAGGCACGCGGTGCAGCTCCCGCAATGCACCCGGTGCGGCGCCGGCGAGGGCTCGAGCTCCAGCGTCGTGTAGATCGCGCCCAGGAACAGCCAGCTGCCGTCGGCGCGGCTGACCAAATTGGTGTGCTTGCCCTGCCAGCCGAGCCCCGCCGCTTCGGCCAGCGGCTTCTCCATCACCGGCGCCGTGTCGACGAACACCTTCAATTCACAGCCCGCTTCGGCAACCATCCACCGCGCCAGCGCCTTCAGCGCCTTCTTGACCGTGTCGTGGTAATCCGCGCCCTGCGCGTAAACCGAAATCCGCCCAAGTTCTGGGCTATCCGCTAGGCCCAGCGGGTCCACCCCCGGCGCATAGCTCATGCCGAGCGAGATCACCGACTTGACCTCGGGCCACAGCCCCGCCGGCGAACCGCGCCGCTCCGCCGTGTCCGCCATCCAGATCATGTCGCCGTGGCAGCCTTCCTCAAGCCACTGGCGAAGGCGCTCCCCGGTCTTGGGCGTTGCATCCGCGCGCGCCACTCCGAATGCCGCGAAGCCGAGCGCCCGCGCCTCCGCTTCCAGCCTTTCGCGCAATAATGGTTGCTTGCCTTCGCCCATCGCCTCTCGCTACCACAGTTTCCGGGGAAGGGGACACGGGGTGACCAGCTTAGCTATTGAGGCAAAAGGCCTCTTCAAGGCCTTCGACGGCAAGACGGCCGTCAACGGCGTCGACATCGCCGTGCCGGAAGGCACGATCTACGGCATCTTGGGCCCCAACGGCGCCGGCAAGACGACGACGCTGCGCATGCTGCTCGGCATCATCGATCCGGACCGCGGCAGCCGCACATTGCTCGGCCACGCGGAGCCGCTTAACGCCGCCAACCTCGTCGGTTACCTGCCGGAGGAGCGCGGCCTCTACCCGGCGATGACCGCGCGCGATTCGATCGCTTTCATGGGCGCCCTTCGCGGCCTGCCGCTTGCCACCGGCCGGATGCGCGCGGCCGGCCTCCTCAAGGACAACGGCCTCGGCGATTATGTCGACAAGCCGATCCGCTCGCTTTCAAAGGGCATGGCGCAAACCGTGCAACTCTTCGGCACCATCGTGCACCGGCCGAAGCTGATCGTGCTCGACGAGCCTTTCTCCGGTCTCGACGCAATCAACCAGGGCCGCCTCGAAGGCCTGATCCGCGACGAAGCGGCGGGCGGCGCCACTATCATTTTCTCCACCCACGTCATCGCCCATGCCGAGCGGCTGTGCGAGCGGATCGCGATCATCGCGGGCGGCGAAGTGCGCTTCGAAGGCCAGGTCGCCGAAGCCCGCGACCGCCTCCGCCCGCAGGTCCGCCTGCGCACCCGCAACGCCGACGGACCCTGGCGCCCTGCCCTCCCCGCCGACGCGGCGCTGGTGGACGGCGTCTGGAGCTTCGAGCTTCCCCAGGCTGGCATCGAACCGCTGCTCAAAGCGCTGATCGACGGCGGCGCCGGGATCGAGGAGCTGTCGATCGAGCGCCCTGGCCTGCACGACGCCTTCGTCGCCATTGCCGGCGAAGCCGCCGCCCGCGCCATGAACGAAGCCGCCAACGAGGAGCGCGCAGCATGATGAGCTTCGTTCAGTCCGCTTTCGTGATCGGCCGCCGCGACTTTGTCGCCACCGTCTGGTCGCGTACCTTTCTCTTCTTTCTGCTCGGGCCGCTGATCATTATCGGCATCTCCGTGCTGTTCGGAAACGTCAGTAGCAAGATGGCGCGCAACGACGTGCGCTCCACCGTCGCGGTGATCGCCAGCGCCGCCGACTTCGCGCCGATCGACGCTGCCCGAAAGCAGGTGGAGCCGGTGTTCCGCGAAGGCGTGCTGCCCGAACTCACCCGCGTCGAGCCCGATTACGATCAGGCGCTGCAGACCGAGAAATTGCTCGGCGCCGCTGACCAGAAGATCGTCGCCGTGCTGACCGGCGGCCTCGCCAAGCCGACGCTGACCGGATCGATCAGCGAAGACGGCTCGATCCGCAAGCAGCTCGGCCTGATCCTCGACGAAGCGCGCCAGACGCAGGTGCTGGCGCGCACGGGCCGTTTCGCGCCGACCGACATACGGGTGGTGAAGGTCGAGGAATCCGCCGGCTCCACCGCCACGGCACGGGCGCTGACCGCGCGCATGGCGCAGCTTCTGCTGTTCATGCTCACAGTGCTTCTCGCCGGCATGCTGCTGTCGAACCTTCTGGAAGAGAAATCCAACAAGATCATCGAAGTGCTCGCCGCCGCGCTTCCGATCGACGCGGTGTTCGCCGGCAAGCTCTTTTCCATGCTCGCCGTCAGCCTGGTCGGCATCGCCGTCTGGGCGGCGGGCGCGATTGCCGCCATCGCTTTCTGGGTGAAGGACGCCGGTGCGCTTCCCGAGCCCGCCGTCGGCTGGCCGCTCTTCGTGATCCTCGCGCTTCTCTACTACGCTGCTAATTATCTGCTGCTGGGGGCGCTCTTCCTGGGCATCGGCAGCCAGGCGAACAGCGTCCGCGAAGTGCAGACTTTGTCCATGCCGGTGACGGTGGCGCAGATGCTGGTTTTCCTGTTCGCCTCCTTCGCGATCGGCCAGCCCAACAACCTGATCGGCCTCGGCGCCGCCATCTTCCCGTTCAGCTCGCCCCTCACCATGGTCGCCCGCGCAGCCCAGCTCCCTGAGCTTTGGCCGCACCTTGTGGCGCTCGTCTGGCAGGCCTTCTGGGTCTGGCTCATCGTAAGCCTCGGCGCGACCCTGTTCCGGAGAAACGTCCTCAAGTCCGGCGGCGGCTCGATGGCCGTGATCAAGGCGAAAAAGGCGTAGCTTTCGCTCCCACACGGTAGGGCAACCACTAACCCCGCTCGTTTCGGCGAAGTCGAGAAACCCG
>DASVUO010000164.1:0-10823 GCA_036386995.1 Allosphingosinicella sp. | reverse complement strand
CTCGCCTTCATAATAGGAATTGAACAGGAACGCCCAACGCTCGTCGAAGGCGCGGTAGCCGGGCAGGTGGTCGCGCAGGACGAAGGTTTCGAAGAACCAGCTGGGATGGGCGAGGTGCCACTTGGCGGGCGAGGCGTCGGGGCAGGGCTGGAGCGTGGCGTCGGCGTCGGACAAAGGCGCGGCGATAGCGGCGCTCAGCGCCCTTACGCTCTGGAACCGCTCGCCGATCGATGCGCCGGTGCGGGGCTGCGCCTGTGTCGCCATTCCCGCTCCCTACGCCAAGCGATAACCCAGGTTAACCCCGTGTCGCGCCCGGCTGCCAGAGGACATCGCCGCCCGCCGCCTTGGCGGCAAGCCGCGCAAGGACGAACAGGTGGTCGGACAAGCGGTTGAGGTAAATGAGCGCGAGCGGATTGAGCACCATTTCAACGCTTGCCGCCACCGCCGAACGCTCGGCGCGGCGGACGATCGCACGGGCGAGGTGGAGGTGGGCTGCCGCCTGGCTTCCGCCCGGGAGAATGAAGCTGCGCAGCGGCTCCAATTCCTCGTTCATGGCGTCGATCTCACGCTCGAGGCGGTCGATCTGCGGCTGAACGATTCGAAGCGCCATTTCGGACGGCGCGAAATCCTCGCCGGGGGTGGCGAGATCGGCGCCGAGATCGAACAATTCGTTCTGGATCGCCGCAACCATCCGCGCCTGCTCGCCCTCGAGGTGAAGAAGGGCGATGCCGAGCGCGCTGTTTGCTTCGTCGACGTCGCCGATCGCAGCTGCGCGCGGGTGGGACTTGGGGATCCGGGAGCCGTCGGCGAGGCCGGTGCTGCCGGCGTCCCCCGTACGGGTGTAGATCTGGTTGAGCCGGACCAGCGCCTCAGCCCTTGTTGCTTGCGACCAGCAGGAACAGCACGACGAGCACGATGGCGATCGCCTGGTAGAGCACGCGCTGGCGCATCAGCTGCTGGGAGCGGACGCCGCTTAGATCCTTTTGCTGCGCCATGCCGATCACGCCCTTGGCGAGAACGAACAAGGTCGCGCCGGCGGCGATCACGATCAACACGAAGAGAAAGGTAGGCATGAACCCTATCTAAGAGCCCGCGGCGGAATATCCACCCGGCAATTGGCCCGTACGCAGGCCGTGGAGGAGCTGCTCCGGGTCGGCGCCGGCGGCGCGCAGATCGGCGAGGGCGGGGGCACCGGTGCGCTTGGCGAGGCGGCGGCCTTCGGCGTCGGTCAGGAGGGCGTGGTGGTGGTAAGCGGGCGTCGGCAGATCGAGCAGCGCCTGTAGCAGGCGGTGGACGTGGGTGGCAGCGAACAGGTCCCTGCCGCGCACCACGTCCGTCACGTCTTGCGCGGCGTCGTCGACGGTGACGGCGAGGTGGTAGCTGGTCGGTGCGTCCTTGCGTGCGAGTACCACGTCGCCGAAGGCCTGTGGTTCGGCAGTGATCTCTGTTCCGCCCTCGCGCCAGCTCAGCGGACCGGCCTCCGCCGCCGCTTTGGCGACGTCGAGGCGCCAGGCGTGGGGCTCGCTTGCCATGCGCTGCGTCCGCTCGGCTTCCGGCAGGCGGCGGCAGGTGCCGGGGTAAAGCGGCCCGTCCGGCCCGTGGGGGGCGGAGGCGCTTGCCGCGATCTCGGCGGCGATGGCCGATCGGGTGCAGAAACAGGGGTAGATCAGGCCCCGCGCCCGAAGCGTCTCCAGCGCTTCGGCGTAGAGCGGCAGACGCTCCGACTGGAACAGGATTTCGCCGTCCCACTGCAGGCCGAGCCAGAGAATGTCCTCGATGATGCCTTCGACATGCTCGGAGCGCCTCCGTCCGGGATCGATGTCCTCGACCCGCAGCAGAAACGCGCCACCGCGTGTCCGCGCAAAATCATGCGCAAGCATCGCCGAGTAAGCGTGGCCGAGGTGAAGCCGGCCGGTCGGGCTCGGCGCAAAGCGGGAAACGACCTGCATCAATCAGCTCGCCCTTGACGCAGAGTCGCGCGCCATGCTTGTCATAGCGACGTCACTTCTCGGGCTGAGAAGGGGCTGGACAAGGGAGGCTCCTCCTTCGTCCTGGGTGCGACAGGCCGAACGCCGTGGAGATGCCTCCCCAGGGGAAGTGGAGGCCGCTCGCCGTCTATGTACCATCCCGATCTCATCCGGCACCCCGACGCTTGCCCCGCGCTTGTTCTGAACGCGGACTACACGCCGCTTTCTTATTACCCTTTGAGCCTGTGGCCGTGGCAGACGGCGGTCAAGGCGGTGTTCCTGGAGCGGGTCGACATCGTCGCCGAATATGTCCGCGAGGTGCACAGCCCGACGCGAACCATTCAGCTCCCCTCGGTGATCGCGCTTCGCCAATATGTGAAGCCGTCGGAGAACCCGGCCTTCACCCGCTTCAACCTGTTCCTGCGCGACCGATTCCAGTGCCAATATTGCGGCGACACGCGCGAGCTGACCTTCGACCACGTCGTGCCGCGGGCACAGGGTGGGCGCACGACCTGGGAGAATGTCGCCACCGCCTGCGCGCCGTGCAACCTGCGCAAAGGCGGCCGGACGCCCGCGCAAGCGCACATGGGTCTGTTCCGCCGACCGTACCGCCCGACGACGTGGCAGCTCCAGGAGAATGGCCGCAAGTTTCCGCCCGGCTACCTTCACGAAAGCTGGCGCGATTACCTCTACTGGGACATCGAGCTGGAGGCTTAGGGGCGCTTCCGCTTCGTCGGCGCGTGGAAGTCCGGGTCCTTGTTCGCGACCCAGGCGACGAACTTCGCCAGTTCCGGGTGCGCGCGGAGGGCTTCGGCGCCGGAGAAGCCGCGTTCCAGTTCCTTGTTGGAAAGCGCCGCGTGGATAGCCCGGTGGCAGATAGGATGCACCGGCACCGTCTCGCGCCCGCCGCGGCTCTTGGGCACAGGGTGGTGCCACTCGACCTTGCGGCCGAGCGGGCGGCCGCACAGGAAGCAGGTGGTTTGGCTCTCGTCCTTGCTTGACGCCATGACGGGGCGAGCCCTAGCGGCTGAGCGGTTCCGATGCACCCATCAGCCGCTCCTCCCGCCCCGCGCACGGGCCGCTACGCCTTCCCGGCGCTGATCCTCGCCAATCTGCTGCTCGCCTTCGGGCCGTGGATGGTGCGGCTCGCCGACGTCGGCGCGGTGGCGTCGGCTTTCTGGCGGCTAGCGCTTGCCGCGCCGGTGCTTCTGATTCTGGCGCGCTCCGGCTTTACACGCGGCGCCGGGGCAAGCCTCGGGCTGATGGCGCTGGTTGCCGGCGGCGGGTTGTTCTTCGCCGCCGATCTCGCCGCCTGGCATTACAGCATCGGCCTCACCAAGCTCGCCAACGCGACCTTGTTCGGCAACATGTCGAGCTTCATCCTGGTGCTCTACGGCTTCGTCATGGCGCGGCGGTTGCCGGGACGGGTGCAAGGGGCGGCGGTGGCGCTTGCGGTGGCCGGCGCGGTTCTGCTGCTCGGCTCGAGCTACGAGCTTTCGCCGAAGAATTTGCGCGGCGACCTGCTCGCCCTGCTCGCCGGGCTGTTCTACGCTTTCTACCTGGTCTCGATCGACCGGGGGCGGCGCTGGATGGGCTCAATGGCCGTGCTTGCCGTCGCGACGACCGCTGGCGCGCTGCCGCTTCTGATACTTGCTTTGGCTTTCGGCGAGCAGGTGATGCCCGGCAACTGGACGCCCTTGATCCTGCTGTCGCTCGGCAGCCAGCTGATCGGGCAGGGGCTTCTGGTCTACTCGGTCGGCCACCTGTCGCCGGTGGTGGTGGGCCTCGGCCTCCTCACCCAGCCCCTTGTCACGGCCGCGATCGGCTGGCTTGCCTACGGGGAGCGCCTCGGCCCGGCCGACCTCCTTGGCGGCCTTTGCATCGCGGTCGCGCTTGTTCTCATCCGCCTGCCGGAGCGGGGGAATGAGGCCCGTCTTGCATCCTCCGGCGCACAAGATCATTGATCCGCCATGGATGAGATCGCGCCTTCCGACATGACGCTCGACGAGCTTCGGCTTGCCCTTTCCCCGCTGATCCCCGCCCATGCCGTGTTCGACGGGTGGAGCGACGAGGCGCTGGCCATGGCGGCCGCCGAGCTCGGCATCCCGGCGCCGCGTGCGCGGCTCGCTTTTCCGGGCGGCGCGACCGACATGATCGACGGCTGGTTCGACGCCATCGACCGGGCCACGGCGCGCCACTTCCCGCTTGAGAAGATCGAGGGAATGAAGATCCGTCAGCGAATCCGCGACCTCGTCCTCTACCGGCTGGAAGTCGCCAATCCGCACAAGGAAGCGCTTCGCCGAGCGCTTGCCATTCTCGCCCAGCCGCAGAATGTCCCCCTGGCGTTGCGGCTTAACTGGCGCGCGGTGGACCGCATGTGGCGGATCGCCGGCGATACGGCGACCGACTTCAACCATTATTCCAAGCGAACCATCCTGCTCGGCGTCTACGTTTCCACCGTGCTCGTCTACCTCGACGAGAACGGGGACGAACTCAGCGAGACCCGCGCCTTTCTCGACCGGCGGATCGACAACGTCATGCAGTTCGAGAAGGTGAAAGCGAGCTGGCGGAGGAGCCGGGAGCGGACGCCGTCCTTGAGCCGCTTCCTCGGCCGCCTTCGCTACCCGGCGGTCTAGGCCGGCTCGCGCTCGTAGACTTCGAGCCGGTCGGCACCCAGCATCCGCGAATCGGCAAGCCGCCAGCGGCGGTGCGCTTCGGCGATCGAGGTCAGGCCGATATAGCCGATCGACGATTTTCCCTCGCCGATCAGGATCGGCGCGCGGTAGATCAGCAGCCGGTCGACGAGGTCCGCTTGCAGGAAGGCGGACGCGGCGCCGGAGCCGCCTTCGACCAGCAGTTCGTTGACGCCTTCGAGCTTGAACACGTCCGCCGGCGAGCCGAGCCGTTCCCAGCCTTCGACGCCGTTGCCCCGGGTGAGGATGGCGCGGCGCGGGGACCAGTCCTCCAGGCCGGGGAGGCGAACGTCGAGGCCGGGTCTGTCGGCTTCGTAGGTGCCCCGGCCGACCAGGATCATGTCGGCGCGGGCGCGCTCCAGGTGGACGTGGGCGCGGGCATCCTCGCCGGTGATCCAGCGGCTTTCGCCGGAGGGGAGCGCGATCTTGCCGTCGAGCGACATGGCAAGCTTCAGCGTGACCAGCGGCCGCCCGGCGCGGACCCGGCTTAGGAAGCCGGCGAGGCTGCGCTCCGCTTCCTCCTCGCCGGTGCCGGTCACGACTTCGATACCGGCGGCTCGGAGCCGTTCGAAGCCCCTGCCGTTTGTGCGGGGATCGGGATCGCCGACGGCCGCGAGGACTCGGGCGACACCCGCTTCGATCAGCAGGTCGACGCAGGCGGGGCCGCGTGGGCTCACGTGCCCGCAGGGTTCAAGGGTGACGTATGCGGTGGCCCCGCGCGCTTCCCCGCCGGCTTCGGCGACCGCTACGGCCTCGGCGTGGGGGCGGCCGCCGGGCTGGGTCCAACCGCCGCCGATCACCCGGCCGTCCTTGACGAGCAGGCAGCCGACACTGGGATTGGGCGCGGTTCGGCCGCGGCCGCGCTCGCCGAGCGCGATGGCGGCGGCTATCCAGCGCCCGTCGTCGGTCAAAGGCCGTATTTCTCCATGCTCTTTTCAAGCTTCTGGAACTGGCGCTGGCGCTCCTTCTGCTTCGCCTCGCGCTCCCGCTGGTGGATGACCTGATCGGCCTTAATCTGCTCGTCGGTGCGGTCGAGCGTCCAGCTTTCGGCGAAGATCACTTGCGGCTTG
Organism: Allosphingosinicella sp.; assembly: GCA_036386995.1. Taxonomy (GTDB): domain Bacteria; phylum Pseudomonadota; class Alphaproteobacteria; order Sphingomonadales; family Sphingomonadaceae; genus Allosphingosinicella. Next base: position 5,093 of record DASVUO010000164.1, on the reverse strand, counting down.
GGCGCGATGTTGGTCCGCCCGTCGACGTAGAAGAGGACGATCAGCGCCGTCGGCAGAAGCAGGGCCAAAGCCGCCGCGACCAGGTGGTGGCGGCCGCGATTGGCGGTGAAGGCGCGCATGTCGGCCCAAAGGGCACGCGGCGAGGAGGGGCGGGGGAGAGCCATGGCGTGCAAGATAATCGCTCGGCCCTCCCTCCGCCACCCCCGCCGCCGCGTCAGGAGGCCGTGGCGGCGGAAGGGCGCGCTTATTCGGGGAGCACCCAGCGGATCGAGCTCGCGACCTGGTCGCCCGTCGCGTTGCCGGTGCTGTCGCGGGCGGGGGTGAAGCGGGCGCGGCTTTTCATGATCCGGCAGGTCGCGGCGTCAAGCGACGAGGAGCCGCTCGAGCCGGTGACCGAGCATTCCTTCACCCGTCCATCAGGGCCGACGGAGAGGCGGAAGCGGGTGGTGCCCTGCTCCTCGCTGCGCAGGGCCGAGGCCGGATAATCGGCGTCCGACACGTAGGAATGGAGGTTCGCCTTCGCCCGCGCCGGCTCAACCGTGTTCGGCGGGGGAGGCGGTGGCGGTGGAGGCGGCGGGGGCGACGGCGGGGTGATGACATCCTGGGTGCCGGGGAGGACATAAGGCTGCGGCGGGTAGGGCGTCGGCGTGGTGTCGAACTCCACCGGCTTGGGCGCGATGTCGATCACGCGGGGCGTGACCGTGACGATCTCGCGCTGCATCGGCTGCGGCTGGCGGGTCGGCTCCGGGGGCTTGGGCGGGGGCGGCGGCTTGGGCGTGGCGATGTCGATGAGGTCGATCGGGCCCTTGTTTGTGGGCACGATGTCCATCTTGCTCAGCGCCAGCGCGCCGAGCGCGACGCCGTGCATCAGGATCACGACGGTAAGCGCCGTCGGGCTCGCTTTCGTCTGGCTATATGCGCCTTGGGTCATGGCGGTTCTCCTATGCTGCTGCCTCTGCCGGGCATGTATGAGAGGTTATCTCATAACATTATGTTACAACATATCACGACGCAGCAGAAGCCACTTTGTTCCCGCTGCTGAAGAAGCTTGCCGGCTAGAGCGCGGCGCGAAGGCGGGCGACGGTTTCTTCGCGCCCGATCAGGGGGAGCATCGCCGCCATTTCCGGGCCCGAGTCGCGGCCGGTAAGCGCGCGGCGGAGCGGCAGGAACAAGGCCTTACCGCCGCGGCCGGTGCGGGCCTTGAGCTCGGCGACCAGCGCCTGCCAAGGCGAGTCGGTCCATTCGATTTCGCCCGCGACGGTGGCGGCGACTTCGAGCAGCGGGCAGTCTTCCGCGGCGGCTTTGGCTTCGATGTGGCCGTGAAGGATCGCCCACCAGTCGGCGGCTTCGGCGACGCTGCGCAGGTTCGGGCGAATCGCCGACCAATCGGCTTCCGCCATTCCGGCGGGGAGCCGATCGGCGACGGCGGCGAACGGCAGTTGGTGGACGATGCGGGCGTTCAGCGCCTTCAGCTCCTCCAGGTCGAAGCGGGCGGGGGCGCGGCCGAAGGTGGCGAAGTCGAAGCGCTCTGCAAGCGGCGTCAGGTCGGCCACCGGCTCGACGGGCAGGCTGGTGCCGATCCGGGCGAGCTTGGCGAGAATGGCGAGCGGCTCGATGCCGTCCTTGCGCATCGCATCGGCGCCGAGCGAGCCCAAGCGCTTCGACAATTTGCCTTCGGAGCCGACCAGCAGGGCCTCGTGCGCGAAAGCGGGCGGCGCGGCGCCGAGCGCTTCGAACATCTGGATCTGAAGCGCCGTGTTGGCGACATGGTCCTCGCCGCGCACGACATGTGTGACCCCCAGGTCGATGTCGTCCACCGCACTCGGCAGCATGTAGAGCCAGCTTCCATCCTCGCGGCGGATCACCGGGTCGGAAAGCAAGGCGGGATCGAAGCTCTGGCGGCCGCGGATCAGGTCGTCCCATTCGATAGGCGCACCATGGTCGAGCCGGAAGCGCCAGTGCGGGCGGCGGCCCTCCGCTTCAAGCTGCGCTTTCTCTTCCTGGCTCAGAGCAAGCGCCGCCCGATCGTAGACCGGCGGCTTGCCCCGGCTGAGCTGCACCTTGCGCTTGAGGTCGAGCTCCTGCGCGGTTTCATAAGCCGGGTAGACGCGCCCGGCCGCGCGGAGCGTCTCCAGCGCGGCGTCGTAGAGCGCGAAGCGCTGCGACTGGCGGTATTCGGCGGCGGGGTGGAGGCCGAGCCAGGCGAGGTCCTCGCGGATACCGGCCGCCGCTTCCTCGGACGACCGCTCCGCATCGGTATCGTCGAGTCGCAGAATGAATCGGCCGCCGTTCTTTTTCGCCCAAAGCCAATTGTGCACCGCGGTGCGGATGTTGCCGACGTGGAGGCGGCCGGTGGGCGCGGGGGCGAAGCGGGTGACGATCTGCATCGCCGCGCCTTACGGCCCGGGCGCCACGCGGGCAATCTCAGCCGCCGATCCAGCTTCCGAGCAGCCGCCCCGGCGCGAAGGCGAAGGCGCCGGCGACGACCAGGCCGATATAGGTACCGAGCATCGCCCGCCGGTGCCGCTCCACATTGCCGCGCAGGATCGCGATCACGGCGAGCGGCACCGAAACGAGGGTGATCACCGAGAAGATGTGGATCAGGCTCAGATGGCCGTTGTTGCGCAGCCAGAAGCTGGAGATCGCGGTCACGACCATCATACCCGCCCAAATGCGGCCGAGCAGGCGGTGGAGCCGGCCGCCCTTGCGGCTGATCAGGATGTAGGCGCCGAGCGGAAGCGCGGGGAGCACGGTGCCGAGGTGAATGATCAGCGCCGCCGACATGGCTTCCGGCTCTGTCGACGGCGCGGTGCCGAAGGAGAGCACGGTCAGCGTGGCGGTCAGCAGGGTGATCGCGCCGCCCATGATGGCGAAATCGCGAAAGCCGAAGCGGCGAACGGGGCGGGCAAGGCTTGCCAAGGAAATGTACCTCCGGTTGATTGACGCTTAAGGCTGTGCGGCAGGTTCAGACGGCAGCGAAGCGTTGCTGCGTGAATGAACCGCGCGAATTCGCGAAGGCGGCGAAGTGCCTGCTCGCGATGCGCGAATTGGCAAAGGGGGGAAAGTGGAGCGGCTGCGGCGAATCGCCATCGACCTGTTCCTCATGGTTGCAATCGGCACGATCCTTGGCCTCGTCGGGCCGTTTGGAAGCGCGTCGATGCAGCCGGGGGTACGCCTGCTCTTCTGGGTCGGCTTCGTTGTCGCGGGCTATGCGATCTTCCGCCCGGTCTCGGCAGTGTCGCGCTGGGCGGCGGCCGAGACGGCCATGCCGCTGTGGCTTGCGGTGGTGCTTGCAACCTTGGTCGCATCGCTGCCGCTGACCGGCCTCCTTGCACTCGCGCTCGGCGTGCTTCGCCCGCCGGGCGACTGGTTCGGACGCCCATTCCCCATCTTGTTCGGGCAGGTGGCGACGGTCGGAATCGCAATCCGCCTGCTGATGATGGCACTCTACCAGCGGCAGGAGCCGGTGGAGGTTGCCGCCTCGGAGCGTGAGGTTGTGGCGGAAGGCGCGCCTGCTCCGCCCCCTTCGCCCAGCCTGTTCCTACGCCGCCTGCCGCCGGCGCTCGGGCGCGATCTGCTGCTGCTCGAGATGCAGGACCATTATGTCCGCGCCGAAACCGTACTCGGCTCCACCCTGCTGTTGATGCGCTTTCGCGATGCGGTGGAGGAGCTTGGGGCCAGCGGCATGCAGGTGCACCGCAGCTGGTGGGTGGCGTTCGGCGCGACGGAGGCGCTGGAGCGGGAAGGGCGGAGCGCTCGGCTTCGGCTAAAGGGCGGCGGCACTGTGCCCGTCTCCCGCGCCTGTCTTGCCGATGTCCGTGCGGCCTTCAGCGAATTTGACACCCCGCCGCCGCCCGGTAAGAGCCGGGGCCGCGACGGCACCCCGGACGGCGAGGGAATCACGGCATGAAATTGTTATCGGGCAATTCGAACCTGCCGCTGGTGAAGGACATCGCCGCTTATCTCGGCCTGCCGATCACCGAAGCCAGCGTCCGCCGCTTCGCCGACGAGGAGATTTTCGTCGAAATCCTCGAAAATGTGCGCGGCGAGGACGTGTTCGTCGTCCAGTCGACCAGCTACCCCGCCAACGACAATCTGATGGAGCTGCTGATCTGTATCGACGCGCTGCACCGCGCCTCGGCAAAGCGGATCACGGCGGTGCTTCCTTATTTCGGCTATGCCCGGCAGGACCGGAAGCCCGGACCGCGCACGCCGATCTCGGCAAAGCTCGTCGCCAATCTGATCACCGTCGCCGGTGCAGACCGGGTGCTGTCGGTCGATCTGCACGCCGGGCAGATCCAGGGCTTCTTCGATATCCCGACCGACAACCTTTACGGCGCGCCGGTGATGTCGGCGGACATCCGTGATCGCTTCGAGGGCCGCAACATCACTGTAGTGTCTCCGGACGTCGGCGGCGTGGTGCGTGCCCGGTCGCTGGCCAAGCGCCTCAACAACGCGCCGCTGGCGATCGTCGACAAGCGCCGCGAGCGGGCGGGCGAATCGGAAGTGATGAACATCATTGGCGACGTGACCGGCCGCTTCTGCATCCTGATCGACGACATCGTCGATTCGGCCGGCACCCTGTGCAACGCCGCCGGCGCGTTGCGCGAGGCGGGAGCGGAAGACGTCGTCGCCTACTGCACCCACGGCGTCTTGTCCGGCGGCGCGGTGAGCCGGGTGGAGAATTCGGCGCTGACCGAGCTCGTGATCACCAACACGATCTACAGCGAAGGCGTCGCAGCGGGCGGCAAGGTTCGCGTCTTGTCGATCGCGCCGCTGCTCGGTGAGGCGATCAAGCGAATCGCCGACGAAAGCAGCGTTTCGAGCCTGTTCGACTGATGCCGAGCGTCCTCATCACCGGCGCCGGACGCGGCATCGGCCTGGAGTTTGCCCGCCAATATGCCGCCGAGGGCTGGCAAGTCCTCGCCACCGTGCGCGACGCGGCGCAGGCGGCATCCCTGGAAAGCCTCGGAGCGCGGGTGGAGCTGCTCGACATGCGCGACTTCGCCGCCGTTGCCGCTTTGCCGGAGCGGCTCGGCGGCGAGCCGCTCGACCTCCTCATTGCCAATGCAGGGGTGTCCGGGCCGCAGCGC
>DASVUO010000163.1:0-5258 GCA_036386995.1 Allosphingosinicella sp. | reverse complement strand
ACCGATTATGTCGTGGACGTCACCGAATGGGGCTTTGCGGACGTGGTCGGCAAGGGAGTGGACGAAAAGCATGAGCCCCACCACTGAGCCCGAAGCGGGCGGCGCGATCACCGTCGCGGCGATCGGCGACCTCCACGTCAGCGAAACGTCGCAAGGCCGCTACGGCGACCTGTTCAAGGAGATGTCGGACGCCGCCGATGTGGTGGTGCTTGCCGGCGATCTCACCAATTTCGGGAAAGCGAGCGAGGCCGAGATCCTCGCCGAGGACATCCGCCACTGTTCCGCGCCGATCGTGGCGGTGCTCGGCAACCACGATGTCGAGGCCGGTGAGACGGACGAGCTGCTGCGCATCCTGCAAGGCGCCGGAGTCACGATCCTCGACGAGCAGGCGACCGTAATTCAAGGCGTCGGCTTCGCAGGGGTAAAGGGCTTTCTCGGCGGCTTCGGGCGCGGCGAACTCGGCGCGTTCGGCGAGGATGCGATCAAGGTGTTCGTCGACGAAAGCCGCAACGAAGCGCGCAAGCTCGAGAATGCGCTTCGCTCGCTGCGCACCGAGCGGGTGGTGGCGGTGCTTCATTATTCGCCCATCCGCGAGACGGTGGAAGGCGAGCCGCTGGAGATCTTCCCCTTCCTCGGCTCCTCGCGGCTGGCGAATGCGATCGACCGCTTCGACAATGTGAAGCTCTGTGTCCACGGCCACGCCCATCGCGGCAGCTATTCGGGGCGCACGCCCGGCGGAGTGCCGGTGTTCAACGTCGCCCAGTTCGTGGTGGAGCCGGAGCTCGGCCGCCCTTACGCCTTGTTCGAGGTCTAAAGCGGCCGGCCCTGCGGAACCGGCGCTGGGCGCTGCGGCGGCGCGGTGGCCGCGGCCGGGCTTCGGGTTTCGAGCAGCGCCGCCGTCTCGATCGTGTCGAGTGCCCTCCGTGCGGCGACGTAGCGCCGCGCCTTAGCGATCCAATCCCCCGCCTGATCGCGGCCGGGCAGGCGAAGCACTTCCGCGAGCGCGACTTCCGCAAGTCCGGCGTCAAGCGCACGCTTGGCCCGGGCAAGCCGTTCAGAGGGAACGGTGGAGGGCGTTCCCGCCTTGCGGATGCGGATCAGATCGGAAAATTCGCTGGTGAATGCGTCCCACCAGCTCTGCTCGGGCCCGCCGCCGCCGAGTTCGGAGGAGGTCTCCTTCAGTCCGTCCTGCAATTGCTGAAGCGTCACCGGATCGCGGGCGGCGGTGATCACCAGACCGACGGCCTGCGGCTGGGTGGCGGCGAAGCGCTGGCGAAGCAGGCCCTCGAGATAGCCCAGGGCGACACCCCGATCGAGCGCGCGGCGCGCTGCAAAGGCGACCAGCAGCCCCTCCGCGCGATCGGCATTGCCGACGGCGGCGCGCGACTGGAGGTCGAGCTCGGCAAGGCGCTGCTCGAGCAGGTTCACCCGCCGGGTCATTTCCGGATCGATAACGAGGCGGGCGCTGCCGTCCGGCGCGGGGGCAAGTTCCGGCTGCGGCGCGCGCTCCATCTGCACCTGCGGGACGGGCGCGGCGGCAGCGGCAACCGGGGCTTCCGGCGCAACGCCGAGCCATTCGGCGCCGCGATCCCAGCGCGACAGCAGCCAGCCCATCGCCGCGATGCCGAGCAGGAAGGCGATAAACGGCAGGATCAGAAGCGACCAGAGCGGCTTCTTGCGCTTCGCCGCCGCCGTGTCGCCGGGCACATATTCCATTCGCGCGTTCCGCTTGCCGTGTCTTACGAGGCGCCAGTCTTGCACAGTCGCGCGGCAAGCTCCAGCAATGCCTGATCGCGCGGGTGGGGGGCGACGTGGACCTCCGCCCAGCCCGAGCCTGCCGCGTCGGCCGCGGCCTGGCTGATCCCGGCGATGCGGTGCGTGGTGCGCTCGGGCACAAGGCTCCCGAACAAAGCTGCGGCCCGGGGCGAGTGGAGCAGGGTAAGCGCAGTGCGGGAAAGCGCTGCCACCGCTTGCTCCGGCAGCGACGTGGCAGCCTCGGCGGCGTAGACGACGCGCCGCTCGATCGCGATCTTAGGATGCTCCAGAGCGATATGCTCCCGTCCGCACAGGTGAAGCGCCCGCCGCACGTCCGCTTCGGCCATGAGCGCCACAGCGGCGGCGCCGTCTGACGGGCCGGCGATAACCTTGGACACGCCTTGCGCACACGCCGCTTCGGCAGTGGCCGCGCCTACCGCGTAGCAGGGAAGCTCACCGAAATTCGCCCGCAAGCCGAAGCGCGCGCCGTTGGCGCTGGTCAGCAGGATGGCGTCAAAGGCACCTTCGGGCGCCTCCCACTCCAGACTGCGCACGGTGAACAGCGGCGCCACCACCGGCTCCAGCCCCAGCGCTCTCGCCCGCGCGGCGCTCTCGTCCGCCCCGGGCTGTGGGCGGAGGATCAGGACCTCGTTCAGGCGAACAGCCCGCGCAGCGCCGGGGAAGCGCGGCTCAGGAGGTCGCGTGCCATGGCGAGCGGCGTCTCCCCGTCGCCCACCGCGAAGTGCCCCTCCATATCGTGCGCCTCGCCGCCGTCGGGGCTGAGGATCTGCGCGCGCAGGTGGATTTCCTCACCGTCGAGCCGCGCGAGCGCCGCAATCGGCGAGCGGCAGGTCCCGCCCAAGCCTTCAAGCAGCCGCCGCTCCGCGCCGACGCACAGATGGGTCTCGCGATGATCTATCGCGGCGATGAATGCGCGGGTGCGCTTGTCCTCGGCCCGCACCTCGACTCCGACCGCGCCTTGCGCGGGGGCGGGAAGAAAGTCGTCTAGCACGACTCCGGTCTCGTGGTGGCCCAGCCGGTCGAGCCCAGCCGCGGCAAGCAAGGTCGCGTCCGCCTCGCCGAGCGCAAGCTTCTTCAGCCGCGTCTCCACGTTTCCGCGGATCGGAACGATCACCAGGTCCGGCCTCCGCGCCATGATCTGCGCGGCCCGGCGCGGCGACGATGTCCCCACCCGCGCCCCGGGGGCAAGCGCGTCGAGGCTTTCGGCGCCGATCAAGCGGTCGCAGACATGCGCGCGCTCCAGCATTGCGGCGATCTCAAGCTCAGGGGGCCGGATCGTCTCCACATCCTTCATGGAATGAACGGAGATGTCGGTGCGGCCTTCCAGAAGGCAGGCGTCGAGCTCCTTGGTCCAGAGGTATTTACCGCCGATTTCGGCAAGCGGCCGGTCGCGGACGATGTCGCCGGTGGTGGTGATCGGCACGATCTCGATCCGCTCCGGCCCCCAGCCGTGCGCGTCGCGCAAGGCGGTGGCGACCATTCGCGCCTGCGCGAGCGCCAGCGGCGAGCCGCGTGTGCCGATCCTCAAGGTGCTTATCATGGGGCGCTTGTGCTAGCCGCTCCATGGGTGGCAGGGAAGTGTGCATGAGCCTGATCCTCGGCATTGAATCGAGCTGCGATGAAACGGCGGCGGCGTTGGTCACCTCCGACCGGCAGGTGCTTGCCCACCGGCTCGCCGGGCAGGAAAGCGCCCACCGCCCCTTCGGCGGCGTGGTGCCGGAGATCGCCGCGCGCGCCCATGTCGAGATATTGCCCCGGCTGGTTGAAGAGGCGCTGGAGGAAGCGGGGGTGCGCCTCGCGGACGTTGATGCCATCGCCGCGACGGCTGGGCCAGGCCTGGTCGGCGGCGTGATGGTCGGCCTGATCACCGCCAAGGGGCTGGCGCTGGCGAGCGGCAAGCCTTTGGTGGCGGTCAACCACCTTGAGGGCCATGCGCTGTCGCCGATGCTCAGCCAGCCAGACTTGGCGTTCCCCTATCTGCTGCTGCTCGTCTCGGGCGGCCATTGCCAGTTGCTGTTCGTGGAAGGCCTCGGCCGCTACCGGCGCCTCGCAACCACCATCGACGACGCGGCCGGCGAGGCTTTCGACAAGACGGCGAAGCTGCTCGGCCTCGGCTTCCCCGGCGGCCCCGCCGTGGAGCAAGCGGCGGCGCGCGGTGACGCCAAGGCGGTGAAGCTCCCGCGCCCCCTCGTCGGCTCGACCGAACCGCATTTCTCCTTTGCCGGGCTGAAGAGCGCCGTGCTTCGCGCCCGCGACAGCGGCGCCTACGCGGCGGAGGACATCGCCGCCTCGTTCCAACAGGCAGTGGTCGATTGCCTGGTTGACCGCACCCGCCGCGCGCTGGGCAGCGTTCCGCAAGCGACGGCGCTGGTCGTCGCGGGCGGAGTCGCGGCGAACACGGCGGTGCGCGGGGCGCTCACCGAGTTGGCGTCAGCGCACGGTCTGCCCTTCGTTGCGCCGCCTTTGTGGCTGTGCACCGACAATGCCGCGATGATCGGCTGGGCGGGGGCGCTGCGCTTCGAGGCGGGGCTGATCGACGGCCTCGACGCACCGGCGCGGGCGCGCTGGCCGCTCGATCCGGAGGCGGAAAAGGTGCGCGGCGCGGGGGTGAAGGCATGATCGGACCAATAGGCGTAGTCGGCGGCGGCGCCTGGGGCACCGCCCTTGCGCAGGTTGCGGCGGAAGGCGGCGACACGCTGCTCTGGGCGCGCGAGCCCGAAGTGGTGGAAAGCGTCAACGCCCGCCACGAGAACAGCCTGTTCCTCCCCGGCGTGCCGCTCGACCCGCGCATCCGCGCGACAGACGCGCTGGAGGAACTCGCCGGCTGCGAGGCCCTGCTGATCGTCACGCCCGCCCAGCATATGCGCAAGGTGCTTGCCGCAATGCCGCGCCTCTCCGTGCCGCTGATCCTCTGCGCAAAGGGCATGGAGGAAGCCTCCACCAAACTGATGCACGATGTCGCGCACGAAGAGCAGCCGGACGCGCCCGTCGCCGTCCTATCCGGCCCAACCTTTGCCCACGAAGTCGCGGCGCGGCAGCCGGCGGCGGTCACTTTGTCGGTGGAGGACGCGCAGGTTGGCGAGCGCCTCCGCGCCCGTCTCGCCCGTCCCTGGTTCCGGCCTTACCTGTCCGACGACGTCGTCGGCGCGGAGATCGGCGGGGCGGTGAAGAACGTCCTCGCCATCGCCTGCGGCGTGGTGGAGGGCCGCAAGCTCGGCCTCAACGCTCGCGCGGCGCTGATTTCGCGCGGGTTCGCCGAGATGACCCGCTTCGGCCTCGCCCGCGGCGCCCGCGCTGAAACGCTTGCCGGCCTCTCCGGCCTCGGCGACCTGGTTCTAACTTGCTCGTCGACAAACAGCCGCAACTTCTCGCTCGGCAAAGGCCTTGGCGAAGGCAAAAGCGCCGCCGAACTCCTCGCCGACCGCCGCACCGTCGCCGAAGGGGCCCACACCGCCCCCGTCCTCGCCCGTGCCGCCCGCGAA
>DASVUO010000162.1:0-3116 GCA_036386995.1 Allosphingosinicella sp. | reverse complement strand
GTCCTTGCCGCCCGAGGCGCGGAAGTTGGTGAGCTGTTTGGTTTTCATCGGGTTGACTTCCAAGTCTTCCGGCTTGGCGTTTTCGCCGATGATCATGCCTTCGTAGACCGGCTCCTGCGGGCCGACCATCAGGATGCCGCGGTCTTCCAAAGGGCCCAGAGCGTAGGTCACCGTTTCGCCCGAACCGTTGGAGATCAGGACGCCGTTCTGGCGGCCCTCGATGCGGCCCTTATAGGGGCCGTAGCGCTCGAACATGCGGTTCATGATGCCGGTGCCGCGGGTGTCGGAGAGGAACTCGCCGTGGTAGCCGATCAGGCCGCGCGACGGGCCGGAGAAGGTGATGCGGGTCTTGCCGCCGCCCGAGGGGCGCATGTCGACGAGCTCGGCTTTGCGCTGGGCCATTTTCTCGACAACGGTGCCGGAGTGCTCGTCGTCGACGTCGATGACGACCTGCTCATAAGGCTCCTCGCGCCCGTCGGGTCCGTCGCGGAAGAGGACGCGGGGGCGGCTGATGGTCAGCTCAAAGCCTTCGCGGCGCATGGTTTCGATCAGCACGCCGAGCTGAAGCTCGCCGCGGCCGGCGACTTCGAAGCTGTCCTTGTCGGCGCTTTCGGTGATCTTGAAAGAGACGTTGCCTTCCGCTTCGCGCTCGAGGCGGTCGCGGATCATGCGGCTGGTGACCTTGGTGCCTTCGCGGCCGGCCATCGGCGAATCGTTGACGGTAAAGGTCATGGCAAGCGTCGGCGGATCGATCTTCTGGGCATGGAGCGGTTCGGTGACGGCGGGCTCGACGATCGAGTTGGAGACGGTCGCCTTGGTGAGGCCGGCGATGGCGACGATGTCGCCTGCGCCCGCTTCCTCGACGGCGACGCGCTCGATGCCGCGGAAGACGAAGATCTTGGTGGCGCGGCCGGCTTCAACGTCGTTGCCATCGGCGTCCAGCGCCTTGATCGGCATGTTGAGCTTGAGCTTTCCGCTGGCGATGCGGCCGGTGAGCACGCGGCCGACGAAATTGTCGCGGTCGAGAAGGGTGGCGAGCATCTTGAAGGGGCCGTCCGGGTCCGCGTCGGGCGCGGGCACGTGGCGGACGATGGTTTCGAACATCGGGTCGAGCGTGCCTTCGCGCACGTCGTCGGTAAGGCCGGCATAGCCGTTGCGGCCCGACGCGTAGAGGACTGGGAAATCGAGCTGCTCGTCATTGGCCTCGAGGCTGAGGAACAGTTCGAAACATTCGTCGAGCACTTCGGCGGCGCGGGCATCCGGGCGGTCGATCTTGTTGACGACGACGATCGGCTTCAGGCCAAGCGCGAGCGCCTTGCCGGTGACGAACTTGGTCTGCGGCATCGGGCCCTCGGCCGCATCGACGAGCAGGATCACGCCGTCGACCATGGACAGGATGCGCTCCACTTCGGCGCCGAAATCGGCGTGGCCGGGCGTGTCGACGATGTTGATGTGGGTGCCGTGCCATTCCACCGACGTGCACTTGGCGAGAATGGTGATGCCGCGCTCTTTTTCGAGGTCATTCGAATCCATCGCCCGTTCTTCGACGCGCTGGTTGTCGCGGAAGGTGCCGGACTGGCGGAACAGCTGGTCCACAAGCGTGGTCTTGCCATGATCGACGTGCGCAATGATCGCCACGTTGCGGAGGCTCATTTCAGATAGTCCTGTCGGTATAAGGGGATTTCGCCGCGCCTATACGCAGATCAATGCGGCCTGACTAGGGCAGTAACGTGGGACGCGCGGCGGTTAGAAGTCGATCTGCGCCCGGGCGCCGAGGACGTTGACGCCGTAGCTCGTGTCGCCGGTAGGAGACGGGATGGCGTCGCTGTAGCGAAGATAGCCGTAGTTCAGGAGGAAGCGGACGTGGTCCTGCGGGATCCAGACCAAAGAGGCTTCGTAGCCGCGCTGGGTGCCGCCGACGACTCCGTCGTCGCTGAGGTCGAGATGGTCGTAGCGCAGGTTGAGCTGCAGCGCGCCGAAGGCGCCCTTGCCGACCGGATTGCGCACGATCGTCCGGTCCCAGCGGCCGCCTTTGTAGCCGCGGGTTTCGCCGGTGAGGTAGACGCCGGCCTCGGCATAGCCGCCGAAGAAAGTGGGGCTGGTGCCGGCGGTGAGGGTGTCGGCGCGGAGCCAGTACATCTCGGCGGTGGCGTGGAGTGGGCCGCGGATGAGGGCGGCTTCGAGGCCGAGGCTGGTTTCCTCGCCGACGCGCAAGGCGGGGGTGGCGATGAAGCGGGTGTCGCTGGTGTGGACGAAGGGGCGCTGGCGGAAGCGGGTGGCGGGGCCGAAGGCGGCCAGGTCGTTGTTGTCGCGCCAGTGGGCGGAGGCGCCGAGGTGAAGCTGGGCTGTGCCGAGTTTGGGAGCTAAGACCAGCCGGCCGTCCAAGCCGACTGCGTTGTTTTCGTCGCCAAGGCCCGCGGCGCCGCTGACGCCCGACAGGTCCTGGATGTTGTCGGTGAAGACGCCCGCCTGGGCTAGGAGGTTGCCGCCCGAGTAGGTCGCGGAGAGGCCGACGCGGCGTTCGAATCCGAAGGCGTCGGTGAACGCGGCGCGCTCCATGAAGGACAGGAAGCGGGAGCTGGTGAGCTCTTCCAGCGATTGGAAATTATTGTGCTGGCCGAGTGTCAGACCAAGCGACTTGGAGGCCTTGTAGCTGAGAAAGGCGTCGGTGATTTCGACCTGGTTGTCGGCGAGGTCGAGCTCGACCTTGTAGCCGAAGCCGCCGGGAATTGCCCCTTCGACGCCGATGCGGGCGCGGCGGAGTTCGTTGCTGAAGCCGAGGCCACGGTCGCCGAGGCCGTCGGGGCGGCTTACATAGCCGGCGTCAAATTGCAGGCGGCCGAAGACCTTGATCGTGGGACTGCTGCTTTCCTTTTTGGCTGGTACAGGCGCGGCGGCGGGCGGTGCGGCGGCGGCGGCGGCGGCGGCGACCGCAACAGGGGCCGGCGCGGGCACGGCACTCGTCGCCTTCATGGTGGCTACTTCCGCTTCGAGCTGCGCAATCCGGGCGCGCATCGCGGCCAGCTCGGCGGCGAGGGCGTCGCTGCGGTCCTGGGCGAAAGCGGGCGCGGCGAGCGCGGCGGCGGAGAGCGCGAGGAGGAGCCTGATCATGGCGC
>DASVUO010000161.1:0-10414 GCA_036386995.1 Allosphingosinicella sp. | reverse complement strand
CGCTTCAAGGGCGAATGGGACGAGATCACCGCCTCCAAATTGCTCGCCGCGCCGGCAAGCCAGGACCGCCACGTCGAGCTCGGCGACATGCAGCGCGCGCTTCTCCACCTGCCGCAACCGCAGCGCGAGGCCTTGATCCTCGTCGGTGCCGGCGGCTTCGCTTATGAAGAAGCGGCGGAGATTTGCGGCTGCGCGGTCGGCACGATCAAGAGCCGCGTCGCCCGCGGCCGCGTCGCGCTCGAGAACCTGCTCGCCGAGGGCAAGCTTACCTCGCGCCGCGAGTATGAAACGGACGGGACTTCCGCGCTGGCCAGCATCATGAGCGAAGTCGACGACCTCAGCCGCGACCGCGACCCCCGCGGCGGCTGAGGCGCCCGGCCTTTGGGCCGCAAGCGATATGCATTTGTGCGCACGCGCAAAAACAAACCCCTCCGCGCACTGCGAAGGGGCTGTTGAGCCTTGCGCGAGGAGAAAAGCTTACTCGCCGTCGAGGCGGGCCAGCAAATCCTCGAACATCTTGAGCGAGCGGACTTCGCCGTCCATCGCATAGGCCTGCCGCAGGGCGTTCCCCACGCCGGCGTGAACCGTCGGCGGCGCGACCTTCACGAACCGTCTTGAGGAAGCTTGAACCATGGCTTCATGTCTCGGGTTGATCTTATTCACGTGGGGCAGAACGCCCGGGGCAAGCGAGGGTTTCAACCGTTGCGCACCCCCAATGGAACTGATCTGTGATGTTGTATGAATGACACGCAAAGTGAAAAAGCCGTTAACCACGCGCTGGCGCGGGCGCGGGCGCATTCGCCCTTTCTGGCGCTGCAGATTGGGCGTTTTCCCGAGGTAACGGCGGCGCTGGAGCGCGGCGCGATGGGCGACGCACTGTCCGAAGCCCGCGCGGCAGGAGCCGATGCGCCTACGCTTGGAACCGCACTCCGGCGCGAACGAAGCGCCCTTGCCGCCGCGCTTGCCGTGGGCGATCTCGCCGGCGTCGTGCCGCTCGAAACCCTCATGGAGCAGCTGTCCGGCTACGCCGACAGCGCGCTGGAGCGGGCGCTCGCCACAGCGATGTTGGAGCGCACGCCCGACCAGGAGCCGCGCGGCTTCTCGGTCATCGCGCTCGGCAAGCATGGCAGCCGCGAACTCAATTATTCTTCGGACATCGACCCGATCTTTCTGTTCGATCCCGCCACGCTCCCTTGCCGCCCGCGCGAGGAGCCGGGGCAGGCGGCCGTCCGCATCGGCCAGCGCGTCATCGAGCTACTCCAGAAGCGCGACGGTGAAGGCTATGTCTTTCGGGTAGACCTGCGCTTGCGTCCCTCTTCCGAAGTTACCCCCATTGCGCTGCCCGTAGACGCAGCGATCTCCTACTACGAATCCAGCGCCCTGCCGTGGGAGCGCGCAGCCTTCATCCGCGCCCGCCACGCCGCCGGCGACGCCGAACTGGGCCGCTACTTCCTGGAAGCGATCCACCCCTTCGTGTGGCGCAAGTCGCTCGATTTCGGCGCGATCGGCGAAATCCAGTCGATCACCCGCCGAATCCGCGACCATTATGCGACGGGCCAGGCGTTCGGCCCCGGCTACGATTTGAAGCGCGGCCGCGGCGGCATCCGCGAGGCGGAATTCTTTGCCCAGATACACCAGCTGATCCACGGCGGCCGCGAGCCGGCCTTGCGCGCCCCCGCCACGCTCGATGCGCTGCGCCTGCTCGGCGAAGCGGGCCGGATCGCTCCGGCCGACGCGGCGGCAGTGGCGGACAGCTACCGCTTGCTCCGAATTGCCGAGCACCGCCTGCAGATGGTGGACGATCTCCAGACGCACAGCCTTCCCGCCGACCCGGAGGCGCTCGACAACGTCGCGCGGCTCCACGGCCTGGACGACGGCGCCGCCTTGCTCGCGCTTCTTCGGCCAAAGGTGGAGGAGGTCGCCCGCCTCTACACCGCGCTCGCCGGCGAGGAGGAGCGGCGGCTTCCCGGCAACAGCGAGGCGCTGCAGGCCCACCTCGCCGCCATCGGCTTTCCCGATCCGCCGGGCGCGCGGGTGCGGGTGGAGGCGTGGCGGTCCGGCCGCGCCCGCTCGCTGCGCACCCCCGCCGCACAGGACGCGTTCGAAGCGATGCTCCCCGCTTTGGTCGAGGCCTTCGCCCACGCGCCGGACCCAATGCGGGCGATGAACCGGTTCGAGGACATCGTCGAACGGCTGCCAAGCGGCGTCAATTTCTACCGCCTGCTCCAGGCCCGCCCCGGCCTCACCGAGCATCTCGGCGACATCTTGAGCCACGCGCCGACCCTGGCGGATCAAGTGGCGCGGCGGCCGCAGCTTCTCGACGGGCTAATTGACGCAAGCGCTTTTTCGCCCGCGCCTTCGGTGCAGGACCTGATCGGAGATTTCAGCCGCTCCGACCGCGCCGACGAAGATTACCAGCTGATCCTCGACCGCGTCCGCCGCCTGGTCAACGAGCGCCGCTTCGCGCTCGGCGTGCAGCTGGTCACCGGGCGAAGCAATGCGCTGGAAGTCACCGAAGGCTATTCGCGGGTCGCGGAGGCCGCGATCAACGTGCTTGCCGACGCCGCGGTGGCGGAGTTCGAGGCGCGGCATGGCCGGGTGGCGGGGTCGGAGCTGCTCATCCTTGGCCTAGGGCGGCTCGGCGGCGAAGCGCTCACCCACGCCTCCGATCTCGATCTCGTTTATCTGTTCAGCGGCACCCACGAAGCGGAATCGGACGGCCCGCGTCCCTTACGCGCCACCGATTATTTCAACCGCCTGGCGCCGCGCGTCTCGGCGGCGCTCAGCGTACCCACGGCGGCCGGCCCCTTGTACGACATCGACACCCGGCTCCGCCCTTCCGGCGCCGACGGCATGCTTGCGGTGAGCCTGGAAAGCTTTGGGCATTATCAGCGGGAGCAGGCGTGGACCTGGGAGCATATGGCCCTGCTCCGCGCCCGCCCGGTTTACGGCTCCCCCGAAGCACGCGCCGAGCTGGCCGAGGTGATCCGCGACACCTTGTGCATCGCGCGTGAGCCCACGTCGCTGGTGGCGGACATCGTGCGGATGCGCTCCGACATCGCCCGCCACAAGCCGCCGAAAAGCCCCTTCGACATCAAAATGGGCCCGGGCGGGCTCGTCGATCTCGAATTCGCGGTGCACGCGCTTCAGCTCCGCCACCGCATCGGCCTCGATCCTCATCTCGAGAATGCGCTTGCCACGCTCCATCAAGCAGGGCTGGTCGAGGCCGACATCGATCCAGCGCTCCGCCTCCTCACTTCGATCCTGGTCATGTTCCGCTTGGTGTCGCCCAGCTCCGCCGAGCCGCCCGAAGCGACCCGGCGGCTGGTGGCGCGGGCCTGCGGGCTGCCCAATTGGGAGGCTTTGCTTGCGGCCCACGACGCGGCGCGGCAGAGGGTGTCGGCGCTTTGGGCGCGGGTGAGCCAGGGAGAATGAAATGCTGAACGAGGGCGATCAGGTTCCGGACGTGAAGCTGCTGAGCATGGACGGCAAGGAGATCAGCCCCACCGATTTCCGCGGCCAGAAGCTGGTCCTCTATTTCTACCCGAAAGACGACACGTCCGGCTGCACCGCCGAAGCGCAGGGCTTCAGCGCGCTTGCCGACAAATTCGCCGACACCAACGCCTGGGTGCTCGGAGTCTCCAAGGACGACGCCAAGAAGCACGCCAAGTTCATCGAGAAGTACGACCTCAAGGTCGCGCTCGCCACCGACGTGGACGGCAGCGTCTGCGAGGCGTTCGGCACCTGGGTCGAGAAAAGCATGTACGGCCGCAAATATATGGGCATCGACCGCGCCACCTTCCTGATCGATCGCGACGGCTTGGTGAAAGGCGTCTGGCGCAAGGTGAAGGTGCCCGGCCACGTGGAAGAAGTGCTTGCCGCGGCCGAGGCTCTAGTCTGAGCGCGTTCGCATACGGACGCCGTTGCTGTCCGGAACCGAACGCCGCCCGCCTAAGCCACTGAAGCGATAACGGTTTGCGGCTGGCGCATTTCTTGCCTCTCGCTTCTTCGGAAAGCGAGGAGAGGGTTTGTGGGCGTGACTGTGCGGGCGGGGCTGGCGGCGACTTTGTTGATCGGCAGTGCGGCGCCCGCCTTCGCGCAGGAGGTCGGGGCCGGCGGGCGCACCGTCTATCAAGGCGCCTATTTCACCCAATTCTCGCCATCCAACGCGCTTGAGCTGGTGCAGCGGGTTCCCGGCTTCAGCCCGGAGCTTGGCAGCCAGAACGTGCGCGGCTTCGGCGGGGCGGCGGGCAATGTCGTGATCAATGGCCAGCGGCCGAGTGCCAAGAGCGACACGCTGGAAACGGTGCTTGCCCGCATTTCGGCGAGCCGGGTGGCGCGCGTGGAGGTAGGGCCGGGCGACCTGTTCGGATCGGAATTTTCGGGCAAGCCGCAGGTGCTGAACCTGATCCTAGTTTCCGGCGGCGGCCTGGCCGGCACGGTCAACGCAACGGTGCGGCGTGACTTCTCCGGGCAGATCACGCCGGAAGGCAACGTCTCCGCGCTCTACCGGCGGGGGAAATCCTCGTTCAACGTCTCGGCCGGCTACAACAATGCGCACTTCACGGAGGGAGGCACCGACACGATCACCAGGCTGCCTAGCGACGCACTGGTCGAGTTCCGCCGCAAATATAACGACACCAGCGAGCGCGAGGCCTACCTTTCGGGAAGCTGGGAGCACAATGGCGGCGAGAATCGCACGGCCCACGCGAACTTCCGGATGGCCGATGGGCGCTTCGGCCTGTTTCAGACGAACACGTCTTTCCCGTCGGCGGCATTGAGCGCGACGACCGGCTGAGTCAGGAGCAGGACCGGCGCGATTACGAGATCGGCGGCGACATCACCCGGCCGTTCCTCGGCGGCGGTCTGAAGCTGATCGGCCTCGCCACCCGCCGGCACCGGCTGAACGCCGACACCTCGTTCAACCGGATCGGCGAGGACGTGATCGGCGGGTTTGTGCAGAACACGGACAGCCAGCGCAACGAAACCGTGGCGCGGCTGGTCTGGTCGCGCTCCAACTGGAACGGCTGGAGCGTCGAAACCGGCGCGGAAGCGGTGCTCAACAGCCTCGACAGCAATGTGAATCTGTTCGACGTCGATGAAGACGGCGTCCTCACCCGCATCGATCTGCCGGTGGATCAGGCAAAGGTGACGGAATATCGCGGCGAAGCCTTCGTCAACGCCGGCCGGCCCTGTCGCCGACGCTGCGCATGGATCTCGGCCTTACCTTTGAAGCGTCCAGGCTGACGGTGACGGGCGACGCGGAGTCGGAGCGGGTGCTCAAGTTCCTGAAGCCCAAGGCCGTGTTCGATTGGAAGCCGAAGGGCCCGTGGCACCTTCAGCTGGCGCTGGCGCGGACGATGGCGCAGCTCAATTTCGAGGATTTCATCAGCTCGGCGGAGCTCACCAACGACCGGGTCGATGCCGGCAATGCCGAACTCCTCCCGCAGCGGGCGTGGGAGGCCCTGCTGACGGTGGAGCGCACGATCCTCGGCGACGGCCTCGCCAAGGCGGAGTTCGGCTACAACCGTATATCGCTGGTCCAGGACCGGGTGCCGACGCCGGAAGGCTTCGACGCGCCGGGCAATCTGGGCAGCGGCACCTACAAGTTCGTGCGCGGCACCCTCGACGTCCCCTTGAGCCCGATCGGTATCAAGGGCGGGCGGCTGACGGTAAACGGTACGCTTCAGGACTCATCGGTGGAGGACCCCTACACCCACCGCCGGCGGCGCTTTTCGGGCTATTCCAACTACCGCTTCGACGCCGCCTTCCGCCAGGATCTCGGCAAATATGCGTGGGGCTTTAACGTCTACACCAACCCCGGCCAGAGCTTCTTTCGCCGCAACGAGATCGATACGCCGAACGGCGAGGAGCCCTTCGTCACCGCTTTCGCCGAATACCGGCCGACGGAGAAGACGTCAGTCACCTTCGACCTCGACAATCTGCTCAACGTGCAAGGCAACCGCTTCCGTACCTTCTTCTCGCCGGATCGAAGCAACCCGCAGCCGAACCTCTACGAGGTCCGCGAGCGCAACCAGCACCTCACCGCCTGGATCCGCCTGAAGCAAAGCTTCGGGTGAGGGCGCTCAGGGGCGCCCGGAATCGAGGTCTTCCAGCGCCGCGGCTTCGGCGAACAGGCTGGGGAGGTCTGCCGTGCCGACCGCCTTCAGAAGCGCTTCGAAGCTGTCGATGACGAAGTAGCATTTCTGGAATTCGCTGGAGGTGTAGCGGGTGCGAAGCACCTCGAGGAGGTCGAACCGCCGCCGCTTGGGCTCGGCGCTTTCCAGGCTGAAACGGGATTCGCCGAAGCTCGACAGGATGCCGGCGCCGTAGATGCGCAGGGCGCCCTCCTCGCGGGCGAGGCCGAACTCCACCGTGTACCAGTAGAGCCGCGCTAGCCGGTCGAGGTGGCCGGTGCGAAGCGCCTCCAGCCCCATCGCGCCGAGCGCCTGCATGAAATCCGCCACCGCCGGCTGCGCGAGCAAAGGCACGTGGCCGAAGACGTCGTGAAACACGTCCGGCTCTTCCAGGTAGTCGAGCTGGGCCCGCTTGCGGATGAAGTTGCCGGCGGGGAAGCGGCGGGCGGCCAGGTGCGCGAAGAAGATGTCGTCCGGCACCAGCCCCGGCACCGACACCACTGTCCAGCCGGTGCGCGCGAACAGCCGCTCGTTGAGTTCGCCAAGCTCCGGAATACCGGGCCGCGACAGCTTCAGGACGCCGAGCGCCTCTTCGAACGCACGCACCGCCCGGCCGTGCAGCATCTGCTGCTGGCGGGCGAAGAGCAGATCCCAGACTTCGTGCTCCTCGCCGGTAAACTGCGCCCAATTCTGCGGCACCGTCCAGTCGGCAGCCTTGGGCACCTCGGTGAAGTCCTTGAACATGGCGTCGGTCCTTTGTCGCAAAAGAAAAGCCCCGCCCGGAGGGTCCGGACGGGGCTGGTTTGAAGAACGCTTTGGTTTGAATCAGCGCGTCAAATCGGTCCCGTCCTGACGGTGGGATAATAAGCGCCGAGAGCGCGGATCGGGCGAACCGTGATGGTCATTTGCAACGCAGCCTGACGGCCACTCCTCCTTGTGTCAACGTGGGCTCTGCGCCCGGGCGGGTGAATACCGGGTGACCAGCCCGTTGACCGGCGCCCATCGTGCCGATAGCTTAGCTCCTGAAATGACGGCGCAAATCTCTTTCCTGTCCGGCTCGGCCCTTCGTTTGTGGTGGCGTTGGCCTTCCCACAGCGATCCGGCGCGCCCAGCGAACAGGTAGAAAAGAAGCCCAACCCGCTTCCCACTTTCACCAGCATGTGGCCCGCCCCTCCAGGCGGGCTTTTTTTATGTCTTCGAGAAGAACGGAAACACATCATGATCATCGTCCTCAAGCGCGACGCCCCTCCCGAAACCGCGCAGGAAATCCTCTCGCGGATCGAAGCCAAGGGGCTGAAGCCGCTCCACATGCCTGGCACGGAGCGCGTTGTGCTTGGCGCGCTGGGCGACGAGCGGGTTCTTGCCGAGCTGGCGCTGGAAAGCCACCCGATGGTGGAGTCCTTGAAGCCGATCCTCGCGCCCTACAAGCTGGTCAGCCGTGAGCTTCACGCCCACGACACGGTGGTGCGCCTCGGTAACCACGCGATCGGCGGCCGCAACTTCACGGTGATCGCCGGGCCCTGCGCGGTGGAAACGGAGAGCCAGATGCGCAGCACGGCCCGCGCCGCGAAGGCAGCCGGCGCCCACGGCCTGCGCGCCGGCGCCTACAAGCCGCGCACCAGCCCCTACGCGTTTCAGGGCCACGGCCTCGAAGGGCTGAAGCTGCTCCGCACCACCGGCGACGAGTTCGAGCTTCCGGTGGTGACGGAGGTCATGGAAACAGCTGACGTCGAGGTCGTCGCCGAATACGCCGACGCGCTTCAGATCGGCGCGCGCAACATGCAGAATTTCTCGCTTCTAAAAGCTGTGGGCCGGTCCGGCCGGCCGGTGGTGCTGAAGCGCGGCATGGCGGCCAAGGTCGAGGATCTGCTGATGGCCGCGGAATATCTCCTCGCCGAGGGCAACGACCAGGTGATCCTGTGCGAACGCGGCATCCGCACCTTCGAGACGGCGACCCGCAACACGCTCGATCTCAATGCCATCCCCTACATCAAGCAGAAGACCCACCTGCCGGTGCTGGTCGATCCGAGCCACGGCACGGGCGTGCGCGATTTCGTGATCCCGATGGCGCTCGCCGCCGCCGCCTGCGGTGCCGACGGCATATTGGTAGAGGTCCACGAAAACCCCGCCGCCGCCTGGTCCGACGGGGCGCAGTCGCTTTACCCGGAGCAGTTCGAGCGACTGATGAGCCAGCTTGAGCCGATCACGTCGGCGGTCGGAAGGCAGCTTCGGTGACCAGCGCCAAGGCGCTGACCCGGCGCCTCTACCGCTCCGTGGATGCGCTCGCGCTCTACGCGGCGCTTTCGGAGCGCGGCGGGCTAACCGACACGATGCTGATCGAGACGCTCGCCGGGCCCAGCCTGCTGCTGGAGAAGGCGGCGGTGCGGATCGAGTGCCGCGGGCGGGAGGTGCGCCTGGATGCGCTTACGCCCGGCGGCGCGGCGGTGCTGGACGGGCTCGAGCGCACCTTCGCCGACGGCGCACCCGTGCGGGAGGACACGCGCCTCACCCTCTGCTTCCCGGCGCCCTCGGGCGACGATGCCGAAGCGCGGCTGCTTGCCGCCTCGCCGTTCGACGTGCTGCGCGCGCTGTCCGCCGGGACGGAAAGCGAAACGCCGGACGAGCCCTTCACCCTCGCCTTGCTCGGCGCGGTGGCGTTCGACCATGTCGATCTGTTCGAGGATCTGCCGCCAGCCGCTGACGATCCGCTCGGCTTCCCCGACTTCCTCTTCTGGCTCGCGGAATCGCTGGTGGTGGTCGAGCAGGGCCAGGCGCCGCGCCTGGTCTGCACCGCCTTTGCGGGCGCAGATCCGGCGGACAAGACTCGCGCCCATTTCGGCGCCGCCGAGCGGCTCGCCGGGCTCGCCGAGCGTTGCGAGCGGCCTCTCGCCGAAATTGCACCCGCCGCGCGCAGCGACCCCGCCGCGGCCGAAACCGACCTCAACGACGGCGCTTATGGAGCGGTGGTGTCGGAGATGAAGGCGCACATCCTCGCTGGGGACGTCTACCAGATCGTGCCGTCGCGCACCTTCCGCGCCCCCTGCGCCGACCCGATCGCCTCCTTCGCCGCCGTGCGGAAGCTGGATCGAAGCCCGTACATGTTCTTCCTCTCCGCGCCCGACCATCTCCTGTTCGGCGCCTCGCCGGAAACCTCCGTCCGCATCGTGCGGGAGGAGAAGTGGGCGACGGTGGAGGTAAAGCCGATCGCCGGCACCCGCCCGCGCGGCGCAGACGACGATGAGGACGACCGAATGGAAGCCGACCTCCGCCTCGATGCCAAGGAGATCGCTGAGCACATGATGCTGGTCGACCTCGCCCGCAACGACGTCGCCCGGGTCAGCATCCCTGGCACCCGCCGCGTCGCTAGGCTGATGAGCGTCGAGCGCTACGCCCGAGTCATGCACCTCGTCTCGTCGGTGAAGGGCAAGCTCGCCATCGGCTATGACGCGCTGCACGCGCTTCAGGCCTGCCTCAACGTCGGCACCCTCTCCGGCGCGCCTAAACTCAAGGCGACGCAGCTGCTGCGCCGGGTCGAGCGTACCAAGCGCGGGCCTTATGGCGGCGCGGTCGGCTGGTTGAACGGCGAGGGGATGATGGACACGGGCGTAGTGATCCGCTCCGCGGTGGTGAAGGACGGCGTCGCCTTCGTTCGCGCCGGGGCGGGCGTGGTGCACGACTCCGATCCGCTTGCCGAAGCCGACGAGACCCGACGCAAGGCCTCGGCGATCCTGTCGGTGCTTGGAGGCGCGGCATGACCGGCCGGGTGCTGATGATCGACAATCTCGACAGCTTCACCTTCAACCTGGTGGAAGCGATGCAACGGCTCGGCCTGGAGGTGCGGGTGCTGCGGAACAGCGTCTCGGCCGAAGCGGCGCTTGATATGGCAGTGGAGACGGGGGCGCGGATCGTCGTCTCGCCCGGCCCGGGGCGGCCGGAGGAAGCGGGCTGTTCGCTGGAGCTGATCGCCTGCGCCAAGGGGCGGGTGCCCGTGCTCGGTGTCTGCTTGGGACACCAGGCGATGGTGCTTGAGGCGGGTGGCGAAGTCGTCCGCGCGCCCGCGCCGGTGCACGGCAAAACCTCGCGGGTTGAGCATGACGGGCAGGGGCCGTTTGCGGGCATAGTGGGTCCGGTGCAAATCGGCCGCTACCACTCGCTGGTGACTCGGAGGATTCCGGAGCGGTTTACCGTGCATGCGGAGGTCGACGGGCTGGTGATGGCGATTTCGGACGCTGAGGCGCTCCAAACCGGCCTGCAATTTCATCCGGAGTCGATCCTGA
>DASVUO010000160.1:0-12626 GCA_036386995.1 Allosphingosinicella sp. | reverse complement strand
GACCCGCGCCATGAGAATGAGCGCCCCGCGGACCTGCAGCAGCCGGATCCGGATTTCTTCAACCAGATCAATTCTGAAGTGGCCGACAAGGGTTTCCTCGTCACCTCGACCGAGGATCTGTTCCAGTGGGCTCGAACCGGCTCGCTGTGGTGGATGACCTTCGGCCTCGCCTGCTGCGCGGTGGAGATGATCCACGCCAACATGCCGCGCTACGACCTCGAGCGCTTCGGCGTCGCGCCGCGCGCCTCCCCACGCCAGTCTGACGTAATGATCGTCGCGGGAACGCTGTGCAACAAGATGGCGCCTGCGCTTCGCCGGGTTTACGACCAGATGTCGGAGCCGCGCTACGTGATCTCCATGGGCAGCTGCGCCAACGGCGGCGGCTATTACCATTACAGCTATTCGGTGGTGCGCGGCTGCGACCGGATCGTACCGGTGGACATCTACGTCCCAGGGTGCCCGCCGACCGCCGAAGCGCTGATCTACGGCGTCATGCAGCTGCAGCGGAAGATCCGCCGCATCGGCACGATCGAGCGCTGAGGGCGGACGAAGCAGATGGCGAACAACTCCGCTCCCCGCATTCCCGCGCGGCCCGGCATCCTCGACGAGGTGAAAGCCGCGATCGGCGACGCGTGGATGGACGGCGGCCACCTCGTCGGCGAAGACAGCTTCACCGTGGCGCGCGAGAGCATCGCCGAGGTGTGCCGAACGCTTCGCGACCGGTTCGAATATCAGCAGCTGATGGAAATCGCGGGCGTCGATTATCCGCAGCGGCCGGAGCGGTTCGAAGTCGTCTACCACCTGCTTTCGGTGACCAGGAACCACCGCATCCGCGTCCGCCTCTCGGCCGACGAGGAAACGCCGGTGCCGTCGATCACCTCCATCTTCCCGGTGGCCGGCTGGCTCGAGCGCGAAGTGTTCGACCTTTACGGCGTGATCTTCGACGGGAATGACGATCTGCGCCGCATCCTCACCGACTACGGATTCCGCGGTCACCCGTTCCGCAAGGATTTCCCGCTGTCGGGCTATGTCGAGCTGCGGTATTCCGAAGAACAGAAACGCGTCGTCTACGAGCCGGTGCAGCTTCCGCAGGATTTCCGCGCGTTCGACTTCCTGAGCCCCTGGGAAGGCGCGCAGTATATCCTCCCCGGCGACGAGAAAGGCGGCGAAGCCCCCGGCGCGCCGACCCCGCTCCCCGCAGCGGAGGTAGCCAAGAAATGACCATCGCTTCGCCCGCACAAAGCCACGAGGAACAGGTCGCCCGTTCCGGCGCGACCGAGTCCGAAATCGCGAACTACACGATCAACTTCGGCCCGCAGCACCCCGCCGCGCACGGCGTGCTTCGCCTGGTGCTGGAGCTTGACGGCGAGATCGTCGAGCGCGTCGATCCGCACGTCGGCCTGCTCCATCGCGGCACTGAGAAATTCTGCGAATACAAGACCTATATCCAGTCGATCCCCTATTTCGATCGTCTCGATTACGTGTCGCCGATGTGCATGGAGCACAGCTATGTTCTCGCCATCGAGAAGCTTCTCGGCATCGAAGTGCCGCTTCGGGCGCAGTATCTGCGGGTGTTCTGGGCGGAGTTGACGCGCATCTCCAACCACCTCCTCAACATCGGCAGCCACGTCATGGACGTCGGCGCGATGACTCCTAACCTGTGGCTGTTCGAGCCGCGCGAAGACATCATGAACTTCTACGAGCGGGTGTCCGGCGCGCGGATGCACGCAAACTATTTCCGCCCGGGCGGCGTTCACCAGGACGTGCCGGCGGGGCTGCTGGAAGACATCGGCAACTGGCTCGACACCGGCCTGCTGCCGATCTTCGAGGACGCGATCAGCCTGGTCGCCGACAACCGCATCTTCAAGCAGCGCAACGTCGATATCTCGATCGTCAGCAAGGAAGACGCGCTTGCCTGGGGCTTCTCCGGCCCGA
This sequence comes from Allosphingosinicella sp., assembly GCA_036386995.1. Taxonomy (GTDB): domain Bacteria; phylum Pseudomonadota; class Alphaproteobacteria; order Sphingomonadales; family Sphingomonadaceae; genus Allosphingosinicella. Next base: position 10,691 of record DASVUO010000160.1, on the reverse strand, counting down.
TGATCCGCGCCGCCGGCATCCCGTGGGATATCCGCAAGTCGCAGCCTTACGACGTATACCATCTGATGGACTTCGACGTGCCCACCGGCACCCGCGGCGATTGCTACGACCGGATGATGGTCCGCGTCGAGGAAGTCCGCCAGTCGGTGCGCATCATCAAGCAGTGCCTTCGCGACATGCCGGAAGGGCCGATCGCGTCGCTCGACCGCAAGGTCGTCCCGCCCAAGCGCGGCGAGATGAAGCAGTCGATGGAAGCCTTGATCCACCACTTCAAGCTGTACACCGAGGGCTTCCACGTCCCCGCGGGCGAAGTCTACGTCGCCACCGAAAGCCCCAAGGGCGAGTTCGGCGTCTACCTGGTCGCCGACGGCACCAACAAGCCGTACCGCGTCAAGATCCGCCCAACCGGCTTCTCCCACCTTCAGGCGATGGACTTCATGACCCGCGGCCACATGCTCGCGGACGTCACGGCGATCCTCGGCAGCCTGGATATCGTTTTTGGCGAGATCGACCGCTAATGGCTGACATTCTTCCCAATTCGCTGCCCGACATCGATCAGCTTCGCGCGCGGTGGGGCGGCTTTGCGTTTACTGACGAGAACCAGGCAAAGGCCAAGACGATCATCGGCCGCTATCCGCCGGGGCGGCAGCATAGCGCGATCATTCCCCTGCTCGACATGGCGCAGCGCCAGGTCGGCGCGGAGACCGAGACGCAGGGCTGGCTGCCGGTGCCGGTGATCGAATATGTCGCGGGCTATCTCGATATGCCGTACATTCGCGCCTACGAGGTCGCGACTTTCTACACCATGTTCAACCTGCGCCCGGTCGGCCGCTATCACCTTCAGGTGTGCGGAACGACGCCGTGCATGCTGAGGGGTTCGGATGAGGTGTTCCGAGCGTGCAAGGCGAAGGGGTTGGCCAAGGGTCAGACCAGCGCGGATGGGCTGTTCACGCTCAACGAGGTCGAGTGCCTGGGCGCCTGCGCCAACGCGCCGATGGTGCAGATCAACGACGACAATTATGAAGATCTGACCTTCGAGACGACGACAGCCCTTCTGGAAGCGCTGGCGCGGGGCGAAACGCCGGAGCCCGGCCCGCAGGGCGTGAACCGCCGCACCAGCGATCCGGAAGGCGGAGTCACCAGCCTTAAGGCGATGGTGAACGAGAACCACGATTATCGGGGTGAGTGGTGATGGACGATCGCAATCGAAAGGCGCTTGGCCTTGCCGGCGTGCCGTTTCTGATCCTGGGAATAACCTTCGGCTTGCGCGGGGACACCGCTTTTCTGGCGTTCATTCCGATCGGCATCGCCTTGATGGTGGTTGCCGGGTCGAAGCGCGAGGGTGACGCACCGAGCGACGTGCGTGGCAACGGGGACGGAAACGCCTGATGGAACAGCTTCTGCCAATCGTTGTCGGCCTGATCGCCTTGTTCGTGGCGTTCAAGGTGCTCAAGGGCATCGTCAAGACGGTTGTCCTCGTCGCCATCATCGCCCTGGTTGCGGCGGTTTATTTCGGAATGCTCGGCTGATGCTCGCAGACAAGGACCGCATCTTCACCAACCTCTACGGCTTCCAGGATTGGGGGCTGAAGGGCGCGCAGGCGCGCGGCGATTGGGATAATACCAAGGCGCTGATGGCGATCGGCCAGGACGCGATCATCGACGAAGTGAAAGCCTCGGGCCTTCGCGGCCGCGGCGGCGCGGGTTTTCCGACCGGCATGAAGTGGGGCTTCATGCCCAAGGCGCCGACGCCGGGTAAGCCGAACTTCCTCGTCATCAACGCAGACGAGTCCGAGCCTGGATCGTGCAAGGACCGCGAGATCATTCGCCACGATCCGCACAAGCTGATCGAAGGTGCGCTGATCGCCGGTTTCGCGATGCGCGCGCGGGCAGGCTATATCTACATTCGCGGCGAGTTCATCCGCGAGGCGGAGACGCTGTTTGCCGCCGTCCAGCAGGCTTATGACGCAGGGCTGCTCGGCAAGAACGCCTGCGGTTCGGGCTACGATTTCGACCTGTTCGTGCACCGCGGCGCCGGCGCCTACATTTGCGGCGAAGAAACCGCGATGCTGGAAAGCCTCGAGGGCAAGAAGGGCATGCCGCGCCTCAAGCCGCCATTCCCGGCCGGCGCGGGCCTCTACGGCTGTCCGACGACGGTGAACAATGTCGAGAGCATCGCGGTCGTGCCGACCATTCTTCGCCGTGGCGCCGCCTGGTTTAAAAGCTTCGGACGCGAAAAGAACGAAGGCACCAAGCTTTTCCAGATCTCCGGACACGTCAACAAGCCCTGTGTGGTCGAAGAGAGCATGTCGATCCCGTTCCGCGAGCTGATCGACCGCCACGCCGGCGGCATCCGCGGCGGCTGGGACAATCTGCTTGCGGTGATCCCCGGCGGTTCGTCCGTGCCGCTCGTCCCCGCGGCGCAGATCATGGACGCGCCAATGGACTTCGACGGGCTGAAGGACCTCGGCTCCGGCCTCGGCACCGCCGCCGTGATCGTGATGGACAAGTCGACCGACGTCGTCCGCGCGATCAGCCGCATCTCGTACTTCTACAAGCATGAAAGCTGCGGCCAGTGCACGCCGTGCCGCGAAGGCACCGGCTGGATGTGGCGCGTGATGGAGCGGCTTGCCGAAGGCAATGCCGAGGTGAGCGACATCGACATGCTGTGGGACGTCACCAAGCAGGTCGAAGGCCACACCATTTGCGCCCTTGGTGACGCGGCGGCGTGGCCGATCCAGGGCCTGATCCGCCATTTCCGCCCGGAAATGGAGCGGCGCATCATTGACAAGCAAAGGGACGTGCCTGCCTTTGCGACGGCGGCGGAGTGAAGCAGTGAGATCGATCCTCATCAAATCGTTGGTCGCGGCAGCCGTCGCTTGTACCGGCCAGGCGGCATCGGCGCAGCTTCCGTCCAGCCGCTCCGGTTCGTCGTCGATGACCTACCTTTCTGACCAGGAAGGCATGGCCGCGCTTGCGGTGTTCGGCAGATGTTATGCCAAGGAGGAGCCTGAAAAGGCGCTGCGGCTGCTTGCCACTGAGCCCTCCTCGCGCGGGGAAGCGCAGACTTACATCGCCTTGTTCAAGAAGTCTGACGAATATTGTCTTGGCGATGTCAGTTCAATGAGCGCCGACCTTGCGCTGGTGCGCGGCGCGATTGCCGAGGGTTTGTTCAAGGCCAACGTTCCGCTGCCGCCGGCGATGGTGCTGCCCGCCCCCGCTCCCGCCGAGGTGCGCAACCTTGCCGGCGCCGCGCGCTGCTACGCGGCCGCGCACCGGGAAGAGGTCGGCAAGCTGATCGCCAGCACGAAGCCGGGCAGCAAGGCCGAATATGAAGCCGTGTCCGCACTGATGCCGGACTTTTTCAAATGCGTTCCGGAAGGTGCGAAGTTCAGCTTCGGCGCGACCGTGATCCGCTTCCGCCTGGCCGAAGCGCTGCTTCGCACCGCGCCGCCGGCGGCGGCGGCGGCGTCAGCAGCGGCGGGGGCGAAATGACGGTTCGCACAACCGCCCGCTCTATTGTTCTCCTTGTGGCGGCGATGTTCGTGGCCGCAGCGATCCCCGCGCGGGCCCAGGACGATGAAAGCATCGTGCTTTCCACCAAAAAAACGCGCGCGCTGGTTCACGCTTATGCAACCTGCATCGTCAAGCGCCAGCCCACCAAAGCGGGGAAAGCGATCGTCCGCAACCTCGGCAGGGGCATGCTGCTAAGTCTGTATCCGGAACTGATGGACGCGGAATGCCTGAAGCGCGGGGCATCCGAAACCATGATGGTGCGCTTCGGCGGCGACCTGTATCAATATGCGCTTGCCGATGCGCTTGTGCGGCGGGAGCTTGCGACTTTCACCGGAAATAATTTCGACGCGGTACCGCGCCTGGAGCACCGGGACCCGGGCCTGCAGCCGGCCGAGGTCAACGCCAAGGGTAAGAAGGTAGACGCCAAGAAGCTTGAGGCATCGATCAAGGGCTATAACGAGGCCCAGGCGTTTAACTTCCTGTCGCGTTACGGCGAGTGCGTTGCCCGGCTGCACCCCGTGGGTTCGCAGGCGCTGCTGCTGACCGTGCCCGACAGCCCGGAGGAAGCGGATCGCTTCAAGACGCTTGTGCCAACCCTTGCACGGTGCCTGCCCGAGGATCAGTCGATGAGTTTCGGCAGGGTTACGCTTCGCGGCACCATTGCCGTGAACTATTATCGTCTCGCAATGGCGGCGCGCGCTGCGGCCGCAGCAAACGGAACGGCCGGATAATGCCCATAGTCAAAGTCGACGGCGTAGAGGTCGAAGTTCCGCAGGGCGCAACCGTGCTCCAGGCGTGCGAGGCCGCGGGCAAGGAAATCCCGCGCTTCTGCTACCATGAGCGGCTGTCGATCGCCGGCAACTGCCGGATGTGTCTGGTGGAAGTGAAGCCGGGGCCGCCCAAGCCGCAGGCATCGTGCGCGCTGCCCGCGTCGGACGGCCAGGAAATCTCTACCATGACCCCGGCTGTTAAAAAGGCGCGGGAAGGGGTGATGGAGTTCCTGCTCATCAACCACCCGCTCGATTGCCCGATCTGCGACCAGGGCGGCGAGTGCGACCTTCAGGACCAGTCGATCGCCTACGGCCGCGGCCACAGCCGCTTCCACGAGAACAAGCGGGCGGTGACCGAGAAGTACATGGGTCCCGTCGTCAAAACGGTGATGACCCGCTGCATCCAGTGCACGCGCTGTGTGCGGTTTGCCGAGGAAGTCGCCGGCGTCGAGGAGATCGGGGCGGTTGGGCGCGGCGAGAATATGCAGATCACGTCGTACCTCGAAGGCGCGGTGACATCCGAGCTTTCGGGGAATGTCGTCGATCTCTGCCCGGTCGGCGCCCTGGTGTCGAAGCCGTACAGCTTCGAGGCGCGGCCGTGGGAGCTCCGCAAGGTGCCGGCGATCGACGTCATGGACGCGGTCGGCACCAACATCCGTATCGATCACCGCTTCCGCGAAGTGATGCGGGCGCTTCCGCGTCTAAACGAGGACGTCAACGAGGAGTGGGCGCACGACAAGACCCGCCATGCTGTAGACGGACTTGTCCGGCGTCGGCTCGACCGGCCGTGGATCCGTCGCGAAGGCAAGCTCCAGCCGGCGACCTGGGCGGAAGCGTTCGAGACAATCGCGGCGAAGCTCCAGGGCGCGAGCGGCGATCAGGTGGCGGCGATTGCCGGCGACCTGCAGGACCTGGAATCCATGTTCGCGATGAAGGCGCTGCTCGGCGCCTACGGCTCTTCGCTGCACGAATGTCGGCAGGACGGCGCCCGCTTCGACGTGTCGAGCCCCTCCGCCTACCGGTTCAACGCGACCATCGCGGGCATCGAGGAAGCACCGGCCATTCTCCTCGTCGGCACCAACCCGCGCTGGGAAGCGAGCCTCGTCAACACGCGCATCCGCAAGGCGGTGAAGCGCGGCGCCAAGGTGTTCCGCATCGGCTCCGAAGTCGATCTGACCTATCCGGTGAACGAGCTCGGCGGCGACCTGTCGCTGCTCGGCAACCTGCCGCAGGAGGTGCGCGACGCCTTCCAGGGCATCGACAATGCGGCCGTCATCGTCGGCATGGGCGCTCTCCAGGTGCCCGGCGCCTACGAAGCTGGTCGCGCCGCGGCGGCTGCGCTTGGTGCGAGCTTCAACCTGCTCCACACGGCGGCGAGCCGGGTGGGCGCGCTCGACCTGGGCTTCACCACCGAAGGCGGCGTCGAGGCGATCCGCGAGGGGGCAGGGGCCTTGAAGGCGCTGTTCCTGCTCGGCGCGGACGAGATGGATACGGAAGAGTTCGCGAACACCTTCACCGTCTATATCGGCACCCACGGCGACCGGGGCGTTCGCCACGCCGACGTGATCCTCCCCGCCGCCGCTTATACCGAGAAGCACGGCACCTACGTGAACCTGGAAGGCCGGGTGCAATTCTCCGAATTTGGCGTCCATCCGCCGGGCGAGGCGCGGGAGGATTGGACGATCCTTCGGGCGCTGTCCGACGTGCTCGGTAAGACTCTTCCGTTCGACGACCTGTCGCAGCTTCGCGCCGCGATCCGGGCTGCTTATCCGCATCTCGGCGAGGCCGGGCTGACCCCATTCTCGCCGCTTGCCGCGCCTGCGGGCCCGGCGCCTTCAGTGTCGGGCGAAATCGCTTACCCGATCGACGATTTCTACCTCACCAACCCAATCGCCCGCGCGTCCCCGACGCTGCAGCGCTGCTCGGCCGAAATCCTTCACGGCCAGGTCTTCGAGGAGGCCGCGGAATGACCGAATGGTTTCAAGGGTATCTCGGTTACGGCCTCGGCTGGCTCACCGCGACGACCATTCTTATCCTGATGATCGCGCTTCCGCTGATGCTTGCGGTGGCGATGATCATCTATGCCGATCGCAAGATCTGGGCGGCGATGGCGCTTCGCCGCGGGCCGAACGTGGTCGGCCCCTTCGGCCTGCTGCAAAGCTTCGCCGACGGTTTGAAGGTGTTCCTGAAGGAAACCATCATCCCGTCGGGCGCCAATCGCGGCCTGTTCATTATCGCGCCGATCCTCACCTTCACGGTGGCGCTGATCGGCTGGGCGGTGGTGCCGTTCGGCGAGGGCATGGTGCTCGCCAACATCAATGTCGGCCTGCTCTACCTGCTCGCGGTGTCGTCGCTCGGAGTCTACGGTGTGATCATCGCCGGCTGGGCGTCCAACTCCAAATACCCCTTCTACTCGGCGCTTCGTGCCGCCGCGCAGATGGTGAGCTACGAAGTCTCGGTTGGCTTCGTTCTGGTCGGCGTGATCCTGTGGGCGGGGACGTTCAACCTCAGCGGCATCATCGATGCGCAAAGGAGCCACGTCTGGATCCTGAACGGCTTCGGCTTCAATCCCATCCTCTTCCCGATGTCGATCATCTTCCTGATCTCCGCCATGGCCGAAACCGCGCGCGCGCCGTTCGACCTCACCGAGGCGGAGAGCGAGCTCGTCGCCGGCTACCAGACCGAATATAGCTCGATGAGCTTCGCGCTCTTCTGGCTCGGCGAGTACGGCAACGTGCTGCTGATGTGCGGCATGACCGCCGTGCTGTTCTGGGGTGGCTGGCTCCCTCCCATCGACTGGGCACCGCTTTACTACGTCCCCGGCATCTTCTGGTTCTTCGCGAAGATATTCATCTTCTTCTTCGTGTTCAGCTGGGTGAAGGCCACCGTGCCGCGCTTCCGCTACGACCAGCTGATGCGGCTCGGGTGGAAGATCTTCCTGCCGATCTCCCTGATCTGGGTGTTCCTGGTGTCGGGCTGGCTGCTTGCCACCAAGGAAGCCTGCCCGACCGACGCGGCGACGCTCAGCTCCATCCGCACGGACAAACAGGCTGACCGCTACATCCCCTCGTGCCGCAGCGGCATGCGCAACCTGGAAGGCCGCAGCGGCGCGGCCGGAGCAACCTCATGATCGCGCACTGGATCAAATCGTTCACGCTGTGGGAGTTCGTGAAGGCGCACGCGCTGACGCTGAAATACTTCTTCAAGCCGAAGGCGACGATCAACTACCCGTTCGAGAAGAACCCGATCTCGCCCCGCTTCCGCGGCGAGCATGCCCTTCGCCGTTACCCCAACGGCGAAGAGCGCTGCATTGCCTGCAAATTGTGCGAAGCGGTCTGTCCGGCGGTGTGCATCACCATCGAGTCCGAGCCGCGTGAGGACGGCAGCCGCCGCACCACGCGCTACGACATCGACATGACCAAGTGCATCTATTGCGGCCTCTGCCAGGAAGCCTGCCCGGTGGACGCGATCGTAGAAGGTCCGAATTTCGAATTCTCCGTCGAGACCCGGGAGGAGCTTATGTACGACAAGGCCAAGCTTCTCGAGAATGGCGACAAGTGGGAACGCGCGCTCGCCGCGAACCTTGCCGCCGATGCCCCCTACCGCTAATCCGCCCCGCGAATCCTAAAGGTCCCTCCGACACGTGATCCAGGCCTTAGCCTTTTACCTATTCGCCACCATCGTCATCGCCAGCGGTGTGATGACGATCCTGTCGCGCAACCCGGTCCATTCGGTGCTGTGGCTGATCCTCGCCTTCTTCAATGCGGCGGGGCTGTTCCTGATCCTGGGGGCCGAGTTCATCGCGATGCTGCTGGTGATCGTCTACGTCGGCGCGGTTGCGGTGCTGTTCCTGTTCGTGGTGATGATGCTGGACGTCGATTTCGCGGAGCTGCGCGCCGGCGTCGCCAAATATTGGCCGTTCGCCACCATCCTCGCGATCGTGTTGCTCGCCGAGCTGATCTTTGCGCTTGCCGCCTGGAACGCCGGGACGATCAGCGCCGTCAAGGCCGCGCCGACGGCCAGCGACGTGCCGAACATCGAGGCGCTCGGGCGGGTGCTGTACACGAGGTACCTCTACATCTTCGAAGCGGCGGGCCTGGTGCTGCTGGTGGCTATGATCGGCGCGATCGTCCTTACCCACCGCACCCGCAGCGGCCTTCGCCCGCAGAACGTCTCCAACCAGATCCGCCGCCGTCCCGAGGACGCGGTGATCAACATGCAGCCCGGCGTCGGCGAAGGGGTGGAGCTGTGATCGGCCTGGGCCACTATCTCGCTGTCGGCGCGGTGCTGTTCGTGCTCGGCGTGTTCGGCATCTTCCTGAACCGCAAGAACGTCATCGTCATCCTGATGGCGATCGAGCTCATCCTGCTCGCGGTGAACATCAACCTCGTCGCCTTCTCCGTGTTTCTGGGCGACATGGTTGGGCAGATTTTCGCGATGTTCGTGCTGACGGTTGCGGCGGGCGAGGCGGCGATCGGGCTTGCCATCCTGGTCATCTACTTCCGCGGCCGCGGCACCATCGCGGTCGACGACATCAACCAGATGAAGGGCTGAGCCTCACGTGATCCAGCTCATCGTCTTCCTGCCGCTGCTGGCCGCGCTGGTCGCGGGCTTCGGCAACCGGCTGATCGGCAACAGCGCCGCAAAGCTGGTGACCACCGGCGCCCTGTTCGCCTCGTGCATCCTGTCCTGGCCGATCTTCCTGGGCTTCATCGCCGGCACCGCCGAAGCGGGCGTTCACCCCGTGCTGTCCTGGATCCATTCGGGCGACCTCGCGGTCGACTGGTCGCTTCGGGTCGATGCGCTGACCTCCGTGATGTTGGTGGTAATCACCACCGTCTCGGCGCTCGTCCATCTCTACTCGTGGGGCTACATGGCGGAAGATCCGTCGCAGCCGCGCTTCTTCGCCTACCTGTCGCTCTTCACCTTCGCGATGCTGATGCTGGTGACGGCGGACAACCTCGTCCAGATGTTCTTCGGCTGGGAAGGGGTGGGCCTCGCCTCCTACCTCCTGATCGGCTTCTGGTACCACAAGCCCTCCGCCAACGCGGCGGCGCTGAAGGCGTTTGTCGTCAACCGGGTGGGCGATTTCGGCTTCAGCCTCGGCATCTTCGCGACCTTCCTGGTGTTCGGCACCGTCTCGATCCCGGAGATCCTCGCCGCCGCACCCTCAATGGCCGGCTCGTCCATCGGCTTCCTCGGCATGCGCTTCGATACGATGACGTTGATCTGCATCCTCCTGTTCATCGGCGCGATGGGCAAATCGGCGCAGCTCGGCCTCCACACCTGGCTCCCCGACGCAATGGAAGGCCCGACGCCGGTCTCCGCCCTGATCCACGCCGCGACGATGGTGACGGCGGGCGTGTTCATGGTTTGCCGCCTATCGCCGATGTTCGAAACCAGCGAGACGGCGCTGACCCTGGTCACCTTCGTCGGTGCCGCCACCGCGATCTTCGCGGCCACGGTCGGCACCGTGCAGAACGACATCAAGCGGGTGATCGCTTATTCGACCTGTTCGCAATTGGGCTACATGTTCTTCGCAGCGGGCGTCGGCGCCTACGGCGCGGCGATGTTCCACCTCTTCACCCACGCTTTCTTCAAGGCGTTGCTCTTCCTCGGCGCAGGCTCGGTGATCCACGCGATGCACCATGAGCAGGATATGCGCTTCTACGGCGGCCTTCGTAAGCACATCCCGCTGACCTTCTGGGCGATGACGCTCGGCACGCTCGCCATCACCGGCGTCGGCATCATCCAGGTGTACGGCCTGCCGAGCTTCGGTTTCGCCGGCTTCTTCTCCAAGGACGCGATCATCGAGAGCGCCTTTGCGTCTGGTACGCCCCACGGCCGCATCGCCTTCGCGGTCGGCATCCTCGCGGCCTTGCTGACCAGCTTTTACTCCTGGCGGCTCGTCTTCCTGACCTTCTTCGGCAAGCCGCGCTGGGTGCAGAGCGAGCATATCCAGCACGCGCTTCACGACCACGGCGCCCACGCGCATGAGAATGACCCGGCCGCCGAAGATGCTGGCCACGACACGCGCCCGCACGAGGCCTCCGCGCAGGACGTGAAGGAAGGTACCGGCGGCTACCACCCGCACGAGAGCCCGTGGACGATGCTCGTGCCGCTCGGCGTGCTGTCGCTCGGCGCCGTGTTCGCCGGCATCGTCTTCCACCACGCCTTCATCGACGTGAAGGAGGGTGCCCATTTCTGGGGTGGCAGCCTCTATTTCGACGAGCATCTGATGCACGCCATCCACGAAGTGCCGCTCTGGGTGAAGCTCGCCCCCGGCATTGTGATGATCATCGGCTTCCTGATCGCGCTCCAGGCCTATATCCGCAACCCGTCGATCCCGCGGCGGTTCGTCGGCCAGTTCGGCGTGCTCTACACCTTCCTCTACAACAAGTGGTTC
>DASVUO010000159.1:0-3879 GCA_036386995.1 Allosphingosinicella sp. | reverse complement strand
CCGACGATGGCGAGGGTCCGTTCGGCGCCGTTCAAGCGAAAGCGCACCCGGGTGCCGAACGCCACTTCGTCACCGGCGGGAGCGGGTGCGAGCTGGGCGGTCGCCTGCCGCGTCTGCCAGTAGCGCAGGTCGCGCTTTGCGTCGGCAAGCGCTGTTTCCTCGCCGCCTTCCGCCACACGCGCCTCGAGCTCGATGACTCGGGCGCGGATCTGCTCGAGCCCGCGCTTCGTCACCAGGTTGGGACCCGGGGGAAGCGGAAGCTCGAAACGCGGCTCCTTATGCTCCTCGTCGCTTTCGCGGCGAAAGGCGACGCTCATCGGATCATTGCTTCCGGACGGCGTCGGCCTGCTGGCGAAGCTCCTCGGCTTTTTCCTTGGCGAAATCCTCCTGGGCTTCCGCTTCCTTGTCGAGCGCGTCGGCGGAGGCATCGCGGGCCTTGTTGGCGCTTGCTTCGGCTTCGTCCTGGCGCTCGCCCATGGTTTCGGCCGGGCCGCTCTTCATGCTGTCCTCGCCGTCCACCGCACCGGACGCATTGTCGGCGATCTCGCCTGCTTGCTCACGTGGGCCGTCGCAGGCGGCGAGGCTAAACGCGAGAGCGGCGCAGAGGGCGATCGGGTGGAGGCGCATTTCGGGAACTCCTCGGATAGTTGCGGTTGCTACGCGCTGGGGGGCACGGCGGTTCCGCTCAGGCGGAGGCGATCAGGCGGTCGCGCTTGTCCATCAGCTCGGCAAGAGTGAGCGTCGGCGCCGTCCGCGTGAGCGCCATGGCGCGGTCGAGCCGCTCCTGCGCTTCGCCGGTAAGCGGCGCCGCGCCCTGGGCTACATCCACCATCTCCTCGAACTTGCCCGAGCAATGCAGCGCCGCGTCGCAGCCGGCGGCGAGCGCGCGGGCGGTGCGTTCGTTGAAGGCGCCGCTCAAGGCGTGCATGCCGATGTCGTCGGACATCAGGAAGCCGGTAAAGCCGATGCGGCCGCGCAGGATGTCGGCGATCACCGTGGGGGAGTGGCTTGCAGGATGTTCCGCGTCCCAGACGGTGTAGACGACGTGGCTGGTCATCCCCATCGGCGCGTTCTTGAGCGTGCGGAACGGCGCGATGTCGGTTTCGAGCTCTTCGTCCGAAGCGCGGACGACCGGCAGCTCCTTGTGGCTGTCGACCATGGAGCGGCCGTGGCCGGGCATGTGCTTGACGATCCCCACGACGCCGCCCGCCGCGAGGCCGTCGAGCACGGCTCGGCCAAGCGCGGCAACCTGCATCGGTTCGGCGCCAAGGGCGCGGTCGCCGATGATGTCGTCGGCGCCTTCCTGGCGCACATCGAGCAGGGGCAGCGCGTTGACGTTGACGCCCGCCTCGCGAAGCATTGCGGCGATCGCCTGGGCGTTTACGCGCGCGGCCTGGATGGCGGTCATCGGCGCGCGGGCATAGAGTTCGGCAAAGGTCCAGGCGGTGGGGAAAGCGGGCCAGATCGGCGGGCGCATGCGGGCGACGCGGCCGCCCTCCTGGTCGATCAGGATGGGGAGGTCGTCGCGGCCGTGGATGGTTCGAAGATCGTCAGTCAGCGCGCGCAGCTGCTCCGGATCGGCGATGTTGCGCCGGAACAGGATGTAGCCCGCCGGATCGGCATCGCGGAAGAAGGCACGCTCCTCCCGAGTCAGCGCCTCTCCGGCGAGGCCGTAAATCGCGGCTTGCACGGGCCCCGTCAGTCGATCTTGACGCAGCTTTCGCCGGCAACCCGGAGGCGGCCGCAAATGTCGGCGGCGCCGGGGCCGCTGGCGCGGAGGCGGTAGAGCGTCTTGCCGCCGCTTTGCACCGGAACGATCGAGCTCGTCAGCGGCGCAAGGTAGCGGAAGCGTGCGGCCATTGCCTTCCAGGCGGCGTTGGCGCTTGCCTGGCTGGAGAAAGCGCCGAGCTGAACGTTGGCGCCGCCGCCCGCGGCGGGGGTTGGCGCCGGCGCGGGGATGGTGGCGGGCGCCGCCTTCGGCTCGGGCTTGGGCGCGGGCGCCTGCTGCGGTTGAGCCTGACCGGCGGCGGGGACTTCCGTCACCGGCGCTTCGGCAACCGCGTTGGTATTGATCGCGCCCTTGGGATCGGCGCCTTCGCTTGCCGCAAAGGCGGTGTCGCCCTCCCCTTCGACCTGCATTCCGCCGGCCTGATCGGGCTTGGTCTTGTAGTCGCCGCCCGGTGCGCGGATCAGCTCCGGCTCGCCCGAAGCGGTCGCGTCACCGCCGGAGCGGTTGTTGAGCCAGAACAGGCCGGCAATCACCGCGCCGATTGCGGCAAGGGCGATAAGCACGCCGACGATCATCTTGAGCGGCGAGGGTCCGTCGCCCGCATCGTCTTCCTCGACGGCCTCTAGCCAGGGGAGGCGATCGTCTTCCAGAGACGCTGAATCGGCGCGCATGTCGGTCATCACTGCATCTCCTCGGCCGCCTCGACGCCCATGATGGCGAGGCCGTTGCGCACAATCTGCCCGATTGCGGAGGCGAGTTCCAGCCGTGCGCGGGTAAGTTCCTGATTTTGTGCCAAGAGGAAACGCCTTGCGGGGTCGTCATTACCCTTGTTCCACTGGCCGTGGAGGGCGGCGGCAAGCTCGTGGAGGTAGAAAGCGATGCGGTGCGGCTCGTGCGCCTGCGCCGCGGCTTCCACCACGCGGGGGAATTGGGCGGCGAGTTTGACCAGGGCCAGCTCCTCATCGTCGAGCAGGGTGAGGTCGGCGGCGCCGGTCAGGTCGATGCCGGCTTCGGCGGCGCGGCGGTAGAGCGAGCGGATGCGGGCGTGGGCATACTGCACGTAGAAGACAGGGTTGTCCTTCGACGCTTCGACGACCTTGGCGAAATCGAAATCCATCTGAGCGTCATTCTTGCGGGTCAGCATGGTGAAGCGGACGACGTCCTTGCCCACTTCCTCCACCACTTCGGCGAGGGTCACGAAGCTGCCCGAGCGTTTGGACATCTTGACCAGCTCGCCGTTGCGCAAGAGCCGGACCATCTGGACGATTTTGACATCCAGCGCTGGCCGCCCGGCGAGAGCCTGCACCGCCGCCTGGGTGCGCTTTACCGTGCCGGTGTGATCGGCGCCCCAGATGTTGATCAGCTCGTCCGACTTCTCGAGCTTCTGCATGTGGTAGGCAGTGTCGGCGGCGAAATAGGTCCAGCTGCCGTCGGACTTCCGGATCGGCCGGTCCTGATCGTCGCCGAAGGCGGTGGAGCGGAAGAGGAGCAGTTCCACCGGCTCCCAATCGTCGGCGGGCTTGCCCTTGGGCGGCGGAAGCGTGCCGGTGTAGACCAGCTCCTTTTCCCCCAAGAGCGCAAAGGCGCGATCGACGGCGCCGGATTGCTGCACTTCTTCTTCCGAGGCGAAGAGATCGTGGTGGACGCCGAGCTTGGCGAGATCGGCGCGAATGAGGTCAAGCATCGCGGCGACCGCGCGCTTGCGGAAAAGCTTGAGCCACTCCCCTTCCGGCGCGGCGGCAAGCGTGTCGCCGAACTCGCCCGCGAGCGCTTCGCCGACAGGCTTCAGGTAATCGCCGGGGTAAAGCCCTTCCGGAATCTCGCCGATGTCGCGGCCGAGCGCTTCCTGGTAGCGAAGGTGGGCGGAGCGGGCGAGGACGTCGACCTGGCCGCCCGCGTCGTTGACGTAATATTCCTTCACCACGTCGTAGCCGGCATATTGAAGCAGGCTGGCGAGCGCATCGCCGACCACCGCGCCGCGGCAATGCCCCATGTGCATCGGGCCGGTGGGGTTGGCGGAGACATATTCGACATTGACCCGGTGCCCGGCGCCCATCTGCGAGCGGCCGTAATCGCCGGCCGCTGAGAGGATAGCACGCAGTTCCTCCTGCCAGACGGTCGGGATGAGCCGGATGTTGATAAAGCCTGGC
>DASVUO010000158.1:0-2950 GCA_036386995.1 Allosphingosinicella sp. | reverse complement strand
TCTCGCCCTGGCCGGTGAGCCGCGAGCAGCCGCTGTTTCGCGGTGCGCGGGGCGGGCCGCTGAACGGCGAACTGGTGCGGCGGGTGGTCCGGCGGGCGCGGGCGCGACTGGGCTTGTCGGAGCGGACGACGCCGCATGCGTTGCGGCACAGCTTTGCCACGCATTTGCTCGGGCGCGGGGCGGACCTACGTTCGCTTCAGGAGCTGCTCGGACATGCAAGCTTGTCGTCGACGCAGATTTATACGGCGGTTGACGCCGCGCATCTGCTCGACGTTTACCGGAACGCTCACCCGCGAGCGTAAGGGTCAGGCGTCAGGATGCCTTTTGCGCCAGGTGAGTTGGCGCCAGATGTAGGCGAGAACGATCAGGACGATGATGGCGGTGGAGAGCGGGCCGAGGACCTTGTTGATGTCGTCGAACTGCTTGCCGAGAAGGTAGCCGGCGATGGCGAGGGCGGAGCTCCAGGCGGTGGTGCCGACGGTGGACCAGAACAGGAAGCTACGCAGTCGCATGTGAAGCAGGCCGGCGGGAATCGAGACCACCGAGCGGATGGTCGGAAGCAGGCGGCCGACGCCGACGATCGCCGAGCCGAAGCGGCCGAACAGCTTTTCCGCTTTTTCGATGTCGTACCAGTCGAGGGTGAGCCAGCGGCCGTGCTTCTCGATGAACGGGCGGAAGCGCTTGAGGCCGATGACGCGGGCGACGGCGTACCAGAAGACGTTGCCGAACATCGCGCCCGCCGTGCCGCTGGCGACGACACCGGCGAGGTTCATCGAGCCTTGCGCGGCGGCGACGCCGGCGAGCGGCATGATCACTTCGGACGGGATCGGCGGGAAGACGGTTTCAAGGAACATCAGCAAGCCGACACCGAGATAGCCGAACTGGTCGATCAGGCGGGGAACGAGATCGCCCATGTTCAGCGCACCTTTGCTTCGATTGCGTCCCAGATGCGGGCCGGAGTGTCGGTGCCGTTAAACTGGTCGACCGCGACAATGCCGGTGGGGGAGGTGACGTTGATCTCGGTGAGATACTCGCCGCCGATCACGTCGATGCCGACGAAGAGGAGCCCGCGGCGGGCCAGTTCGGGGCCGAGGGCGTCGCAGATTTCCTGCTCGCGCGGCGTCAGGTCGGCGGCGTGGGCGGTGCCGCCGGCGGCGAGGTTGGAGCGGATCTCGCCTTGGCCCGGCACACGGTTGATCGCTCCCGCTACCTCGCCGTCGACCAGCACGATGCGCTTGTCGCCCTGCGCGACGGACGGGAGAAAGGCCTGGACCATGAACGGCTCGGGCCAAACCTGGCCGAACAGCTCGACCAGGGAGGCGAGGTTGGCGCCGCCGACGGGGATCTTGAACACGGCCGAGCCTGCGTTGCCGTGGAGCGGCTTTACCACCACGTCGCCATGCTCCGCCTGAAAGGCGCGGGTTTCCTCCAGCGAGCGGGTGATAAGCGTCGGCGGCATGAAGCGGGCATAATCGAGCACAAACAGCTTTTCGGGCGCGTTGCGCACCGAAGCGGGGTCGTTGACCACCAGGGTGCCTTGGCCGTGGACGCGCTCGAGGAGGTGAGTGGCTGTGATGTAGGCGAGGTCGAAGGGCGGGTCCTGGCGCATCAGCACGACGTCCGATTCCTCGGCGAGGTCGAGGATCCGGGGTTCGCCGAGGGTGAAATGGTCGCCCGGAACGGCGCGGACTTCGACCGGGCGGGCGTAGGCGAGGACGCGGCCGTCGCGGTAGGAAAGGTTCGAGGCAAGGTAGTGAAACAGGCGGTGGCCACGCGCCTGGGCGCTCAGCATCAGCGCGAAGGTCGAATCGCCCGCAATGTTGATACCCTCGATTGGGTCCATCTGGACGGCGACATTCAGCGGCATGGGGGCTCCTTTGCCCGCGCCCTTAAGCGAGCCGAGGGGCGCTGTCACCCGCGCCAGACGTGGCGGAGGTGGCGGGGGAGGCGCTTGGGGACGACGATCACGGCGTCGACGCGCACGTCGTCGTCCGGACGGCCGAACCGGTGAACGAGCGCTTCGGCGGCGGCGGCGACTCGGCGGAGGCGGTAGTCGTCAAGGGCGAGGGCTGCCTCCTTGGCAGTGGCGCGCGCTTTGACTTCCACGAAGACAAGGGTGCGGCCGCGGCGGGCGACGAGGTCGACCTCGCCCACAGGGGTGCGGACGCGCTGGGCGAGGATGGCATAGCCCTTGAGGCGCAGCCACCAGGCGGCCAGGGTTTCGGCGCGGCGGCCGCCTTGCTCCGCCCGCTGCCGGTTCATTTCAGCGCCAGCGCCCGCTCGTAAACGGTGCGGCGGGGGAGGCCGAGCTTTTCGGCCACTTCGGCGGCGGCGCGGGAGGCGGAGAGGCGAGTCATCGCCTCGGCGAGCGCGGAGTCGATGTCCTCCTCGCCGGCCGGTTCCGCTTCCCGCGGCGGGGCGATGACGACGACCATCTCGCCTTTGGGCGGGGCGTCGGCGTAGCCGGCGGAGAGTTCGGACAAGGTGCCGGTCACCGTCTCTTCGAACTTCTTCGAGATTTCGCGCGCCACGGCGGCCTCGCGGTTGCCCAAGCCTTCGGCCAAGGCAGCGAGGGAGGCGGAGAGGCGGGGGCCGCTTTCGTAGAGGACAAGCGTGGCGCGGATCGTTGCCACTTCGGCGATGGCGGTGGCGCGTGCGCCCGGCTTGGCGGGGAGGAAGCCCAGGAACAGGAAGCGGTCGGTCGGCAGGCCGGAGAGGGTCAAGGCGGAGACCACGGCGGAGGGGCCGGGGATGGTGATGATGTCGATCCCGGCGGCGCGGGCGTCACGGACGAGCTTGTAGCCGGGATCCGAGATGAGCGGCGTCCCGGCGTCGGAGACCAGGGCCACCGCCTCGCTGCGCATGCGGGCGATGAGTTCGGGGCGGACGCGGTCGCCATTGTGGTCGTGGTAGGGGATCATCGGCCGCTTGACGCCGATGTGGTTGAGGA
>DASVUO010000157.1:0-8842 GCA_036386995.1 Allosphingosinicella sp. | reverse complement strand
AAGCCGTGCCAGCGCCCCTCGACTACGCTCGGGACGAACGAGGTGGGAGGGTTGCGTCTGAGGCCGGGTGAGTCGGGGAAGCCGTGCCAGCGCCCCTCGACTTCGCTCGGGACGAACTGAGTCGAGGGAACGCTGGGTAGGACTTGGCTTAGCGCGCTGCCCTGCGCTTGGGCTGGCGGCCGCTGGGGGCGCGGTCGTTGGCGGGCTTGGGGTGGAAGCGCTTGGTCGGGCGGCGGTGACGCTGGCGGTCGCCGTCTTCCTCGACCGGGCGGTATTCGCCGCTGGACGGCGCCGACTTGATCACCGTCTTGATCCGGGCCGCTTCGCCGATGAAGTTGGCGGGCAGCGGCTCGACGGCGATCTTCTGCTTGGTCAGCTTCTCGATGCCCTTCAGATACGGACGCTCGTCCTCGGCGCAGAACGCGATCGCGACGCCCGCGGCGCCGGCGCGCGCGGTGCGGCCGATGCGGTGGACGTATTGCTCCGAAACGTTGGGCAGATCGAAGTTGATCACGTGGCTGACGCCGGAGACATCAATGCCGCGCGCTGCAATGTCGGTCGCGATCAGGATCTTGACCTTGCCGCTCTTGAAATCGTCAAGCGCGCGCTCGCGCTGCGGCTGGCTCTTGTTGCCGTGGATGGCGTTGGCGGGGATGCCGGAGGCGGCGAGCTGCTTCACGATGCGGTCGGCGCCGTGCTTGGTGCGGCTGAAGATCAGCACGCGGTCCATGGAGCCGTTTTCGCCGAAGCCGTAGCGCAGCATCATGGTGAGAAGCTGCGGCTTTTCCGTCTGGTTGACGAAGGTGACGAACTGATCGACCCGCTCCGCCGTGGAGGCGACGGGGGTGACGGCGACCTGCGCCGGATCGGTGAGGAACTTCGACGCAAGATCCTGGATCGCCTTCGGCATGGTGGCCGAGAAGAACAGGCTCTGGCGCTCGGCCGGGAGCAGTTTCACGATCTGCTTCAGCGCGTGGATGAAGCCCAAATCGAGCATCTGATCGGCTTCGTCGAGGACGAGGATTTCAACGCTCTTGAGCGACAATGCGCCCTGCTCGATGAGATCGATCAGGCGGCCCGGGGTGGCGACAAGGATGTCGACGCCGCGCTGCACGTCCTGGCGGTTCTTGTTGACGGAGGTGCCGCCGAACACGGTAACGACGCTCATCCGGCTGAACCGGCTGTAGTCCCGGGCGCTTTCGGCGATCTGGCTGGCCAGCTCGCGGGTGGGCGCAAGCACCAGCATTCGGCACGAACGCGGCATCGGGCGCTTCTTGGACTGGGCAAGGCGATCGATCGACGGCAGCATGAAGGCCGCCGTCTTGCCGGTGCCGGTTTGCGCGATGCCGAGCAAATCACGGCCCTGAAGAAGCAGCGGGATGGCCTGCGTCTGGATGGGGGTGGCCTGAGTATATTCCTTGACGACCAGCGCCTGGAGAACGGGCTGGGACAGCCCGAGATTTTCGAATGACATGTTAGTGTAGCTCACAAATTTGCAGCGGCCGCGCAGCCGAAATGGCGCGCGGAAACGCGGCGGGGTTTTGCCGACCCGCGTGAAAAGGGAGGACCTTGATAATAAACGAAGCAGAGCCGGGGCGCCTGTGCGCCTGTTCACGCTGCATGATGCTTCGTTCGGAGCCCATGTGGGCGCCCGGGGGTTAATAGTCAATGCACAGCAAGGAACAGCGCATGGACGGCAAGCAGCAGGACGAGGGGAAGACACCGCCGCCTGGCGAGGGCGAGGGGGTGGCCGAGGCGTCGGAAGACGCGGTAAAGCAGATGGAAAACCAGCAGGACGGGGCGCGTCATGCCGGGTACGGGGACGGGGGCTGATTGAAGCCCCTCCCCTGAAGGGGAGGGGCTTTGATGGGCCTGCCTACAAAACCTCGAACAAACCCGCCGCGCCCATGCCGCCGCCTACGCACATCGTCACCACCACGTACTTCGCGCCGCGGCGCTTGCCTTCGATGAGGGCGTGGCCGGTCATGCGGGCGCCGGACATCCCGTAGGGGTGGCCGATGGAGATCGAGCCGCCGTTGACGTTGAGGCGGTCGTCAGGGATGCCGAGACGGTCCTGGCAGTAGAGCACCTGCACGGCGAAGGCTTCGTTGAGCTCCCACAGGCCGATGTCATCCACGTTGAGGCCGAAGCGCTTGAGGAGCTTGGGCACCGCGAAGACCGGGCCGATGCCCATTTCGTCGGGCTCGGTGCCGGCCACCGACATGCCGACGTAGCGGCCGAGCGGGGTGAGGCCGCGCTCGGCGGCGATGCCCGCTTCCATCAGCACGCAGGCGGAGGCGCCGTCGGACAGCTGCGAGGCGTTGCCGGCGGTGATCGCGCCTTCCGGGCCCATCACGGCGTGGAGCTTGCGCAAGTCCTCGATGGTGGTGGAGGGGCGGTTGCCTTCGTCCTTGGCGAGGGTGACTTCCTGCATGCTGGTTTCGCCGGTCTCCTTGTTGGTGACCTTCATCTTGGCGGAAACAGACACGATCTCGTCGTCGAACTTTCCGGTGGCCTGCGCGGCGGCGGTGCGCTGCTGGGAGCGGAGCGCGTATTGGTCCTGCCGCTCGCGGTCCACCGTGTAGCGCTTGCCGACCACCTCGGCGGTCTGCAGCATCGGCATGTAGACGCCGTTGTGCATGGAGAGCAGCTCCGGATCGGGGCCGACGCGCATCTCCGGCGTCTGGACGAGGGAGATGCTCTCCACGCCGCCCGCGACCATCACGTCCATGCGGTCGACGATGATCTGCTTGGCGGCGGTGGCGATCGCCATCAGGCCGGACGCGCACTGGCGGTCGATCGACATGCCCGAGACGGTGACGGGCAGGCCCGAGCGGAGCGCGGCGGTGCGGCCGATGGTGGTCTGCACGCCCTGCTGAAGCGCGGCGCCGATCACCACGTCGTCCACTTCCGCGGGATCGATCTTCGCCCGCTCCACCGCCGCCTTGATGGCGTGGCTTGCAAGGGTGGGGGAGGGGGTGGCGTTGAACGCGCCGCGATACGCCTTGCCGATCGGCGTGCGGGCGGTGGAAACGATCAGGGCTTCGCGGGTGGCCATTGGTGTACTCCTTGGTGATCAGATGAAGATGAGGCCGATCCAGTCGGCGGTCAAAGCGGGCTTTTCTTCGCCCTCGATCTCGACGGTAACTTGGTGGACGAACTGCCACTGGCCCGGGCGCTTCTCCGTGGCGCTGGCAAGCACGAAGCGGCCGCGCACGCGTTTGCCGGAGCGGACGGGGGCGATGAAGCGGACTCGTTCGAATCCGTAATTGACCGCCATCTTGAGGCTGTCCGGCACCAGCATGACGTCGGCGGCCATTCGGCTGAGCAAGGACAAGGTGAGGAAGCCGTGCGCCACCGTGCCGCCGAACGGCGTCCTGGCGGCGGCTTCGGGATCGGTGTGGATGAACTGGTGGTCCTGCGTCACGTCGGCGAATGCGTTTATCGCCGCCTGATCGACGGTGAGCCAGCCGGAGACGCCGATCTCCCGGTCGACCTTCGCCCTGATCTCGTCGATGCTGGCAAGCGGCATTCGGCCTCCCCACATTGTGCCGGACCCAACGGTTCGGTATCGGGCCGCTCTAGAACCGCACACACGAAAGACTCAAGCCTTGGCTCGTGCCACCCAGCTCCCCACCCAAACGGACGCTACGGCATCCGTTCGCGCCGAAATCCGCCGCCTCCACCGCGCGGCCGAACCGGACGTGCTTGCGCCATTGTTGAAGGATGCGGGCCTCTCCGCCGATTCGCGGCGGCGGGTGGAGCAGCGGGCGTCGGGCATGCTAGCCGATCTGCGCGCGGCGCAATCTTCGGGCTGGGTGAATCAGTTCCTTCAGGAATATCGCCTCAACACGTCCGAAGGCATTGCGCTTCTGTCGCTCGCCGAGGCCTTCCTGCGCGTGCCGGACCCGGAAACCGCCGACGCACTGATCGCCGACAAGCTCGGCAATGCCGACTGGAAGGCGCACAAGGGTAAGTCGCATTCCACCTTGGTCAACTCCGCGACCTGGGGGCTGGTGATCGGCCGCGCGTTGGTAAGCGAAACCGAGCAGGCGAGTGCGCTGAAGCGGCTGCTCTCCCGCGCCGGGGAGCCGTTCGTGCGCCAGGCGGTGGGCGCGGCGATGCGGATGATGGGCGAGATCTTCGTCATGGGCCGCACCATCGAGGAAGCGGTCGCTCGCATGGCGAAGCGCGAGAACCGGGGCTTCACCGCAAGCTTCGACATGCTCGGCGAATCCGCCCGCACCTTCGAGGACGCGCGCCGCTACTTCGTCTCCTACGAAAACGCGATCCGCGCCGTCGGCAAGGTCGCGGACCGGGGGCATTCAATCTCCGTCAAGCTTTCCGCGCTCCACCCGCGCTACGAAGTCACGCAATATGAAAGCTGCGTGCCGTCGCTGATCGAGCAGGTCGAAGCGCTCGCCGTGCTCGCCAAGCAGAGCGACATCGCCTTCACCGTCGATGCGGAGGAAAGCGAGCGGCTGGAGATGAGCCTCGACATCATCGAAACGGTCGCCGGACTGCCGAGCCTCAAGGGCTGGGACGGGCTCGGCATGGCGGTGCAGGCTTATGGCAAGCGCGCCCGGCCGACCTTGGCGTGGGCGGACGCGATCGGTGCCGCCACCGGCCGCCGCATCGCCGTGCGGCTGGTGAAGGGCGCTTATTGGGACAGCGAGATCAAGCGCACGCAGGAGCAGGGCCTCGGCGAATACCCCTTGTTCACGCGCAAGGCGGCGACGGATGTTTCCTACCTCGCCTGCGCCCGCGACATGCTGGCCGCGAAGAACATCTACCCGGCCTTTGCGACGCACAATGCGTTGACGGTGGCGAACATCCTCGAATGGGCGGGGGACAGCCGCGACTTCGAATTCCAGCGCCTGCACGGCATGGGCGAGGGGCTGTACGAGCATCTCGTTCGCAAGGAAGGCTACAAGACGCGCATCTACGCGCCCGTCGGTGGGCACCGCGATCTGCTGGCCTATCTGGTGCGGCGGCTGCTGGAGAATGGCGCGAATTCGAGCTTCGTTCACCAGCTTGCCGACGAGCGGCTGACCGACGCGGACATCCTTGCCGATCCGGTGGCGAAAATCGCCAGCGTGGGGGGCTCGCGCCACCCGTCCATCCCCCTGCCGCGCGACCTGTTTGGCGACCGGAAGAACAGCGGCGGGATCGATCTGGCGGATCGCGAGGAACTGGCGCGGGTGGCGGCTTTCGTGTCGGCAAACCAAGCCGTTCGTCCCGAGCGTAGTCGAGGGGCGCTGGCACAGAGTTCGAACGTGCGCCCCTCGACTTCGCTCGGGACGAACGATGTTGGGGGTGCTGCACTTGAGCAGAAGGCGGCTGTTACCTCCGCCGACGAAAATTGGACCGCCTGTTCGGGTGAGGCCAAAGCGATGGTTTCCCGCGCGCTCACCGCTTTCCGGCCGTGGGACGCGCAAAGCATCGAACACCGCGCCGCCTGCCTCGATCGGCTCGCCGACCTCTTGGAGCAGCAGCGCGACACGTTGATGCGCATCTGCGTCCAGGAGGCGAAGAAGACGATCCCCGACGCCCTCGCCGAGGTGCGCGAGGCGGTGGATTTCTGCCGATATTATGCCCAGCAGGCGCGCACCGGCCTCCAGCCGCTTGAGCTCCCCGGCCCGACCGGCGAGCGCAATGTGCTCCGGATGGGCGGCCGCGGCGTGTGGGTGTGCATCGCGCCGTGGAACTTCCCGCTTGCGATCTTCCTGGGGCAGGTGACCGCGGCGCTCGTCGCGGGCAACACGGTGGTCGCCAAGCCCGCGCCGCAGACGCCGGAGATTGCGGCCTACGCCGTTGGCTTGGCGCACGGCGCCGGGATTCCCGAGGACGCGCTGATCCTCGCCGCCGGCGGGCCGGACATGGGCGCCGCTTTGGTCGAGGACACCCGCATCGCCGGCATCGCATTCACCGGCTCCACCGCCACCGCCAAGCGCATCGCCCGCAGCTTGCTCGACGACGAGGAGCGGCCGATCGTGCCGTTCATCGCAGAGACGGGCGGCATCAACTGCATGATCGTGGACAGCACGGCGCTGCCGGAACAGGTGGTGGTCGACGTCGTGACCAGCGCCTTCCGCTCGGCCGGGCAGCGCTGCTCGGCGCTGCGCGTGCTGTTGCTCCAGGAGGAGATCGCCGACCGGACGCTGGAGATGCTTGCGGGAGCGATGGACACGCTCGTCGTCGGCGATCCCGCGCACCCGCGCACGGACGTCGGTCCGGTGATCGACCAAGGCGCCTACGACCGGCTGATGGAGCATCGCGAGGCGATGCGGAGCCGGTGGGTGAAGACGGTGGACGCGCCTGCCGAGGGGTTGTTCGTGCCGCCGACCCTGATTCGCGTCGATCGGCTGGAGGATGTGAAGAAGGAGTGGTTCGGACCGCTTCTCCATGTTGCGACCTGGAAGTCGGGGCAACTCGCGGAAACGGTGGAGCGGGTGAACCGTTCGGGCTTCGGCCTCACCATGGGCCTCCACAGCCGCATCGCCCGCGCGGCGGAGACGGTGGAGGAGCTGGCGACGGTGGGCAACCTCTACGTCAACCGCTCGATGATCGGCGCCATCGTCGGCTCGCAGCCGTTCGGCGGCGAGGGACTGTCGGGCACCGGCCCGAAAGCCGGCGGCCCCCACTACCTCCCCCGCTTCTGCGCCGAGCGGGTGACCAGCACCGATACAACCTCAGCGGGTGGTAATGCGACGCTGCTGAGTTTGGAGGATGTCGGCCTCTGATGGCGGGGTGACGGGAGAGGCGGCGCGCGCTACCTCTCCCGCCATGACCGACCTCTCCGCTTTCATCGCAGGCCTGCCCAAGGCCGAACTTCACATGCATATCGAGGGCAGCCTCGAGCCTGAGCTGATGTTTGCGCTCGCTAGGCGCAACAACGTCGCCATTCCTTATGCCAGCGTCGAGGAAGTGCGCGCCGCGTACAGTTTCTCGAACCTGCAGGACTTTCACGACATCTATTATGCCGGCGCCGACGTGCTGCGCACCGAAGCGGACTTCCGCGACCTTGCGAGCGCCTATTTCGACCGTTGCGCCGCCGACAACGTCGTGCATGCCGAGATTTTCTTCGATCCGCAGACGCACACCGACCGCGGCGTGTCGTTCGACACGGTGATGCGCGGGCTGCTTGCCGGCATGGACGAAGCGAAGGCGAAGCAGGGGATTACGTCCAAGCTCATTCTCTGCTTCCTGCGCCACCTGGACGAGGAGGCGGCCTTCGCCACTTTGAAGGAGGCCGAGCCGTGGCTCGAGCGGATCGACGGCGTGGGGCTCGACAGTTCGGAGCTCGGCCACCCGCCGGAGAAATTCGCCCGAGTCTTCGCCGCCGCCGCCGAGCGGGGGCTGAAGCTGGTCGCCCATGCCGGGGAGGAGGGGCCGCCGAAATATGTCCACCAGGCGCTGGACGTTCTGAAGGTCGACCGGCTCGACCATGGCAACCGGTCGATGGAGGACGCAGGCTTGGTCCAGCGGCTGGTGCGGGAGGGGATGACGCTCACGGTCTGCCCGCTCTCCAACCTCAAGCTCTGCGTGGTGGACGACATGGCCGATCACCCGATCGATGCGATGCTGGCCGCCGGGCTGAAGGTGACGATCAATTCGGACGATCCGGCCTATTTCGGCGGCTACGTGAATGCCAACTACATCGCGGCGGCAGATGCGCGCGGGTTGAGCCGGGAGCAGCTGGTGACGCTCGCGAAGAACAGCTTCACCGGCTCGTTCTTGAGTGACGCGGAGAAGGCGGCACACGTCGCGCGCGTGGAAGCGTACGCGCAAGCCTCCTGATTCCCACTACGTCATGCCAGCGAATGCTGGCATCCATGCTGTGTCGCCACAGGGCGGCGCGGATTGAGGTTCAGCATGGGCCCCAGCCTTCGCTGGGGCGACGGTTGCACGAGCTCCGCCGCCGGTTCTATTCCGCGTCTTCGTCCGGCACCGCGACCACCTTCACATGCGGGTAGGGCATGACCAGTTTGCCGTCGGGGGCGGCGGTGTAGGTGACCTGGGTGGGGTAGGCGAACTCCACGTCCATTTCGCGGAAGCGCTTCATCATTTCGATCATGATCGCCTGCCGAGCCGCGTTGAAGTCGACGATGTCGCTTGCCTCGACGTGGAAGACGAATTCGAAGTCGATCGATGAGGCGCCGAACTGGATCGCGTGGGCGCGATCAAAGGAGGCGAGGGGGGTCGCGTCGGTGATGTCGCGCAGCACCGCCGGCACCTGCTCAAGAGTCTCAGGCGGCGTCTGGTAGGTGACGCCGAACACCATCAAGCCGCGACGGCGCTGGAGCAGCGTCCAGTTCTGGAGCTGCGCCTCGAGCAGCTTGGTGTTGGAAATCACCACTTCCTCCCCGTTCAGCGAGCGGATGCGGGTGCTCTTGAGGCCGATCCGCTCCACCGTCCCGGTCGTCGCCGGGCTTCCGAAGGTGATCGTCTCTCCGCGCCGGAAGGGGCGGTCGAAGATGATGGAGAGGGCCGCGAACAGGTCTGAGAAGATGCCCTGCGCGGCAAGGCCGATGGCGATGCCGCCGATGCCCAGGCCGGCGATCAGGCCGGTGACGTTGACGCCGAGATTGTCGAGAATGAGGATGATCGCGATGGCGAACAACGCCACCGTCACCAGCAAGCGGATGATTCCAATTGCGGAGGAGAGCGTCGAGTGCTCGTCGTCGATTCCGGCGCGGTGCTGGATGTAGCCGAGGATCAACTCGCGCACCCAGATCGCCGCCTGAAGCACCGCGGCGATTACGAACAGGATGTTGATGACGCGCAGGATAGCGGGCGGGGTCGCGGCATGTTCGGCGACCAGTTCGGCCGCGCACGTCAC
>DASVUO010000156.1:0-6381 GCA_036386995.1 Allosphingosinicella sp. | reverse complement strand
TTCAGGGGAGGGGTTGGGGAGGGGAAGACCTGGGTGGCCACCCACTTGGGTGGTGCAGGCGAGCATGCTCCTCCCCAAACCCCTCCCCTGAAGGGGAGGGGCTTAGCGCCCTGCTCTAAGGCTTCGGTGTCAGGTTGCGGATCCGCCCCAACGCCGGGAGCGGGCGCGTGTCGGCGCCTGAGAGGTACGCCGCCAGCACTTCGATGTCCTGCAATCCGCCCACTGGATCGCTGCCGTCGCGGAAGACAGTGAAATTGTCGCCGCCGCTGGACAGGAAGTTGCTCATCGCCACGCGGTAGGTGGCATCGTCGCGCACCAGCGCGCCGTTCAGCGTCATTTCGCGGATGCGCTCGCCTGCCGGCTTTGAAAGGTCGTAGGCGTAGCTGAAGCCGTTCGAGACTTGCAGGATGTTTGGGCTTTCGACGCTGTTCGCGCCGCTGTTGAACTGCTGCTCGAGGAGCGCCTTCAACTGCCGCCCGGTCATCGTTTTCACCGTCATCGAATTGCCGAACGGCTGGACCGCATAAGCCTGGCCGAAGGTGACCACGCCCCCTGCCCCCGGCACCAGATCGGCGCGGATGCCGCCCGTGTTCATGAAGGCGATCTGGGCGCCGCCGCCCGCAGGCGTGGCGGTGGCGGCAAGCTGCGCGTCGGCGATGAGATTGCCGAGCACGCTTTCGCCCGCCTCATTCCGCTCGCGCAGGGCCGCGCCGGAAAGCTTGCCGACCGGCTCCGCTTCCACCGGCGCCGCCGCCTGCTGGTAGCGGTAGACGAGCTGCGCCACCGCCGGGTTCGGTTCGAAGCGGGGCACCGACGCAACCGGCACCACCTCACCGCGCGAGCCGGAATAGCCTTCGCCCTGGACGATGACGTTGTCGGCGAGCTTGGCCCGCACCTCGCCGCCGCCGATGGTCAGGCGGATGTCGGTGACCATGGTGCCGTACTGGCCGGCGCTGGTCACCAGGAACGGCTTCGCCGGGTTGATCTGCGCATAATCGCAGACATAGGCGTTGTGGGTGTGGCCGGAGACGACGACGTCCACCTCCGGGTCCAGCCGGTCGAGGATCGGCAGCAGATCGCCGCTCAGCCCCGAACAATCCTTGTCGTTGTAGCTCTTCTTGCTGACTGCGCCTTCGTGGATCACGATTACGATCGCGTCGGCGCCTTCGGCCTTGAGCTTGGGGATCAGCGCGTTGGCGGTGTCGGCCTCGTCGCGGAAGCTGAGGCCGGCGACGCCAGCCGGGGTGACCACCGAAGGCGTCGCTTCCAGAGTCATGCCGATAAAGGCGACCTTCACGCGGTTGCGGCCCTTGCCGAAGGTCTTGATGCCGTAGGCCGGGAACAAGGTGCCGCCGCTGTCGCGGACGGTGTTGGCGGCGAGGAAGTCGAACTTGGCGCCTCCGAAGCCCGGATCGACCCGGCAAGGCTGGCGGGCGGTGAAGTTCTCGCAGCCGCCATGGCGCATGCGCAGGAGCTCGCCGCTGCCGCGGTCGAACTCGTGGTTGCCGACCGCGTTGAAGTCCACGCCGATCAGGTTCATCGCCAGGATGGTCGGCTCGTCCAGGAACAGCGAGGAAACCAGCGGCGAGGCGCCGATCATGTCGCCGGCCGAGACCACCACATTGTTGGGGTTAGCGGCCTTGAGCTGGGCGACGGCCGAAGCGAAGTACGCCGCGCCGCCCGCGGGCACGGGCGTGTTTCCGCCGCCGGCGAGCGGCAGATCGATGGAGCGCTTGGGCGGCATCAGATTGCCATGAAAGTCGTTGAAGGCGATGATCTTTACCTCAACCGGCGCGGTGGCGGCATTGGGTCCAACGCCCTGCTGCCCCGTCTTTGCCGTACAGCCGCCAAGCGCAACCGCCGCCGCCATCGTCACCAGTTTCAACCGCATCGATCCGCCCCCGTTTCCCAAAAGCCTGAGCGGCTGAGGTGCCATGACGGCGCACGGGAGTCAGCCGCTTTTTGCGTCTCGCGCCCGCACCGCTCCCGGCTTAAGGGAGGGGCATGACCAGCACCGATCCCCTCATCGAACGCGCCCGTCAGGCGGCGCTCGGCGCCTACGCGCCTTATTCCCGCTTCTCGGTCGGCTGCGCGATCGAATCGGTGGACGGTGAAGTGGTGGTGGGCACAAATATCGAGAATGCCTGCTACCGGCTCGGCATGTGCGCCGAGCAGTCGGCGCTCTCCGCCGCGCATTCAGCGTTCGGACTGGCGAAGGTGAAGCGGATCGCGGTGGCCGGCGGCGATGCGAGCAGCGGCGCGCTTCAAGGGAGCGGCGTCTGCACGCCGTGCGGCGGTTGCCGTCAGGCGATCCTTGAAGCCGCGCACCTCGGCAACCGCGACATCGAAATCGTCTCGGCCAACGGCGACGGCACGGAAGCGAACACGACCCGCATCTCGGAGCTGCTGCCCTTCGGCTTCGGCCCCGGCAACCTCAGCGACGCGGGCTAGGCTCAGCCCTTACGAATAGAAGATGTGGAGGCCGATCTTGGCCTGCCGCGTCAGGCGCTTGCCCCAGCTCGGCGCAACGTATTCGGCGTGGTACCAGAGCACGTTGGACGGCAGCGTGTTCGACAATTTGCCCTGCGCGATCTTGGCAACGGCGACGGCCTTGCGCCACGCGTCCGACCCGAAATCCGGGGTGGGGAAGCGGCCGCGGTGGATGAAGGAGAATTGCGCCGGCTGGGTGATCACCGAGCAGACGTCGGCGGGGTAGCGGCCGGATCCGGCGCGGTTGATCACCACCTGGGCAACCGCAAGCTGGCCTTCCAGCGGCTCGCCGCGCGCTTCGAAATAGACGGCCTTGGCGAGGCAATCCTGGTCGCGGCCTTCGGTCGATTGGCCGGCATAAGCGAGCACCAGTTCGTCCAGGGTGCGGAGCGCCTGGCCGGCGGCGGGAGCGGCGGCGGTGGTTTTGGAAACGCCGATCCAGTCGGTCGCGGCGGTCCACAAGCGGGAAACCACGCCGGGTTTTTCGTCGGCCTTGGCGAGCGGGGCAACCCGTGCCGCGGCGCCGTCAAGCGCTGCGTCGATCGCAACCGGCGTCGAGGCATCGAGCGGAGCGGCTACCAGGGCGACGGGCGCCGGACCTTCGGCTTGCGAAGGTGAGGCAATGCTCGCCGCCGCGCTGAGCGCGACCGCAGCCGCGGCAAAGCCCGCGGCCCGAAAAATCCGGTTCATGAAGGTCCAAATCTGTGCGGTGTGCGATCCCCCGGATGCAGCCGTTGCGCATCCCCGATCGCGGCCCCGTCTCGCATCCGCCGCCCCATCGCACAGGGCGCCGCCGCTCTCGTTTCCGTTGAAAGGGCAATGACTTAGCGCGCGGGAAAACTCAACACAGCGTACGGCTTATCGCGGTGAACCGTGTGACTCCGGGGGCACAGCGAAGAAAATTACGCATTCGGCAGGAACTTTTCAGCAGCTGTGGCTTTTCAGGCGGCCGAATTGCCCTCCGCCACCGACTGATTCGCCGCCGCGGGAGGCTCGATGCCCGCGATCAACCGCACGAAGGCGCTCGCCACCCAGCCGGAGCGGCAGGGCCCGTCATAGTTGCGGCGGCGGGTGACGGGGGAGGAAACGCCGCAGCGATCGCCGAGCTGGCCGTTTTCGTCGAACACCACGCCGAGCCACTTCTGGTCGTGGCTGCGCGCGCAAACAAAGAAGCGGGCGCCAGCCGGGATCGCCCCCGCGTCACCAGCCGTGTCGAACGGGGCGGCGCGGACGGGGAGGCTTTGCCCGGGCTTGAGGTGCCGTGTGGTGCCGGCGGTGGCGCAGGCGTCGAAGTTCGGCCCGAGCTCGCCGATCCGCACCGGCACGTCGGCGGTCACCGGCGCGGGCGGCGGCGCGGGCACAGTGGGCGCGGTCTGGTTGGCATAATGGTCGTCGCGCACCTCGTCGCCGCACGCGAGAAGCAGGAAGGGGGCGAGGAGAAGGAGGCTGCGCATCGCCGCCTTGTGGCCTCCCCGGGCCGAAAAATCCACGGAAAGACGCTGGCGCCTTTCCCCGGGCGGCTCAGCCGGTGCGGGCGTTCCTGAACAAGGCCGCTGACAGCAGCCAGAGAAGCACGAAGGCGAGCGAGAAGGTCGCGCCCCTCGGGTCAACCGAATAGCCGCCAAGCGCCACCCCGGCATGGCCGAGCCCCGCTGCCAGCATCGCGATTCCCATGCCGCCCGCCCGGAACCGCGCTACCACCGCGCCCAGCAACGCCGCCGCGACCACGCCCAGGAACAGGAGGTTGTACGCATTGTCCTCATTACCGATCATGCCGACGGCGCCGTTCGCCCAGACTGTCGCGAAGGCGGCGGCGAGCGCGAAGCCGGCGCCTGCCTGGTACGATCCGTTGCCGCTCATCCGCACGGCGCCCTCGGCGAGCAGGCCGATTGTGCCGAATACCACCGCCGCGAAGACGAAGTCGGACGCCGTCCAGTTCACTTCTCCGGTAAACTGCATCGCCACCGCGGGCAGCGCGAGCAAGGCCGCCGCCCCGCCCCAAAGCACCACCCGAACCCAGCTCCCGCCGCGCCCACCGCCATTCAAAGTTCCTGCCGCCATTCTCTTCGCTCCCCGTCTCGTGTCGTTCGTCAGCCTCCCTTATCGCCCGCCCCTTTGCACCCCTCGTCCGCGCGCTGTGGAGATTGTGTGCAGGTTCCATCCGCCTCCGCCGCGTCCGCCTCCGCCGCGTCCGCCTCCGCCCGCGCCGCCTCCGCTTGCTCCGCCGCGTCGCGCCATTGCGCCAGCTCGGGCGGCATCTCCGCCCCGGCCAGCCGCCATTCGTCCTCGTCGGGCGTGAAACACTCCTCCGCCACGCTGAACACCTGCGGCTCGAGCGTCCCGTGAAACGGGCTGTTCCTCTCCCACACCCGCACGAACTGCGTCGCCGGATTGTCCAGCCCCGCCTCGATCGCCGCCTCGCCGTCCGCCTCGAACGCCGCTTGCGCCTCCCGCGCCCGCGCCGCGCACGCCTCCAGCGCCGCCGCGACCTCCGCCGCCGCCTGGCCATCGAGCGCCACCCCTTCGAAGCTCTCGAGCAGAGCCGCCGCCTCGTCGTCGCGCCGAGCGCCCGCCTCCCCGTTCCCGCCACCCTCGCCGGAGATCACCGTCCGAACCGTTGTCGCAGAAGCATGCGCCTCCGCCTGCCCACTTCCGCCGCTCATCTCGAGCGAAGTCGAGAGACCCGCCGTAGCCCCCGCCCCCGCGCTCGCCCGCGACGAGAAATAGTTCACGGTGGTCCGCTTGCCGTTCCCGTCCTGGCCGTAGTGGCGCAGGCAGAACATCAGCAGCGCGTCATTATGCTTGCGGCGAAAGCCCATCAGCTTGCCGGCCACGAACACCGGCACCAGATACCCTTCCACAGCCCGCTCGAAGGCGATGTCCTTGAGGCGCTTCAGCCCGAAGTCGAGCGCCGCGTCCCACGCCCGCCGAAACCCCTCCGCCCCCGCCGAGCGCCGCAGCGCATAGGCATTTTGCTGAGAGATATTCACCATCCGAGCCGCCCGGCTGACGCACCCCGTATCGGCAAGCGCCTCGATAAATGCCTTCTGCCGCTCCGGCGTCCACCCATCATGCCGATACTTGCGCGGCACCGGCGCGAAGTCCGGCAGCGGCGGCCGCTCCGAGCGCGGCACGGGCGTGCGGTTTTGCATGGGCGTTCTCCTCTCCTCCAGCCGAGTCGCGGCCAATCGGACAGGATATGCGGGAGCGAAGGTGATGTAGGAAAGTTCTTCTTTTGTTCGCGCACCTAGTGGCAGTTCGTTCCAGGCGCGGAGGTAGTCGGTTGCATCGCCGCGTCGCTTGCATTTACCCAGCGATATCGATCCCGGCTCGCTGACCAAGATCAAAAATCACTTCCAGCGTTGTTGGGTCTTCCGTGATGCGAGTCGATGCGACCACGCTGAGCTCATCCGTGAGTACGCGATCCCCGAACAAGATCAACGCCCGCTCCTGGTCATACCTTCGTGACACCCAGATCATCCCGTCAGCTTTAGGGTCCGAATGATGCACAGTAGCCGACCAGAGGCGTGTAATCGGGTAACTGCTCCGAGGGGTATCGATCACCTGCCTCCTCTCAAGCCCAAATCTCATTAGATCAGCGCTGTAGAGGCTGGCGAGCCGTACGGGCCTGTCAACCTGGAAGGTGGAATATTGTAATCCCTCCAGACTGGAGAGCGGCACGAACTTGAACGGCGCCGCAGCTTCAAGATCGTGGAAGATCGTTTCAAAGGCTGCACATTCCAGGGATGTTGCAGCATAGGCCGTCGAAACAGCCTTGCCTGCCACATCGAAAGGGGCGAAGCGCGAAAGCCCAAAACCAGGATTGAAGCCGGTTGCAGCAAACCTACAGTCATGGATACGGTGGAGTACAGTTCCGCTCTCTATCGTGAC
>DASVUO010000155.1:0-8711 GCA_036386995.1 Allosphingosinicella sp. | reverse complement strand
GAGACGGAAGTGATCGGCCTCAAGGACAGCCGCTCCCGCCCCGACGCCGGCATTGTCACCTTCGAACATTCGATGCTCAACGAGCGCGACGAACTGGTTTGCGTGTGCGAGCGCACCGCCCTGATGCGGCGCTCGCGGTGACGCTGTCTCCTCCCCGGAACGGGGAGGGGGACCAGGCGAAGCCTGGTGGGGGGGCCGGCGCGCAAGCTTCGGAGGCCGCTCGGCCCCACCACCTCCGTCTCCGCGCGCAAAGTGTCG
Source organism: Allosphingosinicella sp. (assembly GCA_036386995.1). Classification (GTDB taxonomy): domain Bacteria; phylum Pseudomonadota; class Alphaproteobacteria; order Sphingomonadales; family Sphingomonadaceae; genus Allosphingosinicella. The sequence goes on along the minus strand of DASVUO010000155.1, from coordinate 8,453 downwards.
CCGATGAACACCGGCTTCGGCATCCGCACCTTGTCGTAGCCGAGGTTGGCGACCAGCGTGCCCAGCGTCGTGTCCCCCACCGACAGACCGACCATCAGCGCGAAGGTGAAAGTGCCGTTGACGACGATCCGCCCGAACTCCGTCCCCGCCGCATATTCGGCGTCGAGATGCAGCGGCTGCGGATTGTGGGTCAGCGCGGAGATGAGCAGGTTGTCGGTCTCCGTCACCGTCCGGTGCGGCTGATGCGCGATCGTGTCGCCAAGCGTCCATTCGTCGAAAAAGCGGCCGGGCATCTTATATCCTCCCCGGCACGGGGAGGGGGACCGTCTGAAGGACGGTGGAGGGGGCCCGCCTGGGTGCCGGTTCGGACGCTGGGACCCCACCACCGCACTTCGTGCGGTCCCCCTCCCCATTCCGGGGAGGATAAGAAGCGATCACCCTCATTCCTTCTCCACCTTCACCAGCATCGTCCCCTCCGTCACCTGCGCGCCTTCCGTAACGGCAAGCTCGGCCACGACGCCGTCGAAGGGGGCGACCATGCTGTGCTCCATCTTCATCGCTTCCAGAGTGACGAGCTTCTGACCCTTGGCCACCCGCTGAGCTTGCGCGACGTCGACGGAAATCACCCGCCCCGGCATCGGCGACAGCAAGCTGCCGTCGCCCGCCGCGCCGCCTGCCCCGCCGCCACCGACTCCCGGCAGGGTGAAGGCGAACGCCTGGCCGGCCGAGAAGACCAGCACCGTCTCCCCTTCAGCCGTGGCGACGCCCTCCAGCGGCGCATCGCCGCTCGCGTCCACCAGCCGCGTCTCGCCTCCATGGGCGATCGCGACCCGCAGATCCTCCGCGCCGTTCAGCCGGAAGCCCTGCAGAGCCGCCCACGGGTCGGCCTCGCCGCCGTTGCCGAAATCGGAGGCAAGAAGCGCCGTCGCGGCCAGGTTCCAGACGCCCTCGGGCGGCGCCGTGTCCGGCACCAGCCGCTCGATGCGGGCGGGGATGAACGAGGTGTCGACGTCGCCGCTGCGGAAATCCTCGTCGGCCGCGGCGAGGGCGAGGAAGCCGGCGTTGGTGCGCACCGGCCAGACTTCGACCTCGTGCAGCGCCTCCGTCAGCCGCTCCGCCGCTTCGTCGCGGGTGGCGCCCCGCGCGATCACCTTGGCGATCATCGGGTCGTAATAAGGGCTGATCCGGTCGCCTTCCTCGACGCCCGTGTCGATCCGCACCCCGCGCGGAAGCACGAAATGGTCGAGCCGGCCGGTGGAGGGGAGGAATTCATGCGCCGGATCCTCGGCGTAAAGCCGCGCTTCCATCGCGTGGCCGCGGATGGCGAGCTGGTCCTGGCGAAGCGGCAGCGGCTCTCCCGACGCGACGCGGAGCTGCCATTCGACCAGATCCTGCCCGGTAATCTCCTCGGTCACCGGATGCTCGACCTGGAGGCGCGTGTTCATTTCCATGAACCAGACGCGGTCCGGCCGGAGCCCTTCCGACGCATCGGCAATGAACTCGATCGTCCCCGCGCCGACATAGTCGACCGCCTGCGCCGCCTTGACCGCGGCCCCGCACACCGCCGCGCGGGTCGCTTCGTCCATACCGGGCGCCGGTGCTTCCTCGATCACCTTCTGGTGGCGGCGCTGAAGCGAACAATCGCGCTCGAACAGGTGGACGACTTGGCCGTGGCTGTCGCCGAACACCTGCACTTCGATGTGGCGCGGACGAAGGATGTACTTCTCGATCAGCACGCGGTCGTCGCCGAACGATGCCGCCGCCTCGCGCTTGCAGGAGGCGAGCATGTCGGCGAACTCGGCGCTGTCGTTGACCCGCCGCATCCCCTTCCCGCCGCCGCCGGCCACGGCCTTGATCAGCACGGGATAGCCGATCGCATCCGCCTCGGCATGAAGCCGCTCAGGCGCTTGATCCTCACCGAGGTAACCCGGCGTCACCGGAACCCCCGCCTCGATCATCAGCGCCTTGGCCGCGTCCTTGAGCCCCATCGCGCGGATCGACGCCGCCTTGGGGCCAACCCAGATGAGCCCCGCCGCTTCCACAGCCTCGGCGAACGCGGCGTTCTCCGACAGGAAGCCGTAGCCCGGGTGAATGGCCTCGGCGCCGGAGCCCTTGGCGGCAGCAATGATCTTCTCGCCGACGAGATAGCTGTCCCGCGCCGCGGACGCGCCGATATGCACCGCCTCGTCCGCCTCGCGGACGTGGAGCGCATGCCGATCCGCGTCGGAGTAAACAGCCACCGTGCGGATGCCGAGCCTGCGGGCCGTGCGAATGATCCGGCAGGCAATCTCGCCCCGGTTGGCAATGAGGAGGGAGCGGATCATGGCATTATCTCAAACTTGAATTCGGTGCCTAGCTCACGCTCGGCATCCTCGAAGATCCTGACGATCTTGTCGTAACGCAGGCCCCACGCGTGATTGAAACGCGCGTTCACCCAACGAACCTGAACAGGCAGTTCCAAAAAGCCGGTCAGTACATCCCAAAGCGCATCGAGGTTGCGGCCATATCCACCGAACCCAACCTCACGTGCGGCGCGGTCGATCACGTCGTGCAAATCCGCTTCGCTCGCCATCGAGCGTCCGTCCAAGAGCAGCTCGCTCCCCATCACATCCGGAACAATCCGAATTGCGCCCGCTCCGGGATCGGCGCGTTGAGGCAGGCGCTGAAGGCTAGGCCGAGGACGTCGCGGGTCTGCACGGGGTCGATGATGCCATCGTCCCAGAGGCGGGCGCTGGCGTAATACGGGTTGCCTTCGTCTTCGTAGCGCTGGCGGATCGGGGCCTTGAAGGCTTCGGCCTCCTCCGGCGTCCAGCTGTCGGCATCTTTGTGCACCGTGGCGAGGACGCTCGCCGCCTGTTCGCCGCCCATTACGCTGATCCGGCTGTTCGGCCAGGTGAACAGGAACCGCGGCCCGTAGGCCCGGCCGTTCATGCCGTAATTGCCGGCGCCGAAGCTGCCGCCGATCAGCACCGTCACCTTTGGGACCTGCGCCGTCGCCACCGCCGTCACCAGCTTGGCGCCGTCCTTGGCGATGCCGCCCGCTTCATATTTGCCGCCGACCATGAAGCCGGAGATGTTCTGCAAGAACAGCAAGGGCGTCCGGCGCTGACAGGCGAGCTCGATGAAGTGCGCGCCCTTGAGCGCACTTTCCGAAAACAATATGCCGTTGTTGGCGAGGATCGCCACCGGCATGCCCCAGATGCGCGCGAAGCCGCAGACCAAGGTGGTGCCGTACAGCGCCTTGAACTCGTGGAAGTCGGAGCCGTCAACGATTCGGCCGATAACCTCGTGCACGTCGTAGGGCGTGCGGACGTCGTCCGGGATGATGCCGTACAATTCCTCCGGGTCGAGCTTCGGCGCGACCGGCTCGGCGATGTCGAGATCGTGCGCCTTGGTGGTGTTGAGCCGCGCCACGATGCTGCGCACGATGGCAAGCGCATGTTCGTCATTGTCGGCAAGGTGATCGACCACGCCCGAGCGCCGCGCATGGAGGTCACCGCCGCCGAGGTCTTCCGCCGAAATCACTTCGCCGGTCGCCGCCTTCACCAAAGGCGGGCCGCCAAGGAAGATCGTGCCCTGGTTGCGGACGATGACGCTTTCGTCGCTCATCGCCGGCACGTAAGCGCCGCCGGCCGTGCAGCTCCCCATCACGCAGGCGATCTGGGCGATGCCTTCCGCCGACATCTGCGCCTGGTTGAAGAAGATGCGGCCGAAATGCTCTTTGTCCGGAAACACCTCCGCCTGGTGCGGCAGGTTGGCGCCGCCCGAATCCACCAGGTAGATGCAGGGCAGCCGGTTCTCCCGCGCAATCTCCTGCGCGCGCAGGTGCTTCTTCACGGTGAGCGGGAAGTACGCGCCGCCCTTCACCGTCGGATCGTTGGCGACGATCATGCACTCGCGCCCGGAGACGCGGCCGACGCCCGCGATCATCCCAGCGCCCGGAGCCTCGTCGCCATACATGCCGTTGGCGGCAAGCTGGCCGACTTCGAGGAACGGCGCGCCCGGATCGAGCAGCCGCCCGACGCGGTCGCGCGGAAGCAATTTGCCGCGCGCGACGTGCCGCTCGCGGTGCTTCTCCGGGCCACCCAAAGCGGCCTGCGAAGTACGCTCCCGAAGCGCCTCGGCAAGCGCGCGATTGTGCGCAGCATTTTTGCGAAAAGCCTCCGAGCCTTCGTCAACCTTGGAGACGATCCGGCTCATGCTTTTTGGGTCTCCGGATGCACCGGCAGCTTGCGGATCAGATAGCGATAGACGCCGATCAGGTTGACTACGAACAGCACCGTGTTCTGCCAGGCGACCGCCTTGCCCTCGTCGTTCAGGAACCCCCAGGCGACGTAGGCGACCGACGCCGTCACGAACAGCACAAAGGCCCAGCCGGTGGCACGGCGCCCGAGGTCGAGCGACACCACCAGAGCCGCGATCGTCCCGGCGATCGCGCCATACCACTGGAGGACGTTGAGGAAGCTCTCGCTCATGCGCCGGCGCCGATCAGCTCGCGGCCGATCAGCATTCGGCGGATCTCGTTGGTGCCGGCGCCGATGTCGAGCAGCTTTGCGTCGCGCAGGAAGCGCTCCACCGGCCAGTCCTTGGTGTAACCCGCGCCCCCCAGCGCCTGGATCGCCTCTAGGCTGACCTTCACCGCGCTCTCGCTTGCAAGCAGAATCGCACCCGCCGCGTCGAAGCGCGTCGTCTTCCCCGCGTCGCAATTGCGCGCCACCGTGTAGACGTAAGCCCGCGCGGAATTTAGCGCGACATACATGTCGGCGACCTTGGCCTGCATCAGCTGGAAGGAGCCGATCGGCTGCCCGAACTGCTTGCGGTCGCGAATGTAGGGCAGCACCACGTCGAGGCACGCCTGCATGATGCCGAGCTGGATGCCGGCAAGCACGGTACGCTCGTAATCGAGCCCGCTCATCAGCACGCCGACGCCGCCGTTCACCGGCCCCATCACATTCCAGTCGGGAACGAAGCAATCGTTGAACACCAGCTCGCCGGTGGGCGAACCGCGCATGCCCATTTTGTCGAGCTTCTGGCCGAGGCTGAAGCCTTCCATGCCCTTTTCGATCAGGAAGGTGGTGATGCCCCGGCTGCCTTCGCCGGTCTTGGCGTAGACGACCAGAACGTCGGCATGGTGGGCGTTGGTGATCCAGAACTTGGTGCCGTTCAGCCGGTAGCCGCCGGCGACCTTTTCGGCCTTGAGCTTCATCGACACCACGTCGGACCCCGCGCCCGCTTCGGACATGGCAAGGCTTCCGACATGCTCGCCGGAGATCAGCCCCGGCAGATACTTTGCCTTCTGCTCCGCATTGGCCCAGCGGCGGATCTGGTTGACGCAGAGGTTCGAGTGCGCGCCATAGGAGAGCCCGATCGAGGCGGAGGCCCGCGCCACCTCCTCCTGCGCCACCACATGCTCGAGATAGCCAAGCCCGAGCCCGCCATCCTCTTCCGAAACGGTGATGCCGTGCAGGCCGAGTGCGCCCATCTCCGGCCACAGCTCGACGGGGAACCAGTCATCCGCATCGATCCGCGCCGCCAAAGGCGCGATGCGGTCGGCGGCGAAGCGTTGGGTGGCGTCGCGAATGGTGTCGGCCATCTCGCCAAGGGCGAAGTCGAGCCCGATATCGGCCATGCAATAACTCTCCTCTTGGCCCGCGCCCTAGCAGAGGGGGAAAGACTTGGACAAGGCGCAGGCGGGGACTATGTGGCGGCAACACCGCTTACCTCAACCACCGCTCACCCGAGCTAGCGTCGAAGGTGGGCGGAAAACGCATTACCCGCTCATCCCGAGCAAGCGTCGAGCGAAGTCGAGACGCGGGGTCGAGGGACCCAGGCGTGTCTCGACAGGGGTTCTCGACTTTGCTCGAACCCCGCTCGACATGAGCGGGTAGGTTTAGGAGTTCTGATTTCATGGCCACCGCCGCCCACGACCCGATCGTTATTCTTTCCTACGCCCGTACGCCGATGGGCGGGTTTCAGGGCCAGCTTGCCCCCGTGCCCGCGACCGAACTCGGCGCAACCGCCGTTCGGGCTGCGATCGAGCGGGCCGGCATCTCCGGGGAAGACGTCGACAAGATCTTCATGGGCTGCGTCCTCCCTGCCGGCCTCGGCCAGGCGCCTGCCCGCCAGGCGGCGCTGGGCGCTGGGCTGCCCCGCTCCGTTGAAGCGACCACCATCAACAAGGTCTGCGGCTCCGGCATGCAGGCGGCGATGTTCGCGCACGACATGATCGCCGCCGGCTCGGCCGACCTGATCGTCGCCGGCGGCATGGAGTCGATGTCCAACTCGCCTTATCTGATGACCAAGCACCGTGCCGGCGCGCGCATCGGCCACGACACGGTCTACGACCACATGATGCTCGACGGCCTGGAAGATGCCTATGACAAGGGCCGGGCGATGGGCACCTTCGCCGAAGACACGGCGCGCGAATATCAGTTCACGCGGGAACAGCAGGACGAATATGCCATCGAGTCGCTGCGCCGCGCCACGGCCGCGATCACCTCCGGAGCCTTCGACCGGGAGACCACGCCGGTCACCGTCACCACCCGCAAGGGCGAGGAAGTGGTCACCTGCGACGAGCAGCCCGGCAAGGCGAACCCCGCGCGCATTCCCGGCCTCAAGCCTGCCTTCGCCAAGGACGGCACCATCACCGCCGCCAACGCCTCTTCGATCTCGGACGGCGCCGCCGCGCTCGTCATCACCCGCCAGAGCGTCGCCGACCGGCTGGGCGTGAAGCCGGTCGCCCGCATCGTCGCCCACGCCGCCCACGCCCAGGCGCCGAACCTATTCACCACCGCCCCCGTCCCGGCCGTCCACAAGGCGCTCGAGAAAGCCGGCTGGTCGGTTGACGACGTCGATCTGTGGGAAGTGAACGAAGCCTTCGCCTGCGTCGCCATGATCGCGATGCGCGATCTCGGCATTCCGCACGAAAAGCTCAACGTCCACGGCGGCGCCACCGCTTTGGGCCACCCGATCGGGGCTTCCGGCGCGCGAATCCTCGCCACCCTGATCAGCGCGCTCGAGACTCACGGCCAGCGCCGCGGCCTCGCGACCCTCTGCATCGGCGGCGGCGAAGCGACGGCGATGGCGGTGGAACTGGTCTGAACTGGGGCTAAGCCCTTCAACCCCCGCGCGAAATAAGGGCTGGACAGCGCGCCTTCCCGCATTAAAGCTGGGGTTCACGGCTTAAGGGGAAGCCGGGACAACCGTGGACGATTTACACGATAACCGCCGCGCTCGTGGGGAGCGGGGCGGACGGACACGTGCATGGGGGCACCGATGAAAACAGCTGACGCCACGGACAATATGCGCCGCAACCTTCTTCTCGCGCTCGGCGCGGGAAGCATCGGCGCCGCCGCCGTCGCCGCGCCCAAGCTCGGGCTGAACCTTAAGAAGGGCGGCTCGAAGCATGTTTTCAGCTGGTGGGAACGGCTGTTCGTGTCCCTGGAGCATGGCAGCGTCTCCGAATGGAGGGGGGTGGTCGGCCAGACCTTCACAATCGAAGGCGAAAACGGCCCCGTCGCCGCCAAGCTTGCCGAACTGAAGCTGCTTCCCTCGGCGGGCAGCCGCCCCGCCTCGTGCGGCCGCAAGCAGGCCTTCGCCTTGAGCTTCGAAACCGCCGCCGGTCAGACGCCCGCCGGCGACCGCGCCTACCGGGTGCTTCACAAGTCCTTCCCGCCGCTCAACATCTTCGTCGGTGCGCCGAGCGAAGCGGCCAAGGGCATGAAGCTGCTCGCCGTCTTCAACTAAGGCCGCGGGGGGCGCCACCTTAGCATTCGGCGCTTTTATACCCCTTCGGCACGTTCAGCCGCGCGCTGTGCTTAAAGAACGGGTCGGCGGCGATCCGGTGCCGCTTGCCATAGGCCTTGGCCAGCGCTGCGGCGAGTAAGGGATCGTAGCGCCGGAGGTCCTTGTCGGATAGCACCTCCGTTTCGTCCAGCCGGGCAAGCATGTTGGTGTTGAACCAATATTGAGTCCCTTCCGCCCAATATTCGGTCATCGTCACCGCGGCGTAGTCGCCCTTCCACCGCCCGGCCTTCAGAGCCGCCTGGTAAGCGGCCTCGACCTGCGCGTAGAGCTTCGGGTCCGCGACCTGAATCGCGTCCAGCGCCGTGTGCGAGAATTCGTGCACCAGGATGTTCTCGCCGAAATAGCGGCTCCCCGGCACGGCGAGCAGGTTCTCCGCGCCCACCGTGGTGAAGCGCCCGCCCGTTCCGCGCGACCGCTCGTTCCAATACTCCCGGTCGCTCTGCGCCTCGATGCGTTCAAAGTACTTGAGCTCGCACGCCGTCAGCCGCCGGTCGTCGCGCTTCGGCTTAGTCCAGTGCCGATGCTCCGGCAGATCGGTAATCGCCTCGTCCTGCCCGATCACCCCTCCGCGCACCCCCTGCCGAACCATCTCCGCCCGGAGGTCCGGCCGGCGGGAGAGCATGGCGAGCACAATGGCGCGGGCGCGG
>DASVUO010000154.1:0-6935 GCA_036386995.1 Allosphingosinicella sp. | reverse complement strand
CGAGCTCCGCCGGATCACTCCGCAGCGCATCGAGTCGGCTCTTGATCGGTCGCATCGTCTCGACCAGCAGATCGGCGAGCGCCGGCTTGAACGCACCGAAGCCCTGGCCGGAGAAGCGCGCCAGCACCGCCTGCGCCGGCTCGTCGGCAAGCACCGAGTAGATGGTCACGAGGTTACGCGCCTCGGCACGGCCGGCAAGGCCGTCCATGCTGTCCGGCAGCGGCTCCGCGTCCGTCTTCGCCTTGCGGATTTTCTGCACGATCAGATCGGTGTCGTCGGTCAGGTTGATCCGGCTCATGTCCGAAGGATCGGACTTCGACATCTTCGCGCTGCCGTCGCGGAGGCTCATGATCCGCGCGCCTTCCGCCGCGATCTGCGGCTCGGGCAGGGCGAAGATCTCGCGATAGTCGGTGTTGAACTTGGTGGCGATGTCGCGGATCAGCTCGATATGCTGCTTCTGGTCCTCGCCGACGGGGACATGGCTCGCCTGGTAGAGGAGAACGTCGGCGGCCTGCAGCACCGGATAGGCGTAGAGGCCGACGCTCGAGCCTTCGCGGTTCTTGCCGGCCTTGTCCTTGAACTGGGTCATCCGATTGAGCCAGCCGATGCGGGCGGTGCAGTTCAGGATCCAGGCCATTTCAGGGTGGGCCGGCACCCGGGCGTGGTTGAAGAGGACGGATTTCCCCTCGTCGATCCCGCAGGCGATCAAAGCCGCCGCCATTTCGCGCACGTTGGCGGCAAGCTCGGCGGGGTCGTTATAGACCGTGATGGCGTGGAGATCGGCGAGAAAGAAGAAGCATTCCGCCTCCTCCTGCATCTGCACCCAGCGCTTGATGGCGCCGAGATAGTTGCCGAGGTGGAGGTTGCCGGTCGGCTGGATGCCGGAGACGACCCGGGTTACCGGGGCAGGGGCTTCAGGCGGCATCCTTGGCAGGCCTTTCGCGGCGAAGCAGGCTCTTAAAGGCGGCCTTGTCGACGCCGCCGATGAACCACACGATTGGGAAATAGACGGCCATGCCGGCGCCGACGATGGCGCCCACCGCGACGAGCCGCTGGAGCGCGTCGCCGGTAAACCAGTCGGCGAGCAGCCAGCGTAAGGCGAGCAGCGCCGCAACCATCGCGGCGCCGGCGACGAGCTGTCGCAAGATGCGGCTCGCGAGCCACTTCTCGACATGAAAATGGCCGCGGCGGTGGAGAATGACGTAGAGGATGATGCAGTTGAGCCAGCTTGCGATTGCGATCGCCGCGGCGAGGCCGCCGATGCCGAAGGGCGGGATCAGAACGAAGTTCAGAACGACGTTGGCGATCAGAACCACCGCGGCGGTCTTGACCGGAGTCGCCGTGTCCTGGCGCGAATAGAAGCCCGGCGTCAGCACCTTGACCAGCACGTAAGCGGGCAAGCCGAGAACGATGATGCTGAGCACCAAAGCGGTCAGCCGCACGTCTTCGGCGGTGAACTCGCCGCCCTGGAAGATCGCGCCGATCAGCGGCTCGGCCGAGACGCAGAGCGCAAGGGCGGCAGGGAGGCAGAGCAGCATGGCAAGGCCCGCCGCTTCGCCCTGGACCCGCGCCGCCTCGCCCGGCTGGTTTGCGCCGACGAAGCGGCTGACCTGCGGCAGGATAGCGGTGCCGAGCGCGGCGCCGATCACGCCGAGCGGAAGCTGGTTCAGGCGGTCCGCATAATTGAACCAGCTCAAGGCGCCGGTGCCGATCCGGGCGAGGAAAAACGTGTCGATGAAAGCGCTGATCTGGTACACGCCGGCGCCGAGGGTGGCGGGGATGACCACCCGGACGAATTGGCGAACGCCCGGTGTCATCTTCGGCCGGCCGAGGCGCAGCGACACGCCGGCGCGGCGGCACGAGACGATCAGCAGCAACAGCTGGATCACGCCGCCGATCGTAACGCCGATGGCAAGCGCGGTGGCGGTGACCGCGCCGCCCTCCGGCATGATCAGCATCGCGGCAAGCATTGCGAGGTTGAGCAGGGTCGGTGCAAAGGCGGCGGCGGTGAAGCGGGTCAGGCTGTTCAGGATGCCTGAGAACAGCGACACCAGGCTGATCAGCAGCAGATACGGGAAGGTGATGCGGGTGAGGAAGGTGGCGAGCGCAAGCTTCTCGCCCTCGTAGCCCGAGATCGCCGCCACGAAGAGCGGCATGATGATCTCGAACAAAAGCGTGAAGAGGATGAGCGTCGGCACGAAGACCGCAAGCACCTCTTCCGAAAACTTTTTCGCTTCCGTTTCGCCTTCCGGCCCGTGGTAGCGCTGGCTGAACAAGGGCACGAAGCCCGCCGAGAAAGCGCCTTCACCGAACAAGCGGCGGAAGGTGTTGGGCAGGCGGAAGGCTACGAAAAAGGCATCGGCGGCCGCGCTTGCGCCCATGATGCGCGACATCAGCATTTCGCGCGCGAAACCGGCGACGCGGCTCACCATGGTGAGCCCGCCGATGGTGCCCATCGCTTTTAGGAGGTTCATCGCGCCTGTTCCGGCCGCCCGCCGACCCTGATCAGGCCTGCCCGCCTGTGTCGCTGGCGGTAAGGCCGCCCTGGTCAGCCAGCTGCTGCGCGGCGCGCTGCATGTACAGGCCGCCGAAATCGATGGGGTCTAGAAGCAGCGGCGGGAAGCCGCCGTTGATCACCGCCTGCGCTACGATCTGGCGAACGAAGGGGAACAGGATGCGCGGCGCTTCGGCGAGCAGGAACGGCTGCACCTGTTCTTCCGGCACGTTGCGCATGCCGACGAGGCCGGCATAGAGAATCTCGAGCGCGAAGGCGGTCTGGCCCTCGGTGCGGGCGCGGACGTCGACCTTCAAAGTGACTTCGTGAACGCCTTCGCCCACCAAAGCCGCGCCGATGTCGAAGCCGACGTCAATCTGCGGCTGGCCCTGCCACTGGTAAACCGCCGGCGCGTTCGGGTTCTCGAACGACATGTCCTTCACATATTGCGAAATGATGCCAACTTCGGGGCCATTGTCGGCGCCGTTTGTCTGCTGCTCCGCTGCGCCCGCCGCGCCTGCTTCTTCGGCCATGTTTCAAGCTTTCAAATAGGATGGTTCAACCGGAGGCGCGCGATGCGCCATACCGCCGCGCGGTTAGCAGGGGCGCCTTGAGCGTGCAACTCGCACGGGCACTCGCTTCGGCAGCATATCCGATCCCGAGAGGGTAGCGCCCAATCGCCGGCTTAGAAGATCTTGCGAAGCCCGAGGCTGACGGACCTGCCGATCGGATCGAGAAAGGTCGGCTGGTAGCTGAGCGGCGTCGCTCCGGCCCGGTCCCGGACTCGAAAGCGCGTGTTGAACAGGTTGGTGATTGCGAAGGTCAGCCGGGTGCCCTTCAGCCAGTCGGGCGCTTCGGTGCCGCCGAAGCGGTCGGCAAGGTTCGCGAACAGCTGGATGTTCACGGCCGTGCGATCGGAAAAGGCGAGATCGCCGGCTTTGCCGCCCGCCCCGCGCACGCGTGTTCCGCTTTGCCAGTCCAGCGTCGCCCGCGCGCCCAAACCCTTATTGAAGATGCCGGCCTGCGCTTCCACCCGGTGACGGCGCGTGCCGCCGAGGAGGTCTATCGCCGATCCGTCCAGCAGATCGAGCACCGGCAAGCCGTCGCGAAGCAGAACGTCGTCCTGCAATTGCCAGATATGGTAGAGGCTGAAGTACAGCCGGCTCGACAGATTTTCCAGCCGACGCGCCATTGCAGTGCCGGGTTGGACCATCGCCACCATGGTCCCGGGCGCAGCCGCCGCTCGCGCTTCGGCCTCGTTCGAATACGTGCGCATTGGGGTGCTTTTCAGCCACGGCTCGACCGCCCCGATCGGCCGAACATAGCTGGCACCCCAGCGCAGATGTTTGCGGGCGCTCTTCGCGAAGTTGAGCGGCCTGCCATCGATTTGCAGGAGCTGACCGTTGGCACCGCGCGTGAAGCGCTCTGGAAAGGCACCTTCGATCGCGGGCGTGACGAGGGGGAACTCAACGATCGGTTCGTTGATCCGCGTCGAGACATAGTCGGCGCTGACGGTGAGGTCGGTGCCGGCCAGCGGCTTGGCGTTCAGCCCGAACCTGACGGTTCGGCGCTTTTCGGCGCGCGGGTCCGGATTTCCGCCCGAGATCCACTCGCTATCCGCCACCTCGCCCCGGGCGAAATCGAACGTGCGGGCGTTGCGCGTCGCCAGCAGCGGCGCCCCCAATTGCTCGATCGGCGGGGCGCTCTGTTCACTGGTGAAGGACGCGACGAGGTTCACAGCTTTCGCCGGCGATCAGTTCGCGCCATAGCCGAAGGCGGTGAGCGTGCCGAAGTCGGAGAGCCGTTCAAGCTCCACATTCGCGTTGACCGATAGGGCACCCAGCGTCGCCGCGCCTTTGGCGCGCCTGCTGGCAATCGGCGCGTAAAAATTTGCCTGAACGGCGCCGCTGTCGCGGGAAAGATCGGCGCGTTGATCGATGCCGCGACCGCGCGAGACGCTGCTGAAGTCCCTGCGTTCGACGCTCCCTCGGATGGTGGCCGCAACCGCGCCCGCGGCCAGCTTCAGCAACGAGCCGGTTATAAGGATATTGGCGTTGGCATAGGCACTGTCGGAGGTTGCCCGATTCAGGGTCGCCTCCTCCAAATCCGTTACGATCCGTGTATGCAGGTGGTCGTAACTGCCCGTCGCTGTCCACAGCCACGTGCTTGCCTCACCGTGGAACGTGGTTCCCAGATGCGCTGCGCGGGTATGGGTGTCCCGTTCCAGCGGGCTGTTCTCGTCACGCCCCAGCAGGCTGCGCGAACTCTCCAACTCGAAGCGGCCGTTGAAGGTGGACGACACGTTGTCGATCAGAGCCGCGCTGACGAGGCCGTTGACGGTCAGCCGCTCCGTCTCGGGCACCAGCGTCCGGAAATTGCCGGCGTCTCGGTTGGCCGCAGGCTGCACCAGGTCCCGCTCGCTTTCGAGCAGTGGCGAGGTGCGGCTATATTCCGCGCCGGCATCTAGGCGGGTGTTTCCCCTGATGGCGAAGTAACTTCCCTGGATCCGGCCACTCCCGTACCCGCCTTCGGTCGCCACGGAGCCGGCAAGTTCGCCGATCTGTGAGCGGAAACGTTCAAAGGTGATGATATTCACCACCTTCTGGTCCGGCCGATAGCCGTATTTGAGCGCCAGTTCCTCCGGAAACACCTCCATGGTTTCGATCGCTTCGATCGGGATCTGGGCAATCTCGGCGAAGCCCGACACCCGTCTTCCGTTCAGCAGGGTGATAGGACGGCCGTTTTCGCCGCCGCGGCTGCTGCTCACTTGCGGCCCCAGCGCCTGCAGGAATTCGCCGACGTTGCTGACGCCATAGGCCTGGATGTCGAGCGGGCTGAAGGTGCGCTCCGGACGAATGTCGCTGACCACCGAACCGCGGGGGCGCTGGCCCGAGACGATGATTGCCCCGTCAGCCGCGGTTGGCGCGGTCGAGGCCGGCAAGTTCGGCGGTTCGGTCTTTTCGGGATCCTTAACCGGGGGCAGACCATTCTTGAACTGCGCTTCCAGGTCGCGCTGGATGTCCGCGGGCAGGGGGTTGCCGTCCGCATCCAGGAATGGAGGCGGTGAAGGGGAAGCCTGTGCAGTCTCCCCAGGGGCAACGCCGGTCGGTGTCTCGGGCTGCGGGCGGAGATCGCCCTAGGGGGCGGGAGGCGCTGCCATTGCGATCGCCATCGACAGAGCGTTGATCACCTAAAGCCCGCCTTCATCGGCGCGCGCGCCGCCATAAAGCGGTTCCAAGGCAATCCACGCCTTGAAGTCTGCATCGAGCGCTTGAACGCCGCCGCCCCGGCCGGCCCGCTCGACTATCCATTGGTCGAGCGGCTCGCGCCTGCCGAAGGCCGCCGCCAATTCGGCGACAATGGCCGGACTGCCGGTTCGGGCAACGAGGTATTCGTAAAAAGCAGATGCCATTGCGTAGAAGCGGGGCGTGTCTTCCGATCCAGGCTCGAATGCCTGCAACGCTTCGCCGGACGACGTGGGAATGGGGCGTGCCTCCATCTCCGGGTGGTTCATGGTAAGGAATTTCTGCAACGGAATGAGCTTCGCCTGTTTGGCCAAACGTACCGCCGCACGGCGGCGCCCCGCGCGAAGCGTCTCGCCTTCAAAGGCTATGGCAGCCACTTCATCCAGCCAATCGGGTGCATCGCCGCCATATTGTTCGCTCTTCGTGCTAGGCACGAGGTAACGGATAAACAGATCGTGGCCGATTTCATGGCGCAGGAGATCGGCGGGCGGGGACTGCCGCGACGTGTCCGATGCGGATCCTTTGAAAGGCCAGACATAGATGCGGGCTCCATCCGCGGCCAAATCGCCCCAGCTTCGTGAAGCATGGTTCACGTCTTCGATGTCGAAGCGCAAGCTTTGCAGGCGCAGGATTTCCCGGCTGCCAAATAAGCGGCTGTTCCTTCCGCGGTCGCGGCCGGGAGGTCGGCTTCAGCAACGCGAACATGGCCGAAGATCGTGCTTGTGCCGGCTGCTCGCTCGGGACCCATCGCCATGGCCGACGCCATCAACGGCGACAGAAACAGCAAGGCAGCACCCGGCGAAGGCATCGGTCAGGGCTTCGGCGTTGCGGAGAAAGGGATCATCGCCACACCTTCCAGGGTCACGGTGCCCGACAGGTCCTGATCCGAAGCGCCGAGCTTAAGGGCGAAACTGATTTTAGGCTTGGACTCGATTGCAAAGGAGATCGAGCGGCCGGCAAGAAGGAGGTCATTCAGCGGAAGCCACTTGCCGCCGTCCGACCGCATGTAGCGCCCCTGCAACTTTCCCTCCTTCCAGGCGAATTCAAAGGTCCAGTCTCTTTGAAGAAACTTTCCCGCCCAGGCCCGGCTTGCGATGCTCCGCTCAACGGGTGGAGCGACGGCCGGTGCGTTGGGAGATTGGGCGGCAGCGAAGGCTGGCATGGAAAGAACCGCGGCGGCTGCAAGTGCGAGTTTG
>DASVUO010000153.1:0-5711 GCA_036386995.1 Allosphingosinicella sp. | reverse complement strand
GGGATCAGGAGCTGCAGTTCAAGATCACCGCGCGCCGCAACCGGCTGCTCGGCGAGTGGGCGGCGCGGCAGATGGGGCTCACCGAAGCGGAAGCCGATGCTTATGCCAAGGAAGTGGTGCGCGCCGATTTCGAGGAAGCTGGCGACGAGGACGTGATCCGCAAGTTGATCGGCGATCTCACGTCGGCCGGAGTCACCACGGACGAACAGAAGGTTCGCGAAGCGCTTGAGCATAAAAGCGTCGAAGCGCGCCGCCAGTTCATCGAGGCGCAGGAATAAGCCCATGCCGATGGTCGCCGAGGATATCGAACAGTTGATCGTCGCGGGCATCCCCGATGCGCGCGTCGAGATCACCGACCTCGCCGGCGACGGCGACCATTATGCCGCGCGGGTCGTGGCGGAGAGTTTCAGGGGGCAATCGCGCGTCGCACAGCAGCGGCGCGTTTACGACGCATTGGGCGGCCGGATGGGCGGAGTGCTTCACGCGCTTCAGCTCACCACGGCGACCCCCGATTAAGGAAAAAGAAGATGACCGACGCCACCACCCGAATCGACGACATCGTCCGCAACAAGGACGTTGTCCTGTTCATGAAGGGCACCGCCCTTTTCCCGCAATGCGGCTTTTCGAGCCGCGCCATTGCGATCCTCGAGCATCTCGGCGTCGGCTACGAAACGGTGGACGTGCTTCAGGACGCGGAGATCCGCCAGGGCATCAAGGCCTATTCCGATTGGCCGACCATTCCCCAGCTCTACGTCAAGGGCGAGTTCATCGGCGGCTCCGACATCATGATGGAAATGTATGAGGCAGGCGAGCTTCAGCAGCTCCTCGATGAAAAGCAGGTCGCCAAGGCCTGACCTTTTTTCACCTTTGGCCCAAAAAGAACGGGGCGGACGGCGCGACCAGAAAAGCGCCGTCCGCCCCTTCGCTTTTCAGCAAGTGTGGACGCGGATTAGGATACACAGGCCGTGCCAGAACGTGCCGTTGGCGGATTTCCGCGAGCTTCGATGGTGTATGCCGGTTAACCACGCCGCCGCTTTGTAAAAACCGCCGACGCTCAGGCCGCGAAAGCCATTCACAAAGCGTTCAGCCGACTCCTGACTACATCTGTAATCAGTCTTGGGAGGGACGAAAGATGGAGCGGATCGCGGAAGGCGAATATGCGGTCATGGAGGTGCTCTGGGAGCGCTCCCCGCTAACCGCCGCCGAAGTCGCCGAGCGCGTGCCGGAGCAGCGCGGCTGGAGCCTCGCCACGGTGAAGACCATGCTCTCCCGCCTCCTCGCCAAGGGCGTCCTTGCCCATGAGGAAGAGGGCCGCCGCTACCTCTACCGCCCGGCAATCCGGCGCGAGGATTATGTTGCCGAGGAATCAGGCCGATTGCTCGACCGCATGTTCGGCGGGCGCCTCACCCCCTTCGTTGCCCATCTCGCCGAGCGAGACCGGCTCACTCCGGCCGACATCGAAGAAATCGAAAGCTTGCTGAAGGCGCTGAAATCGTGACCGCCTGGCTCGGCGAAACCGCGGTCACGCTCACAATTCTGCTGCTGCTCGTCCTCGCGCTTCGCCGCCCGGTGGCGCGGGCGTTCGGCGCCGGCTGGGCTTATGCTTTGTGGATTGTCCCCGCGCTTCGGCTGGTCCTGCCGCCGCTCCCCTTTTTCGCAATCGAACTTCCCCTTCCCACGGTCGCGGCCTTCATCCCTGCGGCGGCCGTGGGAGGACCCGCGCCGCC
This sequence comes from Allosphingosinicella sp., assembly GCA_036386995.1. Classification (GTDB taxonomy): domain Bacteria; phylum Pseudomonadota; class Alphaproteobacteria; order Sphingomonadales; family Sphingomonadaceae; genus Allosphingosinicella. The sequence goes on along the minus strand of DASVUO010000153.1, from coordinate 3,984 downwards.
GGCCGTTGACGCCGGGTCATGGCATTGGCTCCCGCTCATCCTCGCACTGTGGGCGGTCGGCGCGGCACTCTTTCTGGGCTCACAGTGGCGCGCCTACCGCGCCTTTGCCCGCCGAGTGGACAGCGCCGCCCGTCCGGCCCGGCCGCCGCGCCAGGGCGGCATCGAAGCGATCGTCAGCGCCGCGGTCGATGGCCCGCTCGCCATGGGCCTGCTTCGCCCGCGCATCGTGCTCCCGGCAGATTTCGACGCGCGCTACAGCGCCGGCGAGCGGCGTTTGGCGCTGGCCCACGAAATCACCCATCACCGCCGCGGCGACATCTGGTGGAACTTCGCCGCCACGCTTGTCCTTGCCGCGAACTGGTTCAATCCGGTCGCCTGGATCGCCTTTCGCGCCTTTCGCGCCGATCAGGAATTGTCCTGCGATGCCGCCGTCGCCGCGCGCGCCACCGACGGCGAGCGCTGCGACTATGCCCGCGCCCTGGTGAAATCCGCGAGCCGCCCCGGCCTGATCGCCGCCTGCGCGCTGAACGGCGCCGACCAGCTCAAGCAGCGCCTCAGGATGATGAGCGCGCACCGGGTGAGCCGGTTCCGCCGCACCGGCGGCGCGGTTGCACTGGCGGCGTCGGCTGTTGCGGCGTTTGCGGTTGGAGCCGCCCCCGCGGCAACGCCGGTGGCGCCGCAGCCCGCTGTCCAGCCCCAGGTGCTTGCCGCTGCTGTGCTTCCGGCCACCCATGCTCCCGTCCCTGCCGCTAAGGCGGTGACGCCGCGACGCGCGCCGGTCGCTCGCGCCAGGCCCCAGCCTCACCCGAAGCTGACCCTCCAGGCCGCCTCCGCACCCGAAGCAGCGGCTGCGCCCGTCGAACCCGCCGCCGCCGCCGCAGCGCCGGAGCCGCAGCAGGTCCGCATCGTCCGCTTCGAGCGCAGCGAGGTGCACAACGGCGCCGGCTTCTCCACCGCGCAGGTCTTCGTTTTCCGCGCCGCCGGCGCACAGCCGCCGCCGCCGGCCGAAATCGCCCGCGCCTTGAAGGCGCTACGGGCCGGCGACCTGCGCGTCGCCGACGCGGGCGCCACCGTCCAACGCCTCCAAATCAACCTACAAGCACCAACCCAGGGAGAATGACCGTGAACAAGCTTTTCGCACTCGCCGCCGCCGCCTCCGTCGCGCTGACAGGCACCGCTTTCGCCCATCCGCACGAAGGCGGCGACGGCAAGCAGACGGTCGAAAAGGTCATCGTCATGACCAAGCGCGACGGCGCCAAGGGCGACGGCAAGCACCTGCGCGAATTCCGCATGATGCAGGGGCCCAACGGCGAATTCGCTTGCCCCAACGGGAACGCCACCAAGATCGACGAAACGACCGGCAAGGACCGCACCAAGGTGCTGATCTGCGCCGACGATAAGCTCTCCAATGTCGAGCGCGCCAAGAAGCTTGAGGAAACGCTTGCCGAACTGCGCGGCCGCGACGGCGTCAGCGGCGAACACCGCGCCAAGGTCGAAGCCGCGCTTCAGGAAGCGATCGCCCGGCTGCGGGCCGGCAACTGAGATACGCGAGCAGGGGGAAAGAAGGGTGCCGGGGGTTGCCTCGGCGCCCTTTTCCTTGGCTTTCGCCCGCGCCCGCGCCACATGGCGGGCATGACGGAGCAGCCCACCGGCCGGATCGAGCGCGTCGCGCCCCTTGTCCGCCGCCTGCTCGCGCCCAACCCCTCCGCCTTCACCTACACCGGCACGCAGGTCTTCATCGTCGGCGAAGGCGAGGTCGCCGTGATAGATCCCGGCCCGGACGACCCCGCCCACGTCCAGGCCCTGCTTGCCGCGCTGGAAGGCGAGCGGATCGCGGCGATCCTCTGCACCCACACCCACCGCGACCACAGCCCGGCGACCCGGCCGCTTGCAGCGGCGACTGGTGCCCCGATCGTCGGCTGCGCCCCCCTTGCGGTGGACGCTGAAGGCGTCGCCTCGGACGAATCGTTCGACCGCGAATATCGGCCCGACCGGGTGCTCGGCGACGACGAAAGCGTCTCCGGCTCCGGCTGGACACTGGAAGCAGTCGCCACCCCTGGCCACACCTCCAACCACCTCTGCTTCGCGCTGCCGGAAACGGGCGCGCTCTTCTCCGGCGACCACGTCATGGGCTGGTCGACCAGCATCGTCGCGACGCCCGACGGCGACATGGGCGCCTACATGCGCAGCCTCGACAAGCTGCTCACCCGCGACGACCGTGTTTATTACCCGACCCACGGCCCTGAGATCGCCGACCCGCACGCCCACGTCCGCCGCCTGATCGCCCACCGCCAGGCGCGAGAGGCGCAAGTCCTCGCCCGGCTCGACGCCGGCTCCGCACGCGTCGAGGCGATGGTCCCGGCTATGTACCAGGACGTCGATCCCCGCCTCCACCCGGCGGCGGCGCTTTCCGTCCTCGCGCACCTCACCGATCTGGAGCAGCGAGGGGAGGCGGCGCGCGACGGCGACCTCTGGTCCCGCGCCTGATCCCTCTCGAAAATCTTGAATTTTCGGGCGCATCAACCACATTCCGCCCCGAGCCCTCGCGCGCCGGCGCGGACATGCTAAAGCGGGCGCCAGGCGCCGAGATGGGGACACAATGAACGCACCGAATGTCAGCCTGAGGGGCCTCGACCTGCGCGCGGAGATCGACCGGCTGCGCAAGGAGCGCAACGCCGTCATCCTCGCCCATTATTACCAGGCGCCCGAAATCCAGGACATTGCCGACTTCATCGGCGACAGCCTCGATCTCTCCCGCAAGGCGGCGGCGACCGACGCCGACGTGATCGCCTTTTGCGGCGTCCGCTTCATGGCAGAAACCGCCAAGATCCTGTCGCCCGAGAAAACGGTGATCCTGCCCGACATGGACGCCGGCTGCTCACTCGAAGACAGCTGCCCGCCCGAACAGTTCAAGGCCTTCCGCGAAGCCCATCCGGACCATATCGCGCTGACCTACATCAATTGCTCGACGGAGGTGAAGGCGCTCAGCGACATCATCGTCACCAGCTCGTCGGCCGACATCATTCTGTCGCAGATTCCGCCGGAGCAGAAGATCATCTTCGGCCCGGACAAGAATCTCGGCGGCTATCTGAAGCGCAAAACGGGTCGGGACATGCTGCTCTGGCCGGGCGTGTGCATCGTCCACGAGGCGTTCTCGGAAACCGAGCTGATCAAGCTCAAGGCGCAGCATCCCGGCGCGCCGGTGCTGGCACATCCTGAATGCCCGCCGCCGATCTTAGACCATGCCGATCTCGTCGGCTCGACCCGCGCGATCCTGGAATATGCGTTGTCGAGCCCGGCCGAGACGATGATCGTCGCCACCGAGCCGCACATCATGCACCAGATGGAAAAAGCTGCGCCGGGCAAGCGCTTCATCGGCGCGCCCGGTGCGGACGGGAACTGCAACTGCAACATGTGCCCGTACATGGCGCTGAATACGATGGAGAAGCTCTACATCGCGTTGCGCGATCTTGAGCCGCAGGTGCGGATCGAGGAGAACCTCCGTCTCGCCGCCAAGAGGTCGCTAGACCGCATGCTCGACATGGCCGGCCACACCGTGGGTAAGGGCGATGTCGGCCGGCCGGTTTTCGCGGGCGGATAAGCGAGGAGCAACATCGCGGCGGTTGGGGCGTTAGCCGCGCCATGTCATACCCCGATCAAGCTCCTTCGGCTGCGATACCCGAAGGTCCCACCGTTCCGCCGCCCGGGCCTGCAAGCCTCAACTCCGCCATGGTGCGCAACATCGAGGCGCTGCGCGAGCGGCGCCGCGCGCAGCGCGAAGGCGCGGGTCTCCAGGAGCGGGTAGCGGATGCAATCACCGGTTTCACCGGCAGCATGAAGTTCGTCTACCTGCACCTGGCGCTGTTCGGCGGCTGGATCGCCCTGAACCTCGGAGCGGTGCCTGGCATAGCGCCGTGGGACCCAAGCTTCGTCATCCTGGCTATGATGGCATCGGTAGAGGCCATCTTCCTCTCGACCTTTGTG
>DASVUO010000152.1:0-15971 GCA_036386995.1 Allosphingosinicella sp. | reverse complement strand
ATGTCGCGCATTTGCGAACTGACCGGCAAGGGCCGGCAGGTGGGACACAATGTTTCCCACGCCAACAACAAGACCAAGCGCACTTTCCTGCCGAACCTGCAGAATGTGACGCTGATCAGCGATTCGCTCGGCCGCGGCGTGAAGCTGCGCGTGTCGATGAACGGCCTGCGCTCGGTTGAGCATGTCGGCGGCCTCGACAATTGGCTCGCCAAGACTTCGGACGAAAAGCTCAGCCTCAAGGCCCGCCGCCTGAAGCGTGAGATTTCCAAGAAGGTCACGGAAACCGCCGCGGCCTGAGCCGGCGGTCCGCCTTCCCGGCGGATCCCTTATTCCAGAACGAATTTGAGCAGCAGCGTCCGCTGGACGCTGCTGTAATTGTTGTCGGACGCCATCCACAGGACAGTGCGTCCCCCTTCGCGCGCGACGCTTAGCGCCTCCATATTGTCCGATAGTGGCCGGGAGAGGTCCGCGATCTCGGTCCCCTCGATCAGCGCGCCTGCCTGCATCGGCGGGACCGGCGCGGCGGTGAGCTTGGCGACGAAGCCCCCCTTCAGCAGATTGAAGTCGCGGTTGAGCAGCAGCATGCGGCCGTCCGGTGCCAGCGCCGCGTCCGTGATCCGGTAACCCTCGGGGGGGCGGTAGCGCATGCGGATCGCCCGCGTACCGGGCGTCGCCGGATCGCCGAGGAACATCAAAGCCTCGCTCTCACCGCCTTCGCCTTCGGAAAAGACGAGGAAGCGACCGTCCGGCAGCCGCAGCGTCGCTTCCGCGCCGTTATTGTCGGGCCAGTCCTTCATCGTCTTCGGCTTCGCAGCGCCGTCGCGCCGCCAGGTGCGGCGGTCGAAGCGGATCGCCATGTTGCGCCGCTCGAGCATCACCCAGGCGAGCGGACCCGCGACCGCCATCGACTCCACGTCGCGGTCCGCCTTGCCGTTCGGCGTCTCAACGCTTCCCGGCAGTTGCTCGACCCGGGCGCGCACCGTGGCGCCTGCCTCGGCCAGCGGGAAGCGGAGCAGCCAGCCTGAATCGCTGAACGCGGCGACCTTCCCGCCCTCCACCGCCATCGCCGAAATGCCGCCGAAGCGCGGGTCGTTGCTGGTCAGCGACCAGCCGCCGGCCCAGCGCAGCCGTCCCAGCGCGGCGAGGTCTCCCCCCTCCGGCGCATCCACCGCCTTGAACGTGACGAAGCTTACCGCCGGAGGCGGCGGCGCGGGCGTGGAGACCGGCGGGGCGTGGCTGCCGAGCACGACCAGGAACAGGATCGCGGCCGCGGCGACGGGAAGCTTCATGGCCCGCTTCTAGCCCTCGCGAGGGCGGCCTTCACCCCCTCTTTTCACCTGAACAGCGGCTGACGCCTTCATTCAGGACCGGCTCAATCCGCCCCGCCTAGAAGGATGTCATCAAGCCCGGAAGCGTGAGGCCTTCGGTGCAGCAGATTGAACGGAGTTTCGCCATGATCAAGAAATTCACCCTCGCCGCCGCAGCCGCCGCCGCCACCATGGTTGCACTGCCGGCCGCCGCCGAAGCGCAATATCGCGGCTACGACTCCGGTTATTCGCAGCGCGGCTATGACGGCTATCAGGGCACTCGCTACGACCGCCGCTATCAGCAGCAGCGCTACCAGCAGCGCTACGTCGGCTACGGCGACCGCTATGACGATCGTTACAACGACCGCTACGACGACCGCGATTACCGCGACAACCGTTGCAGCGGCACCACCGGCACCATCGTCGGCGGCGTAGTCGGCGCGCTCGGCGGCCGGGCGATCGACCGCAGCAGCGGCAGCCGCTACTCGCGCCGCGGCAGCGGCACCACCGGTGCGATCATCGGCGGCGCGATCGGCGCCCTCGCCGGCCGATCGATCGACAAGTCGAGCTGCAACAACAACCGCCGCTACCGCTAAAGTTTGAGTAACCCTCCTGTAGCGTTCCAGAGGGTCAGGGGGCCGGCATTCCTTAGGGAGTGCCGGCCCCTTTGTTATGGCGTGTCAAACAGTGAAGCGAGCTGCTCCACCATCGTCCCACCGAGCTGTTCGGCGTCCATGATTGTCACCGCTCGGGCGTAATAGCGTGTCACGTCGTGGCCGATGCCGATTGCGATCAGCTCGACCGGCGAGCGGGTTTCGATCCAGTTGATCACCTGCCGCAAGTGCCGCTCGAGATAGGTGCCGCTGTTCACCGACAGGGTCGAATCGTCGACCGGCGCGCCATCGGAGATGACCATCAGGATCCGCCGCTCTTCATTCCGCGCAATCAGCCGGCTGTGCGCCCACATCAGCGCCTCGCCGTCGATATTCTCCTTGAGCAAACCCTCACGCATCATCAGGCCGAGATTTTTGCGCGCCCGCCGCCACGGCTCGTCGGCCTGCTTGTAGACGATGTGCCTCAGGTCGTTGAGGCGGCCGGGCTGCGGCGGGCGTCCGGCGGCAAGCCACTGCTCGCGCGCCTGCCCGCCCTTCCAGGCGCGGGTGGTGAAGCCCAAAACTTCCACCTTCACGCCACAGCGCTCCAGAGTCCGCGCCATGATGTCGGCCGAGATCGCGGCGATGGAGATCGGCCGCCCGCGCATCGAGCCCGAATTGTCGATCAGCAGCGTCACCACGGTGTCGCGAAATTCGGTGTCGCGCTCGATCTTGTAGCTCAGCGAATGCGCCGGATTGACGATTACGCGCGCCAGCCGGGCGGCGTCGAGCAGGCCTTCTTCCTGGTCGAAATCCCAGCTTCGCGACTGCTGCGCCATCAGCCGCCGCTGAAGCCGGTTGGCCAGCTTGGTGACGGCGCTTTGAAGATGGGTAAGCTGCTGGTCGAGGTAGGCCCGGAGCCGGTTCAACTCCGCGTCGTCGCAAAGCTCCACCGCCTCCACGACCTCGTCATATTTGGACGTGAAGACGCGGTAGTCGAAGGCGGGCGGCAGATCGGACATCGGCCGGTTCGGGCGGACGGGGAGCATGCCCTCCTCGCCTTCCTCCCCGGGGCCTTCGTCGCCCTCGCCCATCTCCTCTTCGGAAAAGTCGCTTTCGCCGTCTTCCTCGCTGGCGTCGCCTTGCTCGACGCGCATTTCGGCCTCGCCCTCGCCGCCGCCGGGCTCTTCCTGGTCGTGCTCGTCGCCCTCGTCCCCCTGGTCGGTCTGGTCGCCGTCCGCGTCGAGATCGCCGTCGGGGTCCCGCTCGCCTTCCTGCTCGGCTTCGACCAGCTCCAGATCCTGGAGCACCTTGGTGGCCAGCGCCGCGAAGGCCGCCTGATCGTCGATGGCGAGCCCAAGCGCGTCCAGATCGGCGCCGGCTTTGTCCTCGATCCACTGGGAGACGAGCTTGAGCCCGGCCCGTGCGGCCTCGGGCGGCGCGGCGCCGGTCAGGCGTTCGCGCACGATCAAACCGACGGCGGTGGAAAGCGGCACTTCCGCCCGATTGCGCGCCCGGGTGATCGGATCGGTGCGCATCTTCATTTCGGCGGCCTGGGCAAGGTTCGCCTTCACACCCGCCATCGCGCGCGCACCAAGCGCCTCGACCCGCGCCTGCTCCGCCGCGTCGAACACAGCGCGGGCAATGTCGTCTCCCGGCGCGCCGCGGGAGTGAAGCGCCGCATTGTGATGCCGAAGCTTGAGCGCCGCCGCGTCGGCGAAACCGCGCGCTTCCGCCACTTCCCGCGCCGGCAGCGTCCGCCCCGGCATCGGCACCTTTACCGACTTGCCCGAAGCTCCCGGCGCGTCGGTGGTAAACGAAAGCTCCACCTCCGCCTCCCGCGCAATCGCGCGCGAAGCCCCGCCCAGCGCCTGCCGAAAGGCTTCGATCGGGTTCTCGTCGCGGGCCATCAGGCCTTGCCGACGACGCTCTCGGGCAGATCCGTGCCGAACACCCGCTGGTAATATTCGGCGATCAGCGGGCGCTCGGCTTCGTCGCACTTGTTGAGAAACGTCAGCCGGAAGGCGAAGCCGATGTCGTTGAAGATGAGCGTATTCTGCGCCCAGCTGATTACCGAACGCGGGCTCATCACCGTGGAAATGTCGCCGTTCATGAAGCCCTGCCGGGTCAGATCGGCGACCCTGATCATCCGCTCCACTTCCTGCCGCCCGCCGACATGATCGTACTCGCCCGACTTGGCGAGCACGATCCGCGCTTCCACTTCGGCGGGGAGGTAATTCAGCGTCACTACGATGTTCCAGCGGTCCATCTGCCCTTGGTTGATCTGCTGGGTGCCGTGATAGAGGCCGGTGGTGTCTCCGAGGCCCACCGTGTTGGTCGTCGCGAACAGCCGGAAATAAGGATGCGGGCGGATCACCCGGTTCTGGTCGAGCAAGGTCAGCTTGCCCTCCGTCTCCAGAACGCGCTGGATGACGAACATCACGTCCGGCCGGCCGGCATCATACTCGTCGAACACCAAGGCGGTCGGCGTCTGCAGCGCCCAGGGCAGAAGCCCTTCGCGGAATTCGGTGACCTGCTGCCCGTCCTTGAGCACGATGGCGTCGCGGCCGATCAGGTCGATGCGGCTGATGTGGGCATCGAGGTTGATCCGAATCAGCGGCCAATTGAGCCGCGCCGCGACCTGCTCTATGTGGGTGGACTTGCCGGTGCCGTGATATCCCTGCACCATCACGCGCCGGTTCTTGCCGAAGCCCGCGCAGATCGCCAGCGTCGTGTCCGGATCGAACACGTACGCGGGATCGCTGTCCGGCACCCGCTCGTCCGCTTCGGAGAACGCGGGCACTTCCATGTCGCTGTCGATGCCGAACAGGTCGCGCACCTTCACCATCTTGTCGGGCGCATCCATGACGGCGGCGCCGCGGCTGGCTGGGTTGGCGTTGGCGATGTCGGCCATTGGGTTCTCTCTTGAATCAGGCGAAGGCAGGGCGGGATTTGAGCTGCGTATAAGCTTCGATCACGGCCTGCAAAGCCTTCTCGTGGCTGCGGTCGCCGCCGTTGCGGTCCGGGTGGAATTTGCGGACGAGGTCCGCGTAGCGCTGGCGAAGCGCCCGCCGGTCCGTGTCGGTTCCAAGGCCGAGCACGCGGAGCGACTTACGATCTTCCACGCTGAGTTCCCGCCCGTCATCGCGCGGGCCTTCGGCGGAGGCGCGGCGGAAGCGGGCGCCGATCGCGTCGAGCGGGTCTGCAAAGTCCGCCCATTTCGGCGGCCGATCGGCGCCGCCGGTGGCAAAGGCGCGGGTCTCCCGGTCCCAGCCGCCATACGGCGTCTGCGCAACTTCGATTTCGTCGGCGCTCATACCTTCGAAATAATTATACCCCGCGTTGAACTCGCGGATATGATCGAGGCACAGCCAGCGCCACTCGCCCGGCCCGTCGAAATTGGAGCGGCGCGCGGAGGGCGCACGGAACTCGCCGGTGCCTTCGCAGCCCGGGTGGGCGCAAAGCCCGTCTCTTTCCGTTCGGCCGTGAAACCGGGTCTGCCGTTTCCCCGCACTCGCCACGCGCTACCTTTCTACAAGCAAACCATTTATATAGGCGCCATGTCCGATCCTGAAACCGGCCCCGTCGCCCGTGAAATCGCCCAACGCCTGGAAGCCGCCCTCGCTCCGGCACGGCTCGCCGTGATCAACGATAGCGAGAAGCACAGGGGCCACGGCGGCTATGACGGCAGCGGCGAAAGCCACTTCACCGTGGAAGTGGAAGCGGAGGCGTTTCGAGGCATGAGCCGGCTCGGGCGTCAGCGGGCGGTCAACGAGGCGCTCGGCGACCTGCTCAGCAAGGAGCGCATCCACGCGCTCGCGATCAAGGCGACAGTTCCGGGCGAATAGCGCAGTACACAAGCCTCGTTCGTCCCGAGCCCTTCGACGCCGCCTGCGGCTTCGCTCAGGATAAACTGCGTCGAGGTGCGCACACGCGGAGTCAGTGCCAGCGCGCCTCGACTTCGCTCGGGACGAACGGAGTTGGTTCGGTTAGGAGAGCGTCATGACCGACGATCTCATCCTGCAGACGCTCACCGCCACCACCCACGATCTTGGCGGCTTCAAGGTCCACCGCACGCTTCCGCACAAGGAGCGGACCACCGTTGGCCCCTTCATCTTCTTCGACCAGATGGGCCCGGCGCACCTCGAGCCGGACACCGGCATCGACGTCCGGTCCCACCCGCACATCAATCTCGCAACCGTCACCTATCTCTTCGCCGGCGCGATCGACCATCGCGATTCGCTCGGCACCTTCGCGACCATCGAGCCTGGCGCGGTGAACCTGATGACGGCGGGGCGCGGCATCAGCCATTCGGAGCGCTCGCCGCTCTCCGTCCGCCCAAGCGGACCGGAGCTGTCGGGCATCCAGACCTGGCTCGCGCTTCCGGCCACCAAGGAAGAGATCGACCCGGCGTTCGAGCATGTCGCAAAGGACCGGCTCCCCGTAATCGACGGCGGCGGCGCCACCGCGCGGGTGGTGATGGGGACTCTTTGGGGCGCGGTGTCGCCAGTCACCTGCCACTCCGAAACAATCTACGCCGACATCCACCTCCAGCCGGGCGGCGCAATGCCGATCGATCCGGAAGCGGACGAGCGCGCCATCTACCTTGCCGAAGGGGAGGCAACGCTTGACGGGCTGCGGCTGGAGCCGACCATGCTCTACGTTCTTCGCCCCGGCACCCGCGCGACGCTGCGCTCGGAGCGCGGCGCCCACGTCATGCTTTGCGGCGGCGCACCGATCGATGGGCCGCGTTACGTGTGGTGGAATTTCGTCTCCTCCCGCCGCGACCGCATCCAGCAAGCCAAGGAAGACTGGCGCGCCGGCCGCTTCGACCTCCCGCCCGACGACCGCGAAGAGTTCATTCCGCTCCCCGTGGTGACGCCGAAGACGGTCAGCTACCCGTAACCTCGCTCAGCAGCCGCGCGTAAGCGGCGTGCACGGTTTTGGCGATCATCACATTGTTGTGATCGGCTTGCGGCACGATGACGATCTGCTTGCGCCCCGTGAGGAGCGGCGAGGCGTCGTAGAGGTGCTGGGAGAGGATCGGCGGCGTGGTTTTGTCCTTGCCGCCGACGATGATCAGCAGCGGCTCGTCGATGTGTTCGATGTTGCCTAAGTTGCCGCGCCCCGACAACGCCGGGTCGATCTTGACCCGTAGGAGTTTGCCTACAACACCGCCGGTGCGGGAGGCGACCCATTCCTCGGTGGTGGTTGCGGAGCTTTCCAGGATCACGCCCGCCGTGTTGCGGTGGGCGGCGACATGGCCCGCCATGAAGCTGCCGATCGAGTGGCCGTGGACCAGCACAGGTCCGCCGCCCAGCTTTTGCAGGTAATCGAATGCGGCCAAAGCGTCGTCTTCCGCCGTGGCCATGCTCGCGGTGCCGGTGCTGAGGCCGTAGCCCCGGTGATCCACGATCAGAACGTTGGCGCTCAGCGGCGCGAAGGAATGGGCCGTCCACGGGCCATGAATCCCGATCGCATAGCCGTTGCCGCCGAAGTATAGGATCGTCGCCTTCGCGCCAGGCTGGCGCAGAAGCACCGCGTGCAGGCGGGCGCCGTCCGGCCGCTCGATCCAGTGCTGCTCGGCCGTGAAACGCGGCGCGGCTTGGGCGAGCTGCGCCGCGTCGATCGCGCCCGCCTTTACCGGGTGGACCAGCGACTGTTCGTTGATCCGCGCGGTGCAGCCGGCGGTGACCAGCAAGAATGCGGCCGCCGCCGCCGTGAATATCCGCTTCATTCCAGCCCCTTCCCCGCGCCGAACTCCGGGGAGTATGACCGCCGACTTGTGGCCCGGCAACCGGGCAGTGAAGGTGAGGCTCGATGACTGATCTACGCTACGAACGCATCGCCCTTTCCACCGGCGTCACGCTCAACGTCGCGCTGGCCGGGCCTGAGGACGGGGAGCCGATCATCCTGCTCCACGGCTTTCCCGAATCGCATCGCACCTGGCGCAACCAGATCGACCACCTCGCTGCCGACTACCGGGTGATTGCGCCCGATCAGCGCGGCTTTGCCGGCTCGGACAAGCCGCAAGACGTGGAGGACTACCACACCGACAAGATCGTCGCAGACATCGTCGCGCTCGCGGACGCGCTGGACGTGAAGCACTTCACCCTCGCCGGGCACGATTGGGGCGGGGCGGTGGCCTGGACGGCGGCGCTGACTCACCCGCTCCGGGTCAAGCGGCTGATCATCGTCAACGCGCCCCACCCGCTCATTTTCCAGAAGAGCCTGATCGAGGACGAAGCGCAGCGCGAGGCCTCACAATATATCAACTGGTTCCGAAGCCCCGCCGCCGAAGCCGCGATCCACGCAATGGGTCTCGAGACCTTCCTCGACAAAGTGATGCTCGCCCATGCCGACGCCACCAAGCTGCCCGCCGAGGAGCGCCAGGCCTATCTCGGCGACTGGAAGCAGCCCGGCGCCCTCACCTCCATGCTCAACTGGTATCGCGGCTCCAAGATCGCGGTCCCCGCGCCCGGCGAGGACGCGAAAGCGCCGCTCTGGACCCACGCGCCTTTCCCCGCTTTGCGCATGCCGACGCTCGTCGTCTGGGGCCTCAAGGACACCGCCCTGCTCCCCCTCCAGCTCGAGGGGCTGCACGATCTGGTCAAGGATCTGCGGCTCGTCACCTCGCCGACGGCAAGCCACTTCATCACCTGGGAGGAGCCCGGCACCGTCACCTCGGCGATCCGCGACTTTCTCGCTGAAACCGCCCGCTGACCGAGCCCGCGGGAATACGGGGTTGGCCTTGCCCCGCCCCGCCCCCGATAGCGCCCGTCCCATGTCAAAGCCTTCCGCACGTTCCCGCTCGCGCTCCGCCGCGCGCCTTGCCGCCGTTCAGGCGCTTTACCAGCGCGAGATGGAGGCAACCCCGATCCCGACGCTTCTTCACGAATTCCACCATCACCGCCTCGGCGCCACCATCGAAGGCGTCGAATATACCGACGCGGAGGTCGATTTCTTCGACGACGTCGTCGCCGGCGTCGGCGCGCGCGAAGCGGAGCTGGACGAACTTATCGCCTCCAAGCTCGCCAAGGATTGGTCGCTTGCCCGGCTCGACCGGCCGATGCGCCAGATCCTGCGCGCCGGAAGTTACGAACTGGTCGCCCGCATCGACGTGCCCACCGGCTCGATCATTTCCGAATATGTCGACGTCGCAAAGGCGTTTTACGACAAGCGCGAGGCCTCGTTCGTCAACGGTCTCCTCGACTCCGTTGCCAAGGAAGTACGCGGCGGAGCCTAAGCCGGGTTGAACTGACCGGAGGAGCCTTTATGCCCCTCGCCCATGGCGACCAGCGAAGCGACACCGAGCAATTTCGTCCCCCGCACCCGCAAGGTGCGGATCCTCGCAACCCTTGGCCCGGCCAGCAACACGCCCGACATGATACGGCGGCTGGTGGAATCGGGCGCGGACGCATTCCGCATCAACATGAGCCACGGCAACCATGCCGGCCACGCCGAGGTGATCGCGATCATTCGCGGGCTGGAGCGCGAGCTCGAGCGGCCGATGACCATCCTCGCCGACCTCCAGGGGCCGAAGCTGCGCGTCGGCAAATTCGCGGACGGCGGCGTGATGCTGGAAAAGGGCCAGAGCTTCACCTTCGACCGCAGCGAAGCGGAAGGCGACGCGACCCGCTCCACCCTCCCCCACCGCGAAATCTTCGAAGGCGTCGAGGAAGGCACCCGGCTGCTCATCGACGATGGCAAGATCGTCCAGCGCGTGGTCAGCCACAGCGCGGACCGTATCGACGCCATCGTCGAAGTTGGCGGGCGGATTTCCAACAACAAAGGGCTCAACGTCCCTGACGTGGTGCTTCCGCTCGCCGCGCTGACCGACAAGGACCGTGCCGACCTGGTCTTCGCGCTCGACCAGGGCGTCGACTGGATTGCGCTCTCCTTTGTGCAGCGCCCTGAAGACGTCGCCGAAGCCCGCCGCCTGATCGCCGGCCGCGCCTCCCTGCTCGCCAAGATCGAGAAGCCTGCGGCGATCGATCGCCTCGAAGGCATTCTCGAGCTCGCCGACGCGGTCATGGTCGCGCGCGGCGACCTGGGCGTTGAGCTTCCGCCGGAACAGGTGCCGCCGTTCCAGAAAAAGATTGTCGAAGCCGCGCGCCGCATGGGCCGGCCGGTGGTGGTCGCGACCCAGATGCTGGAATCGATGATCACCTCGCCGTCCCCTACCCGAGCGGAAGTGTCGGACGTGGCGACGGCGGTTTATGACGGCGCCGACGCGGTGATGCTTTCGGCGGAAAGCGCTTCGGGGCAGTTCCCCTGCGAAGCGGTGACCATGATGAACCGCATCGCCACCAGCGTCGAAAACGACCCGAGCTACGGCGCCCGCGTCCACTTCACGCAGACGCTGCCCGATCCCACCACCGCCGACGCCATCGCTCATGCGGTGAATACCATGGTCGGCACCGTCGGGGCGGCGGCGATCGTCTGCTTCACCTCGTCGGGCTCCACCGCCCGCCGGCTTTCCCGGGAACGGCCCGCCGTGCCGATGCTGGTCCTCACCCCGTCCGAGCGCACCGCGCGGCGCATGGGCATCCTTTGGGGCGCCCACGCCGTCCGCACCCGCGACGTTGCCTCGTTCGAAGAAATGATCGCCAAGGCCAAGCGCATGGCCTTGCGTCACGGCATCGCCAAAGCCGGCCAGCGCATCGTGATCACCGCCGGCGTGCCGTTCGGGACTCCGGGCTCGACCAACGTCATCCACATCGTGCGGCTCGTGGGCGACGAACTGGACAGGTACCGGGCCAGCGGCGGGTAAGACCTTAAGCCCCTCCCCTGAAGGAGAGGGGCTTTGAAGACTCAGCCCTCCATCAGCCCCGGCACCTTGTCGAGGATCTCCCGCGCCAGGAAGCCTACCCGGCCGACCTCTTCCGACAGCAGCCGCCCCGCCTCACCGTGCAGGTAGACGCCCCACAGACACGCCGTCAGCGGGTCCGCGCCGCGCGCCGCAAGGCCGCCGACGATTCCCGCGAGCGTGTCACCCGAGCCTGAGGTTGCTAGCCCAACCCCGCCCCCTTCGAACCGGAACGCTCGCCCGTCCGGATGGGCGATAAAGCTATATTGCCCCTTGATCAGCGACACGGCGCCGAACGTCTCCGCCGCCCGCCGCGCCGCGCTAAGCGGATCGGCCTCCACCTCCTCCGCTTCGCAATCCAGCAACCGCGCCATCTCCCGCGCGTGGGGAAGAAGCACGCTTCCGCCCTTCCACGCCCGAAGCGTCGCCGCGCGCGGGGCAAGCGAGCCGAGCACCGCCGCGTCGAGCACCAGCGGCTTGTCGAGACACGCCTCAAGAAGCGCATCGAGCAGCTTTTCAAGCGGCGGCCCGTGCTGAAGGCCCGAGCCGAGCACGATCGCCTGCGCCCCGTCCGCAAACCCGAGCAAAGGCGCGATGGCGCTCGCGGCGAGGCACCCTTCCTCCGTTTCCTCCAGCCCCACCACCCGCGCTTCCGGGATGGCAATGCCGAGGTGAAGCGCGATGCTGGCTGCGGTTGCCACCTGGAGCTTGCCCGCCCCGGCCCGCAGCCCGGCGACGGCGGCAAGATACGCGGCGCCGGAAAGCTCCCGGCTCCCGGCGATCACCAGGATTCGCCCGCGATCTTCCTTGTCGCCGTCCTCCGGATGGCGCGGCAGCGGGAAACGCTCCAGGAGCGCGCAATCAAGCGCCTCCACACCCTCGGGCAACGGCACACTCATCGCGCGGCGACCATGGCATCGGGTTCGGAGGTCACCGGCGCATCCTCCTCGATCAGCGGCGCGGCGAAATTGTAGCGGGCGAGGATCGGCTGGCAGGCTTTGTCGTCGTCCGGCTCGAATTGATATTCGCAGACGCCGCAATTCACCACGTCGCCGGCCTTGTCGATTTCCAGCACCCGCGCTTCGTCCATCTCTTCCAATATGTAGCGCAGGCACAGAACCACCACCTGATGGCAGACGATCAGCACCCGCCGGTCGGCATGGTGGAGGCTGACCGTGTCGAGCGCACTCCGAAGGCGCAGGATCACGTCCGCCCAGCTCTCGCCGCCGGGCGGGCGGTGGTAGAATTTGCCGAGAAGGGTGCGCTGCTCCGCCTGATCCGGGAATTTCTCGCGCACGCCTGCGGTGGTCAGCCGGTCCCACAGGCCGAATTCGCGCTCGCGAAGCCGCTCGTCGACGATCGGCTGCCGCGCGGATCCTGTGACTCCGCCGGCCTGGCAGATCGCCTTCGCCGTCTGCCGGGCGCGGGTGTAGGGAGAAACCAGCGTCACCTCCGGCCGCTCCTCCTCCGGCATGGAGGCGAACCACCGCCCCAGTGCATCCGCCTGACGATGGCCAAGGTCGCTGAGCGGCACGTCCACGTCGCGAAGGTCGATGTCGATCGTGCCGAGCCCCGCCGCATCCGCCGCATCGCGCGCAACATTGCCGGCGCTCTGCCCGTGCCGGACGATCCACAAGCGGGAGGGCCATCTTTGTCTCATGCGCGGAGAAAGCGCGAAGGCGGCGAGAAGTTGCAGAGGAGCTTTTAAGCCCCTCCCCTTCAGGGGAGGGGTTTAGGGAGGGGCCTGTAAGTGTGCGGTCCACCTAGGAAGGGAGCAGGATGACGTTCCCCTCCCCAACCCCTCCCCTGAAGGGGAGGGGCTTTGTGCGTTAGAGCAGCCCCTCGTCCACCAACCTCGCGCGCAGCCCCTCGGCGCCCTCGAACAGATGCGCGCGCATGCCCACAGCCTCGGCGCCCTCGACGTTGATCAGCCGGTCGTCGATGAACAAGGCCTCGTCCGGCTTCAGCCCGAATCGCTTAAGCGCGAGGTAGTAGATCGCCGGATCGGGCTTCAGCATCTTCTCCTCGCCCGAGACAACGATGTCGCGGAAGCGGCTGAAGAAGGCCGCCTCGCGCGCCCGGAAGGGCGGCCAGAAATCGGCGGAGAAATTGGTGATGCCGAACAACGGCACGCCGCGCAGATCGAGTTCTTCCACGATTGCGTGCACCCCCGGCACCGGATCGGTGATCGTTTCGCCGAATCGGTCGCCCCAGGCGGAGATCAGCTCGGCATATTGCGGGAATTTCTCGGACATTTCGTCCGCCGCCTCGCGAAAGGCGCGGCCGCCGTCCAGCGTGTCATGCCATTCCCAAAGGCCGATATCGTCGATGAAGCGCAGGCGCGCCTCATCCTCGGCGATCTGCCGGGCAAGAAAGCTGTGGGGATCCCAACCGTAAAGGACGTTGCCGACGTCGAAGACGGCGGCGGTCGCGGGCAAAGGGCTTAGCCCTGGCGCGCCTTGAAGCGGCGGTTGGTTTTGTTGATCACGTAGGTGCGGCCCCGGCGGCGGATCACGCGGCAGTCGCGGTGGCGCGACTTGAGGGACTTAAGCGAATTGCGGATCTTCATGGCCTAAAGGACCTTGCCTGTCTGATTCAAAGTGTTGGAAAATCAGGCGCCCACCTATGGGGAGGCGCCGCTCAAGTCAAGGCTTGGGCCGCGCCTCGGCGAGATGCCGCTCCCACGCCAGCGCATGGGTGACGATGGTGTCGAGATCGTTGAGCTTCGGCCGCCACGGCAGCGTGTCGAGGATCTTGCCGTTATCGGCGACCAGCGCGTCGGGATCACCGGCGCGGCGTTCTTCCATTTTGCGCTCGATCTGCATGTTGGTCACCCGGTCCACCGCGTCGAGCACTTCCAGAACGGAGAAGCCGCGGCCGTAGCCGCAGTTCATGATGTGGCTGGATTGCGGGTCCGCCATCAGCTTCTCCAGCGCGTGGACGTGGGCGGCGGCGAGATCGCTGACGTGGATGTAATCGCGCACCCCCGTGCCGTCCTCCGTCCCGTAGTCGGTGCCGTAGACGGAAACGTGGCTGCGCTTGCCGATCGCCGCTTCCACCGCAACCTTGATGAGGTGGGTGGCCCCCGCCGTCGACTGGCCGGAGCGCCCTTTGGGATCGGCGCCGGCGACGTTGAAATAACGCAGCGCGCAGAAGTTGATCGGGTGGGCGAAGGCGGTGTCGGCCAGCATCCGCTCGGTCATCAGCTTCGACCAGCCATAAGGGTTAATCGGCTGGGTACGCTGATCCTCGCGCACCGGCACCTGATCCGGAATGCCGTAGGTGGCGGCGGTGGAAGAGAAGATGAAGTGCTTGACGCCGCCCTTCACCGCGCTCTCGATCAGCGAGCGGCTCTTTACCGTATTGTTTTCATAATATTTGAGCGGGTTCTCGACGCTTTCCGGCACCACGATCGAACCGGCGAAGTGGATAATCGCCTGGATATTGTGCTCGGCGATCAGCCGCGCGACCAGTTCCTGATCGGCGATGTCGCCTTGGGCGAACACCGCCCCTTCCGGCACCGCCCAGCGAAAACCGGTGGTCAGATTGTCGATCACCACCACCGGCCAGCCGGCGTCGAGGAGCGCAAGCACCGCATGGCTGCCGATATAGCCCGCGCCGCCCGTTACCAGCACCGGCACCTTCACGCTCGCGTCGTTCACTCACACTCTCCTAGGGAACCGTTGGATGGGAAAAGCGCTGTTGGGATCGTTACAGCGCCCGTATGAACTCGCCGCTAGACCAGGAGGTTTCGCAATGAAATCAGCTTTTGTGAAGTGCGGCGCGATCGGCCTCGCTCTCGTACTCGGCGCGTGTACCACGAGCAGCGGCGGCGGCGGCGCTTCAACGGCCGGCGGCATGGACGTCGCCCGCTTCCACCTCGGTGAGCAGACCATCGCCCGCGCGCAGATCGCCATCGAGCCGTTCGACCGCGCCGACGCCAACCGCGCCGAATATCCGGCCTATGCCGCCGCCGTGGCGCGCGAGCTGACCCGCTTGGGCTGGAAGGTCGTGCCGAGCGCGCCGGGCACCGAACAGGTCGCTTTGATCGATGTCGAACAGGGGAGCCGCCAGTCCATTGCCGCGCTTACCGCCGCCCGCGTCGGGCGCGGAGTCGCCGCGGCGACCTTGAGCGGCGATGCGCCGAACGTCACCGCAACCTTGCTCGAAGTCGGCATCCGCCGCCGCTCCGACGCCACCGTTTTCTGGGAAGGCAGGGCGGTTTCGGAAGCGCGCACCGGAAGCGCCGAGGCCGCCTCCACCGCCGCAGTCCAGCGGCTGGCAAGCGCGCTGTTTCGGGACTTCCCCGGCGAGTCGGGCCGCACTATCAGGGTTAAATGACCCTATCCATTTCGTCCGCCTTTGACGGCGGCAACATTCGCCTGGTCGCCATTGACGGTGCCAATTCCGACCAACCGCGCATCGACCTCGAAATCGCCGCGGATCACCAATCCGAATTCTACCAATGGTTCTATTTCCGCCTGTCCGGTGCCGCCGGCCGCGCGGTTGAGCTGCGCATCCTGAATTGCGCCGGCGCGGCGTACCCGCTCGGTTGGGAAAATTACCGCGCCTGCATGTCGGTGGACCGCGACGAGTGGCAGCGGGTGGAGGAAACGTCTTACGCCGACGGCGTCCTCACAATCCGCGTCACGCCCACCGCCAACAGCGTCTGGTTCGCCTACTTCGCGCCGTTCACGATGGAGATGCACCACGATCTCGTCGCTACAGCGGCGGCGCATCCGGAGGTGACCCACCGCTCGCTCGGCCAGACGCTCGACGGGCAGGAGCTCGATTACCTCCGCATCGGCGAAGGCCCGTTGCAGGTCTGGCTCTACGGCCGCCAGCATCCCGGCGAAACGATGACCGAATATTGGATGGAAGGCGCGCTCGAGCGGCTGCTCGACGATGCTGATCCCGTCACCCGCCGCCTTCGTGAGCGCGCGACGTTCCACGTTGTGCCCAACATGAACCCGGACGGCTCGCGCCGCGGCCACCTCAGAACCAACGCCGCCGGTACCAACCTCAACCGCGAATGGCACGAGCCCTCGCCCGAGCGCAGCCCGGAAGTACTCTTCGTGCGCAACGCGATGGACGAGACGGGCGTCGACTTCGCGATGGACATTCACGGCGACGAGGCGATCCCCGCCAACTTCCTCGCCGGCTTTGAAGGCATTCCAAGCTGGACCGAGCGGCAGGGCGACCTGTTCAACCGCTTCAGCGACGAACTCGTCCGCGCGTCGCCCGATTTCCAGACGCGGCTGG
>DASVUO010000151.1:0-10996 GCA_036386995.1 Allosphingosinicella sp. | reverse complement strand
GGCGGTTTGACAGGATGTTCGCCCGCATCGGCTCGCGGAAGCGGATGTGCCGAACCACCCCGTTGCCGCCGCGCTGCCGCCCCTCGCCGCCCGATCCGTGGCGGATGGCGAAGCGCTCCAGCAGCACCGGATAGCGCGTTTCCAGTATTTCCGGATCGGTAAGCCGGCTGTTGGTCATGTGCGTCTGCACCGCGCTTGCGCCGTCGAAGTCCGGCCCGGCGCCCGCTCCCCCGGCGATTGTCTCATAATATTGCCGGGTCTCGTCGCCGAAGGTGAAGTTGTTCATCGTCCCTTGGCTCGGCGCAAGCGCGCGGCAGGCGGCGAACAGGCAGTCGGTGATCACCTGGCTAGTCTCGACGTTCCCGGCGACCACGGCCGCGGGATAGGAGGGGTTGAGCATCGACACTTCCGGCACGATCAACGTGATCGGCCGGAGGCAGCCGTCGTTCATCGGGATGGCATCGTCCACCATGGTGCGGAACACGTAGAGCGTCGCCGCGCGGCAGATCGACAAAGGCGCGTTGAAGTTGTTCGGCTGCTGCGGCGAAGTGCCGGTGAAATCCACGGTGGCGGAGCGGCTCTGCCGGTCCACCGTCACCCGCACCCGCACTTCCGCACCATTGTCCATCGGGTAAGCAAATTCGCCGTCCGAAAGCCGCTCGATCAACCGCCGCACCGCTTCCTCGGCATTGGCCTGAACGTGGCGCATGTAAGCGTCCACCACGCCGCGCCCATAATCCGCCGCCACCCGCCGAAGCTCCGCCGCGCCGCGCGCGCAGGCGGCGACCTGCGCCTTCAGGTCCGATATATTCCGGTCCGGCCGCCGCGCCGGCCACGGCCCGGAGCCGAGCAACTCCCGCATCTCCGCTTCAAGAAAACGCCCCGCGTCCACGAGGAGGACGTTGTCGATCAAAACGCCCTCGTCATGCACCGTCAGGCTGTCCGGCGGCATCGATCCCGGCGCGGTGCCGCCGATGTCGGCATGGTGGCCTCGAGCAGCGACGTACCAGGCCGGCGCCGCGTCGGCTTCATCGGCGAAAACCGGCACGATCACCGTGATGTCCGGCAGGTGGGTTCCGCCGCGATAGGGCGCGTTGAGCGCGTAGGCGTCACCCGGCTTCATCCCTCGCCCGTCGCGCGCCTCGCCGCGCGCTTCGATGATCGCGCGGATGCTGTCGCCCATTGATCCCAGGTGCACCGGGATATGCGGCGCATTGGCGATCAGCGCGCCTTCGGCATCGAAAATCGCGCAGGAGAAATCGAGCCGCTCCTTGACGTTCACCGAAGTCGCGGTGTTGCGCAGCGTCACTCCCATTTCTTCGGCGATCGCCATGAAGAGGTTGTTGAACACTTCGAGCAGGATCGGATCGGCCTCGGAGCCATCCAGCGGAGCCCGCGTCAGCGGCGCGGTGCGGGTGAGGAGAAGATTGCCGAGCTGGTCCACCTCCGCCTGCCAGCCGGGTTCAACGACGGTGGTGCAGGAGGGGTCGATGATCAAAGCAGGGCCCGAAAGGCACGCGCCGGTGGCGAGGCTGGCACGATCCCGTATATCCTCACCGGGACGGGGAGGGGGACCACGCGAAGCCTGGTGGAGGGGGCTCTCCACCCTTACACCCGGTCTCGCCGCCCCCACCACCCCGCTTCGCGCGGTCCCCCTCCCCGCCAGCGGGGAGGATTTTTCCACCGCCTCCACTACCGCCGTCTCAATCACGACTGCCGTATCCGCCATCACAAAGCCGAACCGTGTCCGGTGCGCCTCCTCGAACGCCGCCTGCATCGCCTCGAGCGGCCCGGCTTCCACCTCCAGCCCGGTATCGCTGCCGTCGTAGCGAAGCACCGCGCGGCGCCGGAGCTGCACGTCCTCTATCCCCTGCGCCTGAAGCGCCGCCTCCGCCTCCGTGCCGAGCGCGTCCAGCGCCGCCTCCAGCGAATTGCCGGCCAAACTCCGCTGGCGGAGTTCCACCCGGTCGGCGAGACCCATGCCGTAGGCGGAGAGCACCCCGGCGAGCGGGTGGATCATCACCCGCCCGATGCCGAGCGCGTCGGCCACCAAACACGCATGCTGCCCGCCCGCGCCGCCGAAGCATTGCAGGGTGTAGCGAGTGACGTCGTGCCCGCGCGCGATAGAAATGCGCTTGATTGCGTTGGCCATGTTGTCGACGGCGATGCGGATGAAGCCTTCTGCAACCGCTTCCGCCGACATGCCCGCTTCCGCACCCACGGCGGCGCACAGAGCCCGCGAAGCCTCCACATCGATCGGCTGGTCGCCGTTCGGCCCGAACACCGCCGGAAAATTCTCCGGCCTGATCTTGCCGAGCACGACGTTGCAGTCCGTAATCGCCAGCGGCCCGCCGCGCCGGTAGCAGGCCGGCCCCGGCACCGCGCCGGCACTGTCCGGCCCCACCCGGAAGCGCGTCCCGTCGAAATGGCAGACCGATCCGCCCCCGGCCGCAACCGTGTGGATCTCCAGCATCGGCGCCCGCACCCGCACGCCCGCCACAACCGTCTCGTTGGTGCGCTCATACTCGCCGGCGAAGTGCGACACGTCCGTGGACGTGCCGCCCATGTCGAAGCCGATTACCTTGGGAAATCCGGCTTCCTCGGCTGTGCGCGCCATTCCCACGATCCCGCCAGCAGGACCGGAGAGGATCGCGTCCTTTCCTTGGAAAGTGGCGGCATCGGTAAGCCCACCGGAGGACTGCATGAAAAGCAGCTGCGGGCTCCCCCCAGCGCCATCGCCCCCACCACCGCTCGTTTCGAACGAAGTCGAGAAACGCTCGTCCCGTGTCTCGACTTCGCTCGACACGAGCGGAGTGGGGCTGGTGAGGGCGGCGACCACCCGATCCACGTACCGCCTCAAGGCAGGCGACAGATACGCGTCCACCACCGTCGTATCGCCCCGCCCGATCAGCTTGATGAGCGGCGCCACACGGTGACTCGCCGAAATTTGGGTAAAGCCGATCTCCGCAGCCGTGTCGGCAATCGCCGCCTCATGCGCCGTCCAGCGCCAGCCGTGCATCAGCACGATGCCAAGGGCGCGGTAGCCTTTGTCGAACGCCGTCCGCAGATCGCCCCGCGCCCGCTCCAGGTCGAGCCGCCGAAGCACTTCGCCTTCCGCCGTCACCCGCTCGTCGATCTCGATGACGTGGCCGTACAAGGCCTCGGGAAGCACAATTCGCCGCGCGAAGATGTCGGGACGGGCCTGGTAGCCGATCCGTAGCGCGTCTCGGTGGCCGGCGGTGATCGCCAGAACCAGCGGCTCGCCCTTACGCTCGAGAAGCGCGTTGGTAGCCACGGTGGTACCCATCCTCACGGACGTAATCGGCGCCTCGCCGTGGGCGGCTATCAGGCGCCGGATCCCCTCCACGGCGGCGTCTTCATAGGCGTCGGGATTGTCCGACAGAAGCTTGAGAACATGAACCGCACCGTCCGGCACGTGACCGACGATGTCGGTGAACGTGCCGCCGCGGTCGATCGAGAAGGTCCAGCTTCCAGTCATCCGCGGCGGCAATCGTTTAGAGGTTATTGGCCGAGGTGGGCGTAGAGCACCATGCAGTAGAGCATCGGAATGGAGAGGATCAGGTTGATCCGGCTCGCCATCATGGCGGTGGTCGCCGAGCGCGCCTTCACGTCCGCATCCGCATCGACGATGCCGAGCGCGCGCTTCTGGTTCGGCCAGATCACGAACCACACGTTGGCGGCCATGATGATGCCGAGCCACATACCGATGCCGATGGTGGTGTAGCCTTCGCTCAGCGTCAGCGCGCGGCCGGTATAGCCGCCCTGCTTAAGCTCACCGGTGAGGAGGCCGAGCAGCACCGTCGCAAGCGCCGCCCAGCGGAACCAGAACAGGGCAACCGGTGCGATGTGCTTGGTGACGCCTGGCTTCAGCTCGGCCGGCACCTTGGGCATGGTCGGGATCTGCACGAAGTTGAAATAATAAAGCAGGCCGATCCACAGGATGCCTGCGAAGATGTGCAGGTAGCGCAGGAATTGCGACCAATCGTAGCCGCCATTGCCGAGCAGGTCGCCGTGCAGCCCGACCATGGCCGCGATCATCAAGCCGATCCCGATCAGCAGCGCGAGGTGAAAGTTGCCGAGTATCTTGGCCATCATAGCCCCCTATGTTGTTGTCTCGGCGCTTCTCTAACCCACCGCCGCCAGCGAGGGTAGCACCTAATCCAAGCGCCACAGGATGCTCTGCGAAAGGGGCGTCCAGAGCCCCGTCTTGACCCCCGCCGCCCGAAGCGCCTCGCCCGTCCAGCTGTTGCAGGTGTAAAAGGCGTTGTACGGCCCGACTGCCTCGTAGAACATGTCTGACGACGTATAGCCGCGGCCGAGGACCGGCAGAGTTTGCCCGTCCGGGCGACGCTGGAAGCTTTTCGCGATGTGCGCGGCGAGGCGCCCGTACTGTTCGTGGGTGATGGTCAGCGGCCGCTGGTAGTCGTCAGCGTGCGGGTCGTGGGTGTGATCGGCGTGCACCAGGCTCCGCCCCTGCCCGAATGCGGCAAGGAACGCGTTCTTCATCGTCAGGTCGCCCCACGTCGGCGTTTCCAGATAGAAGGTGCGGTTGCCGTAGCCGAGCGCGACGTAATTGCCCGCCTCCCAGCGCGGGTCCTTGAGGTGCGCGCCGGGCGCAAAGGGGCGCCAGTCCATCTCCGGCGTCACCTTCGGCACCACCAGCCAGGTGTGGACGCCATTCGTTCGAACGAAGATCTGGACGCCCTCCTTCGGCTCCTGCCACGTGCGGTTCGCCGGGATCGAACCGAGCACCAACGCCGCGAGCAGGTACAGGACCGGCAAGGCGGCCAGTGTGCCAAGGACGCGGAGAGCAATGCGGAAAGGCCGTTTCACCTTGCCAGCCTACCGGCCGCCAAGCCCATGTTGAAGCCCCGTCCGCCGCCGCCTACAGCGGGACCATGAGCGAATGGACGATCGGCATCATCGGCGGCTCCGGCCTCTACGAAATGGACGCACTGGAAGAGGCGCAGTGGATCGCCGTCGACACGCCTTGGGGGGCGCCCTCGGACGAACTGCTCATCGGCCGCCTGCATGGCCACAAATTCGTCTTCCTCCCGCGCCACGGCCGCGGCCACCGCATTCCCCCGAGCCACTTGAACTTCCGCGC
This sequence comes from Allosphingosinicella sp., assembly GCA_036386995.1. Lineage (GTDB taxonomy): Bacteria > Pseudomonadota > Alphaproteobacteria > Sphingomonadales > Sphingomonadaceae > Allosphingosinicella. Next base: position 5,868 of record DASVUO010000151.1, on the reverse strand, counting down.
CAACATCGACGCGCTGAAGCGCGCCGGCTGCACCGACGTGCTTGCGATCTCCGCCATCGGCTCGCTTCAGGAGGAGCTCGCGCCCGGCCGCTTCGTGGTGGTGGACCAGTTCATCGACCGCACCGTGGCGCGGGAAAGCAGCTTCTTCGGCCCGGGCCTGGTTGCGCACGTTTCCATGGCCGACCCCGTCTGCCCCCGCCTCTCCGCCTTTGCCGCCGCAGCCGCCGCCGCAGCGGGCGCCGAGGTCGCCGACGGCGGCACCTACCTGGCCATGGAAGGCCCGCAATTCTCCTCCCGAGCCGAAAGCCATCTCTACCGGAGCTGGGGCTGCGACGTGATCGGCATGACCGCAATGCCCGAGGCCAAGCTCGCCCGCGAGGCGGAGCTTCCTTACGCGCTGGTCGGCATGGTCACCGACTACGATTGCTGGCGCGAAGGCGAAGAGGCGGTGGAGGTCTCCGCCATTATTGCCCAGCTGATGGCCAACGCCTCCACCGGCCGCCGCCTGGTGGAGGAACTCGCAAAGGCCCTCCCGCCGGAGCGTCCCCCCTCCCCCATCGACACCGCGCTGGACACAGCGCTGATCACCGCGCCGGCGGCACGAGACCCGGCGATGCTGGCAAAGCTCGACGCCGTCTGCCGCCGCGTGCTGCGCGCCTAGGCCTCGAACGCCTGCTGCCGGATCCACTTGCTGGCGAGCAGCTTCTCGCCCGCCGTCACCGGCAAGCCAGCGTGGGCAGAGAGCAGATCGCGGCGGCCGTCGGGGCCGAGGTTGTGGAACAGCACCGCGTCGCCCGGTTGACCTTTCAGCGCCAGCTGCGGCGTGTTGAACCAGGTTTCGCCGCCTTCATACGCGTCGTTGAGCCACACCAGCACGGTGAATGCGCGCTGGTTTCCGAAGCCGGGGATGGAGTCGAAATGCGGCTTATACTCGCCGCCGACCAAGTAACGCAGGATTTGCAGCGGCTCGCCTTGCTCCGGCACCGTTCCCGCCGCCGCCGCGATGCGCCGGTTCAGCGCGTGCACCGCCGGGTTCTCCAGCGGCCAGGTAAAGCCGCAACCGTCCGAAACCCGCACCGGGTCGCGCTTTTGCGTGCCGGTCTTTACGTCCACAATCAGCGCCGGCGTCAGCATCGGTCGCGCAGCCTCGATCAGATACGCGCATTCGGCCGCTGAGAAGAGGCTGCGATAGGCCACGATCCGTGGCGCCTCGCAAATCGCCTCTGCCGGCGGAAGCGCGAGCGGGTTGCCTTCTGCATCCAGCGCCATCGCCTCGATCAGCGCCAGCTCACGCGCCGAGCGCTTGTTCACCTTGGCGAGCGCGCGGAGCATCGCCAGGCCGTTCTGCCACTGCCGCTCGCCGCCCACGCCGTTGGCGAGGAAGTTGGCGTAGATCACCGCCGCGTCGAGCCGGCCGAGCCCGCCCGACTGCCGGAACCAATCCCGTGCGGCGGCCTTGTCGCCGGCCCGAAGCGCCGCCTCGCCGCGTGCATAGAGTTCGTCCGCATCAGCCATAGAACTTCGCCACCCGTTCCGCGCTCATCCCCATGCCATGCAGCGCCAGGCACGCCAGGTTGCGCCCCGAGCGCCGCACCCAGCCGTCCCGCCGCCACCGCTCCGCCGACGTCACCGCCGCCGCACTCAGCGTAACCAGACGCCGCCGCCCAATCCGCCGCACCAGATCGACATCCTCCATCAACGGCAGCGGCTGGTACCCGCCCACCGCGTCGTACAGCGCCCGCGACACGAGCAGCCCCTGATCGCCATAAGGCAGGCCCAGCAGCCGCACCCGCGCCGCAACACCACGCTCGATCACCCGCGCCTGCCACGCGGCGTCGTCCAGGCGGAAGCGAAAGCAGGCTGCCTCCGCGCGGCGCGCCATGTGGGCCTCGGCCACGCTTCGCCAACCGGTGGCAAGCCGCGTATCGGCATGCAGAAACAGCAGCCAATCCCTCCGCGCCGCATCCGCGCCGGCGGCAAGTTGCACACCGCGCCCACGCGGCGAATCCACCACCCGCGCACGCGCAGCCGAGGCGATCTGCCGAGTGCCATCGCGCGAGCCGCCGTCTACCACCACCAAATCCGGCACCGGGCCGAGCGCCTCCAAACACCCCGGCAAAGTCGCCGCCGCGTCCAGTGCCGGAATCACCACCGACAGCATCTCAGCCCGAACAGCTCGCCCCGCCGAGAACGCAGAATTTCGCGCAATGGGGGTGGTTGAGCATTACGCCCTTCGCCGCTTCCGCGAGCGTAGCGCCGAGTGAGAAGCCGTCGTCGTAAGGGAGCAGGGTGCAGGCCACGACCCTTGGCGCCGCCTCGCCGCGCCGCTTCACCACCATCCGGCTGGACGCGCACATCATTGCGTCGCGCGAGACGCCGGTGATGCCCCAGCACGCTTCGGTGATCTCCGGAACGTCCGCCGTCTCGTCCATGGGCGGGAACAGCACCAACCCGCCCGCCACGTCGAGCCCGAGCTCGGCGAACAGCCGCGCGTAGCCTGCTTCCGCTTCCGCCATGCTCTCGCCGGGGAGCTGCCGCCCGGCGATTGCGATCCGGAAGTTGTTCGCCGCGAGCCACTTCAGCCCGTCTAGCGCCTTCACCCACGAGCCGGCACCGCGCTCCGCTTCGTGTACTGTCATGGTATGGTGATCGAGGCTCACCCGCATCGTCAGCTTGCGTCCGGCAAGCGGCTTCAGCGTATCCTCGAAGCGCCGCATCGGGCGCATCGCGTTGGTCAGCACAAGCACCTCGAAGCCGCGCTCAAGCGCCGCCGCGATCATTGCCGGCGCCTCGCGGTTCATGAACGGCTCGCCGCCTGTGAAACCGATCTCGCGCGTGCCGAGCACCAGCGCCTCGTCCAGGAACCGCTCCGCCTCCGCCAGGCTGAGGTAGATCAGCGCGTCGTTCTTGGGGGAGCTTTCGATGTAGCAGCTGGCGCAGGCAAGGTTGCAGAGCGTGCCCGTGTTCAGCCACAGGGTCTCGAGCCGCCGAAGCGCGACCGAAGCCCGCTTCTCCCCCTTCGCCGTTAGTTGGGGATCGCGAAACTTCGCCGCGTCCAGCCGCCGCGCGGCGGGATCGAGGAAAGGCGATAAGGGCTGGGGAACGCTCACCCCGCCTGATTAGGCGAAAAGCCGCCCCGGTGCTAACCCCCGCCGCCATGAAAGGCACCGCCGGTAAAATCCTCCTCCTCGCCCTCCTTGTGGGCGCGGTCGCCGCCTTCTTCTTCTTCGATCTCGGCAGGTTCCTCACGCTTGCCGAACTCAAGGCGCGTCAGGCCGATCTCGCCGCCTACGTGGAGGCGAACCCGTTGCAAGCGATCGCCGCCTTCTTCCTGCTCTACGTCGCAGTCACCGCGCTTTCGCTGCCGGGCGCGGCGATCCTCACCCTCGCGGCGGGTGCGATCTTCGGCCTGTGGCAAGGCACGCTTGTCGCCTCGCTGGCGGCCACGGTCGGCGCAAGCTTCGCCTTCCTTTCCTCCCGCTATCTCTTGCGCGACTGGGTGAAGGCCCGCTTCGGCGCTCGCGTCGCGGCCGTGGATCGGGGTGTCGCTCAGGATGGCGCCTTCTACCTCCTCACCCTGCGGCTGATCCCGATCTTCCCCTTCTTCCTGATCAACCTCGCGATGGGCCTCACGGCCATGCGGTTGATCCCCTACGCCTTGGTCAGCCAGGTGGGGATGCTCCCCGGCACCTTCGTTTACGTCAACGCGGGCACCCAGCTTGCGCGGGTTGAAAGCACCGGCGACATCTTCTCCCCTGCCCTGCTCGGCTCCTTCCTGCTCCTCGGCCTGTTTCCGCTGCTTGCGAAGTGGGCGGTCGGCTGGTGGCGGGGCCGCCGCCTCTACAAAGGTTGGACCAAGCCGAAGCGCTTCGACCGCAACCTGATCGTGATCGGTGCCGGCGCCGGCGGCCTCGTCACCTCGCTGATCGCCGCAACCGTCCGCGCCAAGGTGACGCTGATCGAGGCGAAGGAAATGGGCGGCGACTGCCTCAACACCGGCTGTGTCCCCTCCAAGGCGCTGCTCGCAAGCGCCAAGGCCGCGCATACTATTGCCGAGGCGGGAAGCTTCGGCCTCGAAGCCACCGGCCGCGTCCGCTTCGACGCGGTGATGGAGCGCGTCTTCAAGGCCATCGAGGACATCGCCCCCGCCGACAGCGTCGAGCGCTACACGAAGCTCGGCGTCGACGTACGCAAGGGCCACGGGCGCCTGGTCGATCCGTGGACGGTGGAGATCGACGGCGGCGAGCGCCTCACCGCACGCTCAATCGTCATCGCGGCGGGCGGAGAGCCGTTCGTGCCGGACATCCCCGGCCTCGCCGGCTCCGGCTATCTGACCAGCGACACCCTGTGGGACGCGCTTCGCCACCGCCCCGAGGTCCCCGGCAGAATTGCGATTATCGGCGGAGGCCCAATCGGCACCGAGCTTGCGCAAGCGTTTGCTCGGCTCGGCTCCAAAGTGACGCAGGTCGAAGGCAGCGGCCGCATCCTGTCCAAGGAGGATGAGGACGTCTCCCTGCTCCTTGAGGCCACCCTGCGCGGCGAGGGTATCGACATCCGGACAAACACCCAAGCGGTGCGCGTTGATGGCAAGACCTTGATCCTCCGCAGCCCCGAAGGCGCCGAAGACCCTCTCCTGTTCGACGAGCTGATCGTCGCCGTCGGGCGCCACGCCCGCCTGACCGGCTACGGCTTGGAAGAACTCGGCATCGACACAAAAGGCACCGTTACAACAGACGACTCGCTGCAGACCAAGTACCCCAACATCCTGGCCGTCGGCGACGTTGCCGGCCCCTACCAATTCACCCACTTCGCGGCGCATCAGGCCTGGTACGCCGCGGTCAACGCCCTGTTTGGCTCCTTGCGCAAATACCGCGCGGATTATTCGGTCCTCCCCTGGGTCACCTACACAGATCCGGAAGTCGCGCACCTCGGCCACAACGAGCTTTCCGCCAAGGAAGCGGGCGTAAAATACGAACTTGTCCGCTACAGCCTCGACCACCTCGATCGCGCCGTCGCCGAAGGTACGCGCAGCGGCTTCGTCAAGCTGCTCATCCAGCCCGGGAAGGACCGCATCCTCGGCGCAACCATCGTGGGCGCTCATGCGGGCGAGCTGACTGCTGAACTGACGCTGGCGATGAAGCACGGGCTCGGCCTCAACAAGATCCTCGGCACGATCCACGCTTATCCGACCATGGCCGAAGCCAACAAATACGCCGCCGGTGAGTGGAAGAAAGCGCACAAGCCCGAGCGGCTGCTCCAATGGGTGGAGCGCTTCCACCGCTGGCGCCGGGGATGACCCGCGTCGTTATCTTTGCCAAGGCGCCGGTGCCCGGGAAGGTGAAGACGCGGCTGATCCCTGCCTTGGGCGCGGAAGGCGCTGCAAAGCTTGCTGGGGAGATGCTGGAGCACATTGTGACGGAGGCCCGTGCCAGCGGCCTCGCCGTCGAGCTGTGCGGCGAACCCGATCCAGTCGAGTGGTACAGCGGCCCGCCCCTCCACTTCAATGCCCAAGGCGGAGGCGACCTTGGCCAACGCCTCGGCCGCGCCGCCGAGCGCGTGCTGAGGCAGGAGCCTGTGCTGCTGATCGGTGCGGATTGCCCAAACCTCGACCGCCGTCGCCTCAGCTCCGCGGCGGAGGCGCTCGCCACGCATGACGCAGTGATCCACCCGGCGGTGGACGGCGGCTACGTTCTCCTGGGCCTAAACCGCTTTGAGGCATCGCTGTTTGAAGCCATCGCCTGGAGCACGAACACCGTCGCGGCGGAAACGCTTACGAGGATTGAGGCCTTGGGCTGGAGCTTGGATGTGCGTGAAACTCTCACCGACGTAGACACCCCTGCCGACTTAAACTCCCTCTCCCCGGCGGGG
>DASVUO010000150.1:0-3028 GCA_036386995.1 Allosphingosinicella sp. | reverse complement strand
GCATCACGTCGATCAACGGCGTGGTGTTGATGTCCATCATCGGTTCGGTTTCGGATGCGCTGACTGCACCTGCCATTATCTAAACTCCTAGAACCCGATGGGTCATTAGTTCCGCTGAACGGCGCCGCCGGGAGGCGGTTCGGAAATGAAGCCGACCCGCGAGAAACCGGCTCGCTGCATCTGGAACACCGCGCCGCCGACGCACTTGTAGGGCGTGTTGATGTCACCGCGGACATGCACTTCCGGCATATTCTCTTCGGTCATGTTCTCAACGCCGCCGAGGCGCTTGATGTCGTCCTCGAGCTTCTTGACGGCCCGCTCGAGCAGCTGCTCGGCGTTCATCTTCTGAAGACCCCAATAGACCTCGCAGCCGCCGTCAGCCGTTCCGCGCACCGACAGGGACACGTTTTCCGGCTTGGTGGTGGTGGCTTCGAACTGCACCTTCGGCAGGCTGACGTCCACCGTTTGAACCACAACCGGGACGGTGATGAGGAAGATGATCAGGAGCACCAACATGACGTCGACGAGCGGCGTCGTGTTGATGTCGGACATCGGGGCGTCGTCATCTGAGGGGCCGGCACTGATTGCCATACTAGCTTCCTATTCTCTGTCTCGAGACCTGGTCATCTTCGCAAAAGTCCCGGCGGGCGGAGGATCTGCCCGCCGGGGTTTTGCTTAGACCTTCTTCGGGCCCGAGTGGGTCGTGCCGATGGCGCTGCCGGTGGCGGTGGTGCCGCCCGGCGACGTCGCGGCCTTGGCGCTGGTCGCACTGGTCGCGGCGGTGGCGCCGGCGCGGGCGGTGGCCGGCTTCACGGTGCCGCCCGACATCATGTAGCCGTGGAGATCGTTGGAGAAGCGGGCGAGCTCCTCGATGATCGCCTTGTTGCGGCGCTGCAGCCAGTTGTAGGCAAGCACGGCGGGAACCGCCACGGCGAGGCCGAGCGCGGTCATGATCAGTGCTTCACCGACCGGACCGGCGACCGCGTCGATCGATGCCTGACCGGCGGCGCCGATCTTGATCAGCGCGCGGTAGATGCCGACCACGGTGCCGAACAGACCAACGAACGGCGACGTCGAACCGACGGTGGCGAGCAGCGCCAGGCCGTTGGACAGCTTGGACGCAATGGCGCCCTGGCTGCGGGCCAGCGAGTTCTGCATCCAGTCGTGCTGATCGATGGGATCGGTCAGCTTGTCATGCTGTTCGAGAGCCAGGATGCCGTCGTCGACGATCTGGCGGTAGGCGCTGTTCTTTTCCAGCTTGTTGGCGCCGTCGCGCAACGTTCCGGCCTGCCAGAAGGTGGAGCGGGCGCGCTTGCCCTGGTTGATGATCTTCTGCTGTTCGAACAGCTTCACGAACAGCACGTACCAGGACGCGGCCGACATGATGACGAGAATGCCGAAGGTCACCTGGGCGATAAGACCGCCCTGCTCAAGAGCGGCGATCAGGCCGTAGGGGTTGCCGCCCTCGTGGGCGCCTGCTGCTGGGGTGGTCATGTCAGTAACTTTCCTCTCAGTTCAAAGGGTAGAAGCCGTCCGAAATCCTTACTCGCGGGGGAGCACCCATTTAATCGCGCCTGGGACCGTGTCCCCGGTGGGATTGCCGTTGCTGTCGGTTGCCGGCGAGAATTTCGCGCGGCTCCTCATCAGGCGGCAGGTCGTGGAGTCCAGAGCGGAGGAGCCGCTTGAGCCCGTAATTTGGCAATCGGAAACGCGGCCGTTGGGTCCAACCGTGAGGCGGAAACGGGTAGTACCCTGTTCCTCGCTGCGGATGGCGGACGCCGGGTAATCGTCGTCCGACACGTAGGACGCGAGGTTCGCGCGCGCCTTTGCCGGCTCAACCTTCTTCGCGGGCGGCGGAGGAGGAGGCGGGGGCGGGGGCGCAGGCGGCGCGGGCGGAGCCGGCGGCGCAGGCGGCGCCGTGTTCGTTGGCACAAAGGGCGGCGCGTCCCTTACCGTCTGCATCGGCGGCGGCGGCGTGTTGGTGCGCACGATCGGCGGCGGCGACACAACCGGCGGCGGGGTCTGCGGGACCACTTCCGGCGGCGGGGGCGGCGGCTCCTCTTCGGGGGGCGGCGGCTCCTCGACGTTGAAGGTTTTCAGGTCCGCCGCCACTTTTTTGACCACATTGAAGGCCAGACCAGTGACAAAGGCGTAGCCGAGAAGAGCGTGGAGCAGCGCAACGATCACGATCGCCGTGATCCGGCTCGAGCTCATCTTAGTGTTGTCAGCATATGCCATTAACCAGCCACGCTCCCTCTCTCATCCTACAGCCGGGGATCGGCGCGCATTTTGAACGCACTGCCGTCCCATCGGTTCATCGATGTTTCAACATATCATCGATAAGGTGGGTCTCTATCGCGTCGCTTTGGGCGACGCAATCCTCTCGTAATCTCCCGGTACCGGCGTAAAAACGGCTGAAATCTGCGGTTCAGGAAGCTAAGCGTATGACAATCGAACCTTAATTTGCGGGGCCGGAATGATTTTTAGAAAATTAAGATTCGCCGCCGCCGCCGCCGTGGGCCTGCTGGCGGTGGCCGCGCCGGCCGATTCGCAAACGGTCTCCCCGTCTGCTTTGACCTATGCCGACCTGGCCGACCTTGGCATTTCCGCCCCCATTGCGGCGCATGTGCGCGTGACCGGCGCCACCGCGCTTAAGCCTGCGTCGGTCCCGGACGTGCGCCCCGGCCTGGCGCGGCTGCTTGTTCAGGCGCAGGTCGTCTCCCTCATTCGCGCGCCCGAAGGCCTCGCCTCGCGGATCAGCTACGTCGTTGATCTGCCCCGCGATGCGAAGGGCAAGGCGCCCAAGCTAAAAAAGGGCACCGAACTGCTTCTCCTCGCCGCGCCGGTCACCGGCCGAAGCGGAGAAGTACGGCTGACCGCGCCGGACGCGCAGATCGCTTATTCGGCTGAACGGGCGGAAGTGCTGCGCAAGATTATCCGCGACTCGATTTCCCGCGAGGCGCCACCCCGGATCAGCGGCATCGGCCGCGCCTTTCACGTCCCCGGCGCGATACCTGGCGAAAGCGAG
>DASVUO010000149.1:0-3487 GCA_036386995.1 Allosphingosinicella sp. | reverse complement strand
CGAGCGCGCGCGAAAGGCCATCGCGATCCGAAGCTGCAGCGGGGTTATCCACGACGGGGGTCTGCCACACTGCACCGCCCCCAGCAACGGCACCTTCAAAAACTTTCGCTTTCCGCTGCATCCGCGCGCGCCCCGCCCCCGTAGCTCTCCTCGCAGCCCGCAGTTGGCTGCGTTTCCAGGGAAGGAAAATTCATGAAGACACTCGCCCTCAAGGCCGTACTTTTGTCGGCAGCCGCCTTTGCAGCAGCGCCCGCCTGGGCCGATCCGACGCCGCCGTGCAATAACGGCGTGCCCGCGGACAGCACCGAATGCGGCACCAACAGCCTTGCGCTCGGTGTCGGCGGAACCGCGGTGGGCGACAATGCCCGCGCAACCGGCGATCAAAGCACGGTTGTCGGCAACGACGCGGCCGCTTTGGCCGGCGGCGGTATCGCCATCGGCGGCAACAGCGACGGCGGCGCGTTCGGCGCGCTTGCTACCGATCAGGCCGGCATTGCGATCGGCGCGGACAGCGAAGCGCGCGGCGTTGGCGCGATCGCGCTCGGCAGCGACAGCGACAATGACGGCGACGGCGCGGTTGCCAACGGCGTCGACGCCATCGCCTTCGGTACGGACGCGATGGCGACCGGCAATTCGACCACGGCTGTCGGCGGCGAAAGCATTGCAACCGGCCCCGGCGCGACCGCCTTCGGCTGGCGCTCCAATGCCACCGCCGAACGCGCCACGGCGCTTGGCCACCTCACCACGGCAAGCGGCATCCGCTCCACTGCAGTCGGCGAAGGCGCCCGTGCCACCGCGCTGACCACCACCGCCGTCGGTAACCTCGCCATCGCCAGCGATGAAGACGCGGTTGCGATCGGCGACAATGCCCTTGCCTCCGGCTTCCACTCCACCGCCGTCGGCGGCGAGTCGGTGGCTTCGGGCCGCGGCGCACAAGCGTTCGGCTGGCAGTCGCGCGCAACCGGCGCAACCTCGCTCGCCGCCGGCCACCAGGCCGTTGCCGGCGGAGACAATGCAACGGCCGTCGGCAAGAACGCCAACGCTGCCCAGGCCGGCTCCACCGCCATCGGCTTCAACGCCACCACCACGGCGGCGAACCAGGTGACGCTTGGCGGCACGGGCAGCTCCGTCCGCGTCGGCGACATTGCGGCAAGCACCGCGGCGCAGACCGGCACGATCAGCGTCGCCACGGTGGACGCCAATGGCACGCTTGGCCGCAACACCACGATCATCCCGACGCTTCAGGCGCTTCAGGGTGCGTCCACCACCCAGGCGGGCCAGATCACGGCGCTCCAGGCGGGGATGACCGGCCTCACCAGCCGCGTCGACAACCTCTACGACCTTCGCGACATCGATCGCCGCGATGCGCGTCAGGGCATCGCCGCAGCAGTCGCCATCGGCCAGGCGCCGATGCCGTCGGAAGCGGGCCGGACCAGCTACGTGATTAACGGCGCCACCTTCCGCGGCGAATATGCCGTCGGCGGCTCGATCATGCACCGGATCGGCGGCGATACGCCGCTCGCTATCGGTGCCGGCTTCTCCTTTGCCGGCAACAAGAACAATGCGTTCCGCGTCGGCGTCGCCGGCGAATTCTAAGGGTTGGTTGCGTGGCGGGGCCGTATCTGGCCCCGCCGCATCCCGGCAGGGGCGTTCGCGACGCGCGGCGCCCCTGCCAAAAAACCGCCTTATTGAGTCTTCATGGCGTCTCCCCATATAGGGATGGACCGCGCGCGCCCCTGGCGCCGCACAAAAAGCTGAGGGATTTCAACGTGAAACTCGCAACTGCGCTGCGGCCTGGCTTTTGGAGGCGTGAGCATCATCTCGACAAGATGACGTTCCGTGAGCTCGTTATCGCTTATTTCCAGTACCCGGCGATCATGGCCTACCTGCTTTTGTCGGCGGTTGCGGTGGTGCTGTTCGCCTACCGCCCGGCGCCGCTGCTGCCGACCCTCGCCGCCGTCGGCGTCGCGACCTTCATCTATCCGCTCGTCTGGTACGTGCTTCACCGTTGGGTGCTGCACAGCCGCTGGATGTTCAAGGTGCCGGCCCTCGCCTCGACCTGGAAGCGAATCCATTACGATCACCACCAGGATCCGAACCACTTGGAAGTGCTGTTCGGCGCGCTGCACACGACGCTGCCGACCATCGGCCTCGCCACCCTGCCGCTCGGCTGGGCGATCGGCGAAGCGATCGTTCCGGGCTCAGGCTTCGGCGCGGCAATGGCGGCGTTCGCCACCGGCCTCTTGACCACCTGCTTCTACGAATTCGTCCACTGCATCCAGCACCTCGCCTACAAGCCGAAGCGCAAGGTTTTGCAGGACATGAAGAAGCGCCACATGGCGCACCACTTCCACGACGAAAATGGCAATTACGGCATCACCACCTTCCTGTGGGACAAGCTGTTCGGCACCTATTATGACCGGCCGGAGCGCCCCAAGAAGTCGGAAACCGTCTTCAACCTCGGCTACACGCCCGAGATCGCCGAACGCTACCCCCACGTCGCCCGCCTCTCCGGCGGCGTCGCCACCGGCCACCCAAGGCGCCGCGGCGAGGGGTGAGATAGCTTATCGCTAACGGCCCGCGCACTGGGCTTAGGCGAGACGCTTGCTTTTAGGCGTAAGCGAGCCGGGGTGCCGGAATCTCGCGACCGAGGTCCTCTGCTGTTGCAATCCAAGCGGTGATTGCATCCCGAACGCTTCGGATCGCCTCCTCCTGCGTCTCCCCGTCGGAAATGCAGCCTGGCAGCTCCGGAACAGTCGCAAGGTACCCGCCACCATCCTCTTCGGAGAGATGGCTGATTACAACTTCATAGAGTTCAGGCCTCATCGCTCATCCTCCTGAGCAGCCGCAGCGGCGGCTCTGGCAATCTGCACCGCATCGATCCTCCGGATCGGCTCGCATCCGCTGTAGCCTCTTGTCACGTCGCGCCATGACTCTCCAGCGCCGATACGCGCTCCAAGTTCCGCTCGGGCCGACTGCTCGGCGCCGCCCTCAGCCTCCGAAGAAGTCCCAGAGCAGCTTGAGGTTGAGAGCGATGATGAGGGCGGAGATTGCCCAGGCGCCGAGCTTGAGCCAGAGGGGGTTGGCGAAGGCGCCCATTTTTGCCTTGTCGCTGGTGAAGCGGACCAGCGGCACCACCGCGAAAGGGAGCTGGAGCGAGAGGATGACCTGGCTCAGCACCAGCAATTTTGCCGTGCCGCTGGTCCCATACAGAATTGCGACGATCACCGCCGGCACGATCGCAAGGAGGCGCGTGACGAGGCGGCGGAGCCAGGCGGGGAGGCGGATGTCGAGGAAGCCTTCCATCACGATCTGGCCGGCGAGCGTCGCGGTGATGGTGCTGTTCTGGCCCGATGCGAGGAGGGCGACGGCAAAGAGCGTGCTTGCGATGCCGGCGCCGAGCATCGGCGCGAGGAGCTGGTAGGCGTCCTGGATCTCGGCGACGTCCGTGCGGCCGGCGGCGTGAAAGGCTGAGGCCGCGAGGATC
>DASVUO010000148.1:0-21469 GCA_036386995.1 Allosphingosinicella sp. | reverse complement strand
AACTCCGCATGGATGCCAGCCTTCGCTGGCATGACGGTAAGGGGTGAAGCGCAGTGACTTCTCGCCCCCCGCGCCTGCACGCCGGCGCGCCCCGTCGAATCCCTTGATTTCGCTGCCTCTCCCCGCTAAACGCGCGCCATTCCACATGCAGGGCCATCATAACCGGTGGCTGGGTCTTACCCGGTCTCTCGGCGCTGCAGAGGTATAACCGGAAGGAGACTACAACATGGCGTCAACTGACGTTTCCATGCAGCAACTGCTTGAGGCCGGAGCGCATTTCGGCCACCAGACCCACCGCTGGAACCCGAAGATGAAGCCGTACATCTTCGGCGAGCGGAACGGGGTTCACATCATCGACCTGTCGCAGACCGTGCCGCTTTTCGCGCGCGCGCTCGACTTCGTTCGCGGCTCCGTCGCCTCGGGCGGCAAGGTCCTCTTCGTCGGCACCAAGCGCCAGGCGCAGGAGCCGATCGCCGAAGCCGCCCGCCGTTCGGGCCAGCATTTCGTCAACCACCGCTGGCTGGGCGGCATGCTCACCAACTGGAAGACCATCTCGGGCTCCATCAAGCGCTTCAAGAGCCTTGAAGAGCAATTGTCGGGCGACACCGCCGGCCTCACCAAGAAGGAAGTGCTTCAGCTCACCCGCGAGCGCGACAAGTTCGAGCTTTCGCTCGGCGGCATCCGCGACATGGGCGGCATTCCGGACGTGATGTTCGTGATCGACGCCAACAAGGAAGAGCTGGCGATCAAGGAAGCCAACGTGCTCGGCATCCCCGTGGTCGCGATCCTCGATTCGAACGCTTCGCCGCAGGGCATCTCGTTCCCGGTTCCCGGCAACGACGACGCCAGCCGCGCGATCCGCTTGTACTGCGATGCGATCGCCGACGCGGTTCTCGCGGGCAAGTCGGGCGGCGCTGCCAACCGCGGCGAGGACATCGGCTCGATGGACGCCCCGCCGGCCGAAGCCGCACTGGCCGACGCATAAGCAATTAGGAGGAGGGACTCGCTCCCTCCTCCGTTCGTCCCGGGCGGGGGAGCCATCGAAATGCGATTTCGACGGGACCCAAGTCGAGGGGCGCTGCACAGCCGCATCTCGACTTCGCTCGATGCGAACGGATGTGCCAATTTTTACTGGAGGATATGAGACATGGCTGAGATCACGGCCGCTTCCGTCAAGGAACTGCGCGAGCGCACCGGCGCCGGCATGATGGACTGCAAGAAGGCGCTCAACGAAAATGGCGGCGACATGGAAGCCTCCATCGATTGGCTGCGCACCAAGGGCCTCGCCGCCGCCGCCAAGAAGGCCGGCCGCACCGCCGCCGAAGGCCTGGTCGGCGTTGCCGTCCGCGGCACCAAGGGCGCCGTTGTCGAGGTGAACTCCGAAACCGATTTCGTCGCCAAGAACGAGCAGTTCCAGGAGTTCGTTCGCACGGTTTCTGAACTCGTGCTCGACACCGGCAGCGACGTCGAAGCGCTGAAGTCGGCTGCTTGGCCCGCCGGGGGCACCGTTGAGGAGAAACTGACCGCGAACATAGCGACCATTGGCGAAAACCAGTCGCTTCGCCGCGCCGCCGTTCTGGAAGTCGGCGACGGCGTTGTCGTCTCCTACGTCCACAACGCCGCCGCAACCGGCCTCGGCAAGATCGGCGTGCTCGTCGCGCTTGAGAGCACCGGCGACAAGGAGGCGCTTCAGGCGCTCGGCAAGTCGCTCGCCATGCACATCGCGGCGGCCAACCCGCTCGCGCTGCGCGGGGAGGATCTCGATTCCGACCTGGTCGAGCGCGAGCGTTCGATCGCGGCTGAAAAGGCCAAGGAAAGCGGCAAGCCTGAGAACATCATCGAAAAGATGGTGGAAGGCGCGCTGGCCAAGTTCCGCAAGGAAATGGCGTTCTTGAGCCAGCTCTTCGTGATGGACAACAAGACCAAGATCGAAGACGTCGTTGCCGCCGAATCCAAAAAGGTCGGCGCACCGATCCAGGTTGCGGGCTTTGTCCGCTTCCAGCTCGGCGAAGGCATCGAAAAAGCGACCAGCGACTTCGCAGCCGAAGTCGCCGCGGCTTCGGGCGTCGGTAAGGCCGCCTAAGCAAATACAGATCCTCCGCCGGCGCGTTCACTCGCGACGCCGGAGTTCAGGGGCGGGCAGCCAGGCCAGAGCGGAGCTCGGCCTGCTGCCCGCCCTTTTCTTTGCCCCGCTTCTGCACACAAACAGCACATGGGAACATGCTTGGCAGGGAAGCCGCCCCGGCTTAGTAAGGCCTCCATTCCAGTTTCTCCGGCCGATCGGACCCGACGCACTCATGCCGCGCCCGCGCTTCAACCGCATCCTTCTCAAGCTTTCCGGTGAAGTGCTGATGGGCGAGGGCCAGTTCGGCATCGACCCGGAAACCACCGGCACCATGGCCCGCCAGATCGCCGACGCGAAGGAAGCGGGCTACGAGCTGTGCATCGTGGTCGGCGGCGGCAACATCTTCCGCGGCCTTGCCGGCGCGGCAAAGGGCTTCGACCGCGCCAGCGCCGACTATATGGGCATGCTCGCGACCGTGATGAACGCGCTCGCCATGCAGAACGCGCTCGAGAAGATCGGCGTCGACACCCGCGTCCAGTCGGCGATCCCGATGGCCAGCATCTCCGAACCTTACATCCGCCGCCGTGCGGTCCGGCATATGGAGAAAGGCCGCGTGGTGATCTTCGCCGCCGGCACCGGCAATCCGTATTTCACCACCGACACCGCCGCCGCCCTGCGCGCCGCCGAGATGAACTGCGACGCCCTCTTCAAGGGCACCAGCGTCGACGGGGTCTACGATGCGGACCCGAAGAAGAAGAAAGAGGCCAAGCGGTACGAAAGCGTGCCCTTCAACCGCGTCCTTGCGGACGATTTGAAGGTCATGGACGCAAGCGCAGTTGCCCTTTGCCGAGACAACAATATCCCGATCGTCGTCTTCAACATCCGCGAGCAGGGCAATCTTGTCCGCGTGCTCGGCGGCGAAGGCACCGCAACGATCGTTCAGAACGAGGAGTAGAGACATGCCCGCCTACGAAAAGGCCGACGTTCAGCGCCGGATGAGCGGCGCGATCGAGTCGCTGAAGCACGATCTTGGCGGCCTTCGCACCGGCCGCGCCTCTACCAGCCTGCTCGAGCCGGTGACGGTGGAAGTCTATGGCTCGCACATGCCGCTGGCCCAGGTTGCGACCCTGTCGGCGCCCGAGCCGCGCATGCTGTCGGTGCAGGTCTGGGACCGCTCGAATGTCGGCGCGGTGGAGAAAGCGATCCGCTCCGCCGGCCTCGGCTTGAACCCGATCAGCGAAGGCCAAACCCTGCGCCTGCCGATCCCGGATCTTACCGAGGAACGCCGCAAGGAACTTGCCAAGCTTGCCAGCCAATATGCTGAAAAGGCACGGATTGCGGTCCGCAACGTTCGCCGCGATGCAATGGACAGCCTGAAGCAGGATGAGAAAAAGCACGAGATCAGCGAGGACGAGCGCAAGCGGCTCGAAACCGAAGTGCAGAAGCTGACCGACGACACGATCAAGGACATCGACGCCGCCACCGCGGCCAAGGAAAAGGAAATCATGACAAGGTGATCGGCAAAGCGGCCAAAACGACCGCGCCTGCCGTGGAGGGCGAGGCTTCAGGCGGCGGCGTTCCGCGCCATGTCGCCATCATCATGGACGGCAACGGTCGCTGGGCGAAGGCGAGGGGGCTGCCCCGCGCCGCCGGCCACCGCCAGGGCGCCGAAGCGGCCCGCCGCACCATCCGCGCCGCGGGCGAGGCCGGTGTCCAGTGCCTGACGCTTTATGCTTTCTCATCGGAGAATTGGCGGCGTCCGGAGACGGAAATCAGCGACCTGATGGGTTTGCTGCGTTTCTACATCGGTGCCGAATTGAACGCTCTTCACAAAGAAGGCGTTCGCCTGATAATTTTGGGCGATCACAAGGCCTTTCCGGCCGATGTTGCCAAATTGGTCGATCAGGCGGTGACCCGCACGGCCAACAATGAGCGGATGACGCTGGCGATCGCGCTCAACTACGGGTCCCGCGCCGAGCTGGTCAACGCCGCGCGCAGCCTCGCCGAACGCGTCGCGGCGGGCGAGCTTGCGCCGGCTGACATCGACGAAGCCGCGATCGAAGCGCAGCTCGACACCGCCGGCCTGCCGCCGCTCGATCTCGTGATCCGCACGTCAGGCGAGCATCGCTTGTCCAACTTCCTGCTCTGGCAGGCGGCTTATGCCGAACTCGTCTTCGTTGACCGGCTCTGGCCGGATTTCGACGCCGCTGCGCTCAACGAAGCGCTTGCCGATTTTGCCGGGCGCGACCGGCGCTTCGGTGGCCGATGAGCACCGCGCCCGCGAAGAAGAATAGCGATCTCCCCACCCGCTTCGTCGCGGGCGTGGTCATGATCGCCGTCGCCTGCGCCGCGATCTATATCGGCGGCTGGGTGTTCCGGCTGCTGGTCGCCGCCGGCGCCGCGGTGATGCTGGTCGAATGGGGCGACATGCACCGCACTGGCCGCACCCGAAGCTATGCCGGCGCCGCGCTGCTCGTCGTCGCTTTGCTTGCGGTCACGCAATATCTCTATCCCGTAGGCGAGATCGACGTCATCGACGGCGTCGAGGGCATCTTCCTCGAAAGCTTCGACCAGCTCTGGATCGGCTTCGTGGCCATGGCTGCCGTCGCCTTGCTCTATGCCTTGGTCAGCCGCCGCCTGTCCGCAGGCTGGGGCCTGTTCTACGTCGGCGCCCCCGCTTTCGCGCTTCTGGTGCTGGAATGGGCGCGCTTCGACCTCGTCTTCTGGGCCATGCTGGTGACCTGGTCGACCGACATCTTCGCTTACTTCGCCGGCCGCTCGGTCGGCGGACCCAAGCTCGCGCCGAAGATCAGCCCCAACAAGACCTGGTCCGGCCTCTTCGGCGGCATGCTGGGCGCGGCGGTGGTTGGGGGCCTAGCTGCTTACTTCTTCGGCCTCGATCTTCTGTTCATGGTTGCGGGAGCGCCAATGGGCATCCTTGCCCAGCTCGGCGACCTTTACGAAAGCAAGGTCAAGCGCCGGCTGGGCGTCAAGGACAGCGGCTCCATCCTTCCCGGTCATGGCGGCGTGCTCGACCGGGTCGACGGCCTGCTTCCCGTCGCCATTGCAACGATCCTGCTCCTCATCCTGGTGCTGCGCGGCGCGTGACGGCTAAGCGCTCTGTCACCATTCTCGGTGCGACCGGCTCCGTCGGCCGCTCCACGCTCGACCTTATCGCCCGCGCGCCCGAGCGTTTCGAAGTGCTCGCGCTTACCGCCAATCGCGACGTCGAAGGCCTCGCCGCCGCGGCGCGGCAGGTCGGCGCCGCGCGCGCGGTCGTCGCCGACGAGAGCCTGCTCGAACCGCTCCGCGCCGCGCTGGCCGGAAGCACCACCGAAGCCGCCGCCGGACCTGACGCCATACTCGAAGCCGCCGCTGCCGGGGCCGACTGGACGATGGCGGCGATCGTCGGCTGCGCCGGCCTTGCGCCTACCATGGAGGCGATCCGCGGCGGCAAGACGGTCGCCTTCGCCAACAAGGAAGCTCTGGTTTCCGCCGGAACGCTGATGACGCGGGCCGCCGCTGCATCGGGCGCCGTCATCCTGCCGGTCGATTCCGAGCACAACGCCATCTTCCAATGCTTCGACGCGGCCCGCCCGGCGTCCGTGCGCCGCATCATCCTGACGGCAAGCGGCGGCCCGTTCCGCGACAAGAGCCTGGCCGAAATGCGGGACATGACGCCAGCGCAGGCGGTTGCGCACCCCAATTGGTCGATGGGCGCCAAGATCTCCGTCGATTCAGCGACCTTGATGAACAAGGGGCTCGAGCTGATCGAAGCCTTCCACCTCTTCCCGCTCCCCGCCGAAGCGTTTGAAGTAGTGATCCACCCCCAGTCGGTGATCCACAGCCTTGTCGAATATGTCGACGGCTCCTTCCTCGCTCAGCTCGGCGCGCCCGATATGCGCATCCCCATCGCCTACACGCTGGCTTACCCCGAGCGAATGGAAACGCCCTGCGAGCGGCTCGATCTCGTCCGCATCGGCACGCTTGCCTTTGAAGCGCCCGACCTCACACGCTTCCCCGCCCTCGCCCTTGCCCAGGAGGCGCTGCGCAGCGGCGGCGCCCGGCCAGCGGTGCTCAACGCCGCCAATGAAATCGCCGTGGAAGCCTTTCTTGCCAAAGAGATAGCTTTCCTCGATATTGCCTCGGTCGCGGCCGAAACGCTGGCAAGCTGCGATCCGCCTGCGCCTGCTTCGGTGGAGGAGGTGCTCGCCATCGACGGCGCGGCGCGCGGCGCGGCCCAGGCCATCAAGCGAAAGTATATGCGTTGACGAGCGGCAGCCCCGGTTTCTTCTGGACCATCCTGAGCTTCCTGCTGGTTATCGGGCCGCTGATCTTCGTGCACGAACTCGGCCATTATTTCGTCGGCCGCTGGTTCGGGGTGAAGGCCGATATCTTCTCCATCGGCTTCGGGCGGGAGATTGCCGGTTGGACCGACAAGCGCGGCACCCGTTGGAAGCTCTCCTGGCTTCCGCTCGGCGGCTATGTGAAGTTCGCCGGCGACATGAACCCCGCAAGCCAGCCGAGCCCCGAATGGCTCGCGCTTCCGCCCGAAGAACGCGCGCGGACGTTCCAGTCCAAGGCGGTGTGGAAGCGCTTCCTGATCGTCGCCGCCGGCCCGTTCACCAACTTCCTCCTCGCCCTCCTCATCCTCACCGGCTTTCTGATGTCCATGGGCGACTTCCGCAGCCCGCCGATCGTCGCCGGCGTCGCGCCCGGCACCGCCGCCGCCCAGGCCGGCCTTAAGCCCGGCGATCGCATCCTCGCCATCGACGGCAACGGCGTCTCCCGCTTCGAGGACATTTCCCGCCACGTCGTGCTTCACCCGGGCAAGCAGGTCACCATCGCCTTCGAGCGCGGCGGGCAGAAGTTCGAGGCCGCCGCGCGCCTCTCCCTCAACGTCCAGCGCGACAAGTTCGGCAACGAATTTCGCACCGGCATGCTCGGCGTCACCGGCCAGCCGGTGCTTGAGAAAGTCTCAGCCGGTCAGGCGGTCGGCGGCGCCTTCCGTATGACTTGGCACACGCTCACCACCACCGTGGAAGCCATCGGCCAGATCATCACCGGCACCCGATCCGTGAAGGAGCTTGGCGGGCCGCTCAAGATCGCGAAATATTCCGGCGAGCAGGCAAGCCTCGGCCCGCTCGCCTTTCTCCTTTTCATCGCCGCCATCTCCATTAATCTGGGCTTCATCAACCTGTTGCCAATCCCTATGCTCGATGGCGGGCACCTCCTCCTGTACGTGCTTGAGGGGGTGCGCCGGAAACCGCTGAGGCCGGAAGCGCAGGAATGGGCCTTCCGCACCGGGCTTGCGGCGCTTCTGGCGTTGATGGTGTTTGTGACGTTCAACGATCTGGCGTCTTTTGGCCTGTGGTCGCGGCTTGGCGGCTTGATCGACTGACGTGGATCGGGCAGGGCTAGGGACAACAGGGAAACGCGAGGGCGCGTCAAGCGCCTGGCATATTTTTAGGGCGGGGACCCCGTGACAGCGAACAAGAAGAACCTTCAGCGCCGGCGCCTGTGCTCGGCACTTCTCGTCGGCACCATCCTTGGTGGCCTGACCGCGCCCGCTTATGCGCAGACGCAGGGGCCTGGTGGCGGCCAGCCGGCCCCAACGCTTCCGCAGGTCGCTCCCGCGCCTCAGGCGGAGACGCAGGTCATTCGCTCGATCGCCGTCAGCGGCAACCAGCGGCTCGAGCCGGAAACCGTTGTTTCCTACATGAAACTCCGCACCGGCGAGAACTATACCCGCGAGCGCCTCGACGAGGCCCTGCGCGACCTCTACGCGACCGAATTGTTCGCGGACGTCCAGATCCTTGGCGGCGATACCGGCAACCTGGTCATCCAGGTGCGCGAGAACCCGGTGATCAACCGCATCGTTCTTGAAGGCAATAAGCGCCTCAAGGACGACAAGATCGGTCCTGAAATCCGCCTCGCGCCCCGCCAGATTTTTACCCGCACCAAGGCCCGCGCCGACGTCGCTCGGATCGTTGAACTCTACCGCCGCCAGGGCCGCTTCGCTGCCCAGGTGGAGCCCAAGATCGTTCAGCTGGAACAGAACCGGGTCGACGTCGTGTTCGAGATCAACGAAGGCCCGCGTTCCAAGATTCGTGAAATCAACATCCTCGGCAACGAGAAGTTCTCGGACGGCGACCTGCGCGGCGAAATGGTGACCAAGCGCACCGGGCTGCTGAGCTTCCTGAGCTCCGGCGCGGTCTACGATCCCGATCGCCTCGCCTTTGACCAGCAGAAGCTGCGGCAATTCTACCTCACCGAAGGCTATGCCGATTTCCGCGTCGTGTCCGCGGTGGCGGAGCTTACCTCCGACAAGCAGGACTTCATCATCACCTACGTGGTGGAAGAAGGCGAACGCTATAAGTTTGGCGACGTGAAGGTCGAAAGCGCGATCCGCGACTTCAAGAGCGAGGACATGACCAGGCTGCTGCCGATGAAGGCCGGCGACTGGTACAATGCCAAGCAGATCGAAGACACGGTGACCTCGCTGAACGAAAGCGCGGGCCTGTTCGGTTACGCCTTCGCCGACATCCAGCCCAATTTCGAGCGCAACAAGGAAGCGCTGACGATGAGCGTCACCTTCGAGGTGGCCGAATCTCCGCGCGTTTACGTCGAGCGCATCGACATCAACGGCAATACGATCACTCGCGACAAGGTGATCCGCCGCGAATTCCGCGTCGCGGAAGGGGACCCCTTCAACTCCATTGCGGTTAAGCGTTCGCGCGACCGTATCCAGTCGCTCGGCTTTTTCCAGGAGGATCTGGAAGTCACGCAGACTCAAGGTTCGGCGCCGGACCGCGTCGTCCTGGGCGTTGACGTCGAGGAAAAGGCGACTGGCGAATTGCAGCTCTCCGCCGGCTTCTCGAGCCTTGAGCGGATTCTAGTCAACCTCTCGATCCGTCAGCGCAATTTCATGGGCAAGGGCCAGGAACTGCGCGCCAGCATCAACTATTCGAGCTATTCGAAGTCGGTCGAGCTTGGCTTCACCGAGCCGTATTTGTTCGACCGCAACATCGCATTGGGCGCCGATCTCTACCGTCGCGATTTCTCGCCCTTCAACCGGATCGGCGGGCAGCGCGAGACCCCTTACAAGCAGGTGTCGACCGGCTTTCAGCTTCGCACCGGCGTACCGATCACCGAATTCCTGTCGCTCGCCGGCCGCTACAGCCTCAGCCAGGATGAAGTGGAGCTTGGGCCGGAATATTATATCGATCCGGACGGCACCGGGCCGCTTCCGCGCGTGTGCAACACCGCCGGCGTTGGCAGTCGTTATTATTGCGAGTCGGTCGGCAACCGCATCACGTCGTCGATCGGCTACTCGCTGGCGTACGATTCGACCGACAACCGCCTCCGGCCGACACGCGGCAACCGGGTCGTTCTGAACCAGGATTTCGCCGGTCTTGGCGGCAGCGTGAAGTATCTTCGCACCCGCCTGAACGTGGCAAAATACATCCGCCCCTTAAACAGCTTTGTTCTTCAGCTTTCCGCCGAGGGTGGCTACATCCACAGCTTCGAAAACGCGGCCGGCCCGAATTCCGATCCGGTGCGCATCATCGACCGCTTCTATCTCGGCGAGCCGCAGATCCGCGGCTTCGACATCCGCGGCATCGGGCCTCGGGTGGAGCGCTTCAGCTTTACCGGAAGCGGACCGGTCGATTACACTGACCGCGAGACGCGTATCGGCAACGACGCGCTTGGCGGCCGGGCATATTACCTCGCCCGCGCCGAGGTCGATCTTCCGCTCGGTGACAGCGTGCGCGAGCTTGGCTTGAGGCCGTCGATCTTCGTCGATGCAGGCGCTGTCTTTGGTCTTCGCAACCCCGCAACCTTGAGCCAGCAGATTTGCACCGGCAAACCGGCGGTTGACCCGACCCCGACCACCCCGGGAAGCCCGGCCATTCCGGGCGCGACCGTGGATTATGGTGCGGCTTGCCCCACCGGCACGACACCCGGCGGGGGCTTTGTTGAGCGTTACAGCGGCGACACGCCGAAGCCGCGCATTTCCGTCGGCTTCGGCGTCAACTGGACCTCTCCGTTCGGCCCGTTCAGGATCGATATAGCCAAGGCTCTTACAAAAGCTGAGGGTGACGACACCAAGCTTATTAGCTTCAACGTAGGGACTGCATTCTAATGAAGAAAATCGTTTTCGGAGCGGCGCTTGCCGCCCTCTCGCTTGGCACGGCCGGTTCCGCGATCGCGCAAAAGGTTCCGGGCGCCGTGATCGTCGTGGTCGACACTGACCGCGTCTATCGCGAATGCAATGCCTGCAAGGCGGCGCAGACGCAGCTCCAGGGCCTCGTGGCCTCGGCCCGCACTCGTGCGCAGCAGCTCGGCCAGCCGCTTCAAACCGAAGCGCAGTCGATCGAGCAGCAGGGCGCCACGCTCCGCAACCAGACCGGAGCGGCCCGCGCGGCCGCCGAAACGGCGCTGAACTCGCGCGTTCAGCAGTTCCAGACCAAGCAAACCACTGCCCAGCAGGAAATTGCCCGGCTTGAGCAGAACATCCAGTCCACGCAGGCGAACGTGCTTCGCCAGATCAACGAGCGGCTGAACCCGGTGATCACCAACGTCATGAACTCGCGCAACGCTAACGTTGCGCTTGACGTAAACGCGACGCTGGCACGCTCGAACGCGCTGGACGTCACCAATGACGTTCTGACGCAGCTCAATGCGGCGCTGCCGTCGGTAAGCGTTACCCCGCTTCCCCAGGCTCAGCAGCCGGCGCAGCCGAACCCGCCGGGCCGGTGAGCACCAAAGCTTCCGAAACAGGCGCCGTCATCGGCCCGCTGGATGTCCGGCGGGTAATGGCGGCGCTGCCGCATCGTTATCCGATGCTGCTGATCGACCGGGTCGAGGAGATCGTCCCGAAGAAGCGGATCGTTGCGATCAAGGCCGTGACGATCAACGAGCCTTTCTTTCAGGGCCATTTCCCGACCCGTCCGATCATGCCTGGCGTGCTCCTCGTCGAAGCGATGGCGCAGGCTTCGGGTGTTCTCGCGGTAGAATCGCTCGGCCTCGCCGGTTCCGGCAAGCTCGTCTATTTCATGGCTATCGACGGTGCCAAGTTCCGCCGTCCGGTGGAGCCCGGCTGCCTGCTGCGCATCGAGGTGGAACTGGTCCAGGATCGCGGCTCCGTCTGCAAGTTCGCCGGCAAGGTCGTGCTCGACGGCAAGGTCGCCGCCGAAGCAAGCTTCACCGCAATGATCGCCGATCCGCCGAGCGACTAAGCCGGGCGCCAGCCCCCATCGGCTTTTTCGATCCCGAAGACGCTGCGGATCGCGCCGCTCTCCATCACCTCGCCCGGCGCGCCGTCCGCTGCAACCTTTCCGCCGTTCATAACGATCAGCCGCTCGGCGTAGCGCGCGGCGAGGTCCAGGTCGTGGAGCGCGAGGAGCACGGCTTGACCTTCCCCGGCGAGGCCTGCGAGCAGGTTCATCACCTTGATCTGCCACAAGGGGTCGAGGTTGGCGATCGGCTCGTCGAGCAGCAGCAGCCGCGGCTTGGCGGCAAGCGCCCGCGCGATCAGCACCCGGCTGCGCTCCCCCGTCGAGAGCCGGTCCACCCGCCGGTCGGCGAAGGGTAGCAAATCGAGTTGGGCCAGCGCCGTCTCCGCTTCCCCATTACTCGCCCGTGAGGGCAAGCCGAGGCGGACCAGGTCCCGCGCCGTCAGCGGCCAGGCCGCTTCGCGCGCTGCCGGCAGATAGGATAAGAGCCGCCGCCGCTCCGCCGGAGATGCTTCACTCAGAGCGCGTCCGTCGACCCGAACCAAACCCGAAGGCGACCCGATCCCCGCAAGCGAATGAAGCAGGCTGGTCTTGCCGCTGCCGTTCGGCCCGACCAGGCAGACGAGCTGCGGTGCCTCGAGGGTGAGATCCAGCGCCGGCAGCCTTCCCTTCAGGCCAATGCCGCGCGCGTCGAGCAACGGGCTCATCGGTTGAGGCTCCAGCGCATATGGGCGACCAGCCACAGAAAGAAGGGCGCGCCGAGGAGGGCGGTCACGACTCCGATCGGCAGCGTCCGCCCCAGCGGCAGCGTCCGCACTGCGAGGTCGGCGGCCAGCAGCAGCGCGCCGCCCAGCATGGCTGCCGGAAGCATCGCCCGGCCCGGATGCCCCCGTGTGAGCAGCCGCGCGAAAATGGGCGCGACGAGGCCGATAAACCCGATCGCGCCGCAGATCGCCACGCAGGCGCCGACGCCGACGGCAGTCAACGCAACGATCTCCAGCCGCAACCGCCGCACGTCATAGCCGAAGGATTGGGCAACATCCTCGCCAAGCGTGAGGCTGTCCAGCGGCGCTCGAAGCCGCAGCAACAGAAGGGTGGTCGCAAGCGCGGGGATGCCCGCGAAGGCCGCTTGCGCAAGGCTTCGGTCGACAAGCGAGCCCATCAGCCAGTCATAGGCATCGTAAAAGGCGAAGGGGGAGGGGGCGAGTGCGAGGGCGAGGGTGGTCAGCGCCCCCGCAAGGGCGCTGATCGCAAGGCCCGAGAGCAGCAAGGTCGCCGTCTCCGCCCGCCTCCCGGCGAGCGCAAGGAGGAGGAGCAAGGCGCCGAACGCGCCCGCCACCGCGCCAAGCGACAGGGCGATCGGCGACGCGAAGCCTAGCAGGTAGGCGGTCACCACCGCGCCGAGCGCCGCGCCGCTGGTTGTGCCGGTAAGATCGGGCGAGGCGAGGGGGTTGGCGAACAAAGCCTGGATCGCAGCCCCCGCAGCGCCGAGCATCGCGCCGTACGTTAGCGCAAGCAGCGCTCGGGGCAGGCGCAGCTCCTGAAGCACCGCGATGCCGAGCGGCCGATCCGCCTGCCAAAGCTCGGCGAGCCCGCTCCACGGCGTAAGCAAGGAGGCCGCGAAGGCTACTGCGACCAGCACCGCCAGCGCCAGGTAGGACCGCCCGCTCACCGCGCCAGTTCCGCCTTGAGGCGCCGCACTTCGCCAACCATCAGCGGGCCCATGCAATTCCACAGCCGCCCATCCGTATCGATCCTGCGCGATTTGCCCTTCCCCTGCGCCAGCGGATGCGCGAGCCAGCGCTGCTCGCCCGAATACTGCCCCGCGCGGTAGTTGCTGCGCAGCAGAACGGACGGGGGTTTCACCAGCATCTGTTCAAGCGCGATCCGATCCCCCTGCAGTGGCCGCTGGATAAGACCCGCAAGCGCCATCCACTGCGCGCCGAGGCTCCCCGCACCGAGGCTTCGCCCGCCGCCGCCGAGCCACACCGCATCGCGGCCCCGCGCCGGCTTGGCAGCCTTCAGCGCAGCAATCTGCGCAAGCACCGGCCGCGCCTGGCGCTCGCGGCCAAGCGCGCCCGCCACCCGCGCCACCGCTTGCTCGATGTCCGCGATGCTTTGCGGATACGGGATGTCGAGCGTCCGGATGTTGAGCTTGGCGGCGATGCGCAGCCGGTCGCGCGCGCCGCCGCCCATGGTCAGCACCAGATCCGGCTTCAGCGCCGCCACCGACACCAGGCTGCCGTCGTTGCGCGCAAAGCGCCGGGCCTGCCGCCACAGCGGGCTCTCCGCTTCCGACTGAACCAGGTGAGTCACCGACGCGATCTGCTCTGGCGCGGCGAGCAACAGCAGAAGTTCGTCCGTGCACAGGTTCAGCGACGCCACCCGCCGCGGCGCCGCCTGAGCAGGGGGCGCGGCGGTCGCGGCGGCAAGGCTAATCGCTGAAGCGAATGCGAAGGCCCGCATGCACCGTCCTTCCCGCCGTGGCGTAGTTCACCGCGTCCTGATAATCCGCATCGAACGCATTCTCCGCCCGCGCGAAGGCTTCAACGCCCTTCACCACTTCCCACCCGACCCGCAGCGATGCGAGCACGTAATCGTCCAAAGTCACCCGCTGCGAGGGGAGGACGTCAAAGTTCGTATCGGCGCGCTCGCCCACCCACGCCGCGCTCGCGCCCCAGCTGAAGCGGCCATGACGACCGGTCGCGAGCAGATTCGCGCTGTGCTTCGGCCGCCGCCCCTCGCGCACCAGCGCCGCTCCCACTGCCTGCCGTTCCTCTGCACTGAGGAAGGTGTAGTTGGCGGCGATCAGCACGGCGGAGGAGGGACGCCAGGACGCGTCCAGCTCGACGCCCCGCCTACGGCTCTTGGCCGGCGCATTGACGACGCTGGAGGTGAAGGTCGCCGGGTCGAACGGTGTCTCGACAATCTCGTCCTTCAACGGGTTTAAGAACAGGGTCGCACCGGCACCGAAGGCGCCGCTTTCCCACCGCACCCCGGCTTCCCAGCCGCGCGAGCTTTCCGGCTTCAGCGCGGGATTGCCGACGAACGAACCGGGGAAGAAGCCGTAGAGGTCGTAGAAGGTCGGCTGCGCGATGCCTTCCCCATAAGCACCGTGCACCCGCCACCCGGCCGCCGGCCGCAGGAGAGCGGCGGCGCGAAACGTGGTCGCGTCGGCGTAGGCGCTGAAGCTGTCGTGCCGCACCGCCACGTCCGTTGAGAAGATAGGCGCCCACTCCGCGTGCCACTCGCCCACCAAGGCGGTGAGGCTGCGCGAACGATCCTGGTCGGTGCCGCCGAGATAAACCTGGTCCCGCGCCCGGAAGTCCTCCGCCTGGTGCTCCGCCGCCGCCGTGAAGCTGTGGCCACCGAACATCCGCGACACCTGGCCCGTAACGGTCAGCCGCTCGCCCGCCGTGCGGTTGAGCGGCGCCGCGCCGACCCTGTTGCGGTTGCTGCTCGCAAGGTAGCTCACGCCCCCGCGCACCTCCCAGTCGCCGAGCGCCGCCTCCCCCCAGCCCCGCACCGCCCCCATCCGGTTGCGCGTCTCGTCAAGGGTGTCGGCGCGCTGGAACGTGGCGGGGTCGTAGCCGTCGAACTCGCTGTTTCCCTCCACCCAATGCCCAACAGCGCCGATCCGCACGCCCTCGCGCACCTCGTAGGCCGCCTTGAGGCTGGCATGGCCATTGCGGAAGCCATCCCGCTCTCCGCCGCCGCCGAGGCTGTCGATGCCGTCGCTGCGCAGCCACCCCGCCGATCCCGACAGCCCGAAGCCGCCGCTCCGCACCGCGCCGCTTCCCGCCAGCCGAACACTGTGGAGCCCGCCATATTCCCCCAGCGCCGAGACCCCTCGGTCATGCAGCGGGTCGGCCGTATCCACCGCCACCACGCCGCCAAGCGCTTCCGAGCCCCACAAGGCCGATTGCGGCCCCCGCACCAGCTCGACCCGGCTCAGCGCATCGGCCGTCAGTAGCTCGAACCGCGCCTCGTTGCCCGCCGCCGGATCGTTGAAGCGGATTCCGTCCACGAACAACAATGTGTGATTGGCCTCGGCGCCGCGGATGCGCAGCTGCGTCTGGCTCCCCCGCGGCCCCGACTGCGCCACCGACGCCCCCGGCAACAGCCGAAGCGCATCGGCGGCGAGCGGCAAAGCAAGCGCCTCCACCGTCTCCCGCTCCAGCACGCTCGCGGAAACCGGCGCCTCCGCCGCCTCCACCGGGCGCAGCGAAGCGGTGACCACGATGGCCTCCCCAGCGGGCGCGGATACAGGCGCGGCAGCGGCGGGCGCGCCCGACAACAACGAAACAACGAACAGGGACATGATCAAACCTCCAAAGACGACACACAAATGCCGTCTCGGAGGAACCGCGAACGCGCCCGTCGAAGAGCCCCGCGCACGATGCCACGCGCCGCAGGCTGGTCCCGGCCGGGCGCGGACGACAAGCGAGGGCAGGTCTCCTGGCTTGCGGGTCGCTGGCTTTTCTCTTTCTTAAAAAGAGGGCCTCGCCGCTTACAGTTGCGGGCACAGCGCCGGTTCCTCACCGGCTTCCCATTTTCACCCGGCGGTTAAGCCGGACACCTTCGCTGACGCCCGGTTATTGCAGTGCAGCACGGCTTGTCAATGACGCCCCCTTTGCGTACAGCGCCCGTCGAACTTCGGACAGGCTGGTCGGAAACCAGCCGCACCCCCAAGGAAATCGAACATGAAGACCGATACCCATCCCGATTACCACATGATCAAGGTGCAGATGACCGACGGCACCGTCTTCGAAACCCGCTCCACCTGGGGCAAGGAAGGCGACACGCTGCAGCTCGACATCGATCCCAGCGTCCACCCGGCCTGGACCGGCGCCACCGGCCGTATGCTCGACCAGGGCGGCCAGGTCGCACGCTTCAACAAGCGTTTCGGCGGTCTCAGCCTCAGCAAGAAGTAAAGCGGAAGCGGCGGTGGTCCCGACGGTTGAGACCGCCCGCCTCCGCCTTCGCGCAATCCGCGAAAGCGATCTGGACGGCCAGGCAGCGATGCTGGCCGATCCCGAAGTCATGCGCTTCGTCGGCGGCCAGCCCATCTCGCGCGAGGAAACCTGGCGCAAGTTGATGGGCGCCCACGGCATGTGGAGCGTGCTCGGCTTCGGCTATTGGACGCTGGAGGACAAAGCCACCGGCACCTATCTCGGCCAGATCGGGTTTGCCGACTTCAAGCGCGATGTCGTGCCCTCCATCGAAGGCCTGCCCGAAATGGGCTGGATGCTTGCCCCGCACGCGCACGGCAGGGGCGTCGCTACCGAAGCGGTGCTCGGCGCGCTCGGCTGGGCGGACATGGCGCTGCCCGGCCGCCAGATCGTCGCCATCATCGATGAAGGCAATGCGCCCTCGATCCGGGTGGCGCAGAAAGCCGGCTTCGACCGCCGCGAGCCAGCCACCTACAAGGACGCCTCGATCTTGATCTTCCGCCGCGGCTAGACTCGTTCGCACACCAGAAGCGGGCGCGGGCCGCCGGGGCGAACGAGGCCCATCGGCAGGCTCTTGAGGCGCAGGGTCGGGGGCAAAGGCGGGCATTCCCCGGAAAGCTCGAACACCGCCCGGCCGCCCGGCGCTAATACCTCGCCGACTCGGATCAACAGGTCGCGCACCACCGGCATCGGCAATCCGTGGCGAAGGCAGATCGCCGCGTCGTGGGGCAGATCGTTCGGCACGCTGAGCTGCGGGCAATGGGTAAAGGATGCCAAGGCGCCGGCCGATTGCCCGGCAAGCGATCGCGCGCGGGCGACCGCGTCCGGGCAGGAATCGACGCCGCGAACCTCATGGCCTTTGGCGGCAAGGGCAAGCGCAAGCCGCGCTCCCCCGGAAGGGAGCACCAGGATCCGCGCCGGTGCGGCGAGCCCAAGCGCCTGCTCGATGAAATGGGCCTCCGCTTCCGTCTCGTGCGGCGGCACCACCGAATCCCAGAACCGCGCAAACAACGGCGCGAAGCCGAGCTGGCTTGGGTCGGCATTTTTGGAAGAAAAACGGTCGGGCCCAGTGGTCACGCGCCCTCCTGGGCTGGCTGAACGGGCATCTTGCGGCCGCTACGTTGCGGCTGTGTGTCCAAAAACCCGGACTTGTGTTTCAATTGTGTCAGCCTCCGACACTGGCGCCGGGCCTCACGACGTTGTAAAAGGATTGAAGGCCCTGGGGAGGGCGGCGGTGGGGATCGTTTGTGGCTGATTCGATGGTTGTGGAACGGGGCACGGCCGCGCTCGACGAGGCGGATCTGCGCCTCCTCGTGGAACAGCTTCCCGCGCCCTGCTGGTTCGCCGCGCCCGACGGCAGCCTGTCCTCGGTCAATTGGCGCCTTACCGAACTTGCCGGCGACGATCTCGACGCCCTTCGCCAGGCGCTGGAAATCGGGCTGGTCGGCTCCCAAAGCCGGGTTTCCGCCGCCTTCGGCTTCACCCTTCCGGGCGTCGGCAGCGTCTCCCGCCGCTTCCGCTGCGAAGCGCAGGTCTGGCACGATCCCTCGGGCCGGCTGATCGGCTGGCTCGGCTCCGTCATCGAAACCCAGAGCGCGCCCGAACCCTATCAGGCATTCCTGCTTCGCCTCGGCGATCGCATCCGCGAAGAGAGCGATGCGGAGAAGATCCTGGCCTTCGCCTCCGCCGCGGTCGGCCTGGAGCTGGGCGTCGACCGCGTCGTCTACGCCAATGTCGACATGGCCGAAGGCATCATGCACGTCAGCCGCGACTGGCGCTCGGACGGCACAACCGTGCCCGCGCACCACTTCCCGATGTCGGTCTACTCAAACGATTATGTCGAACGCCATTCGCGCGGAGAGCCGATCTTCTCCTGCGACGTGTGCAACGATCCCGATGTCGATCCGGCGCTCACCGATCGCTTCGTCTCCGCCGGGGTGCGCGCCTTTCTGAGTGTTCCGCTGGTCAAGAACGGCACGTTGCGGGCGGTCATGGCCGCCCAGCAATTCCACTCGCGCCTCTGGACGGAGGCGGAGATGCGCCTCCTTGACGAGGTTGCCGACCGAACCTGGACCACCGTGGAGCGCGCCCGTGCCCAGCAGGAGCTCGCCGAGGCGGAGCACCGCCAGCGCTTCCTCCTCACCATGAGCGACCGGCTGCGGGGCGAGGCCGATCCCGCGCGCATCCTGTCGCACACCGCGCAGGTGCTTGGCGAATATCTCGGCGCCCGCGATGTCGTCTACCGCGAGGTAGGAGAGGGTAATTGCCAGATCGGCGTCTCCGCCGGCTGGTCGCTCGAACCGCACCGGCTGAAGGAAGAGCCTTGGCCGATCTCCGAGATCGGTGAGGACATTCTCGCCACCTATCGGAGCGGCGGGACCATGGTCTATGACGACGCGCCGAACGATCCGGCCGTTACCCCAATTTTCCGCGAGCGCTTCGCCGCGATGCGCGTCTCCGCCTGCATCACCGTTCCCGTGATCAGCGCCGGGCGCCTGAGCGCGCTCCTTTCCGTGCGTTCGGCCGATCCCCGACAATGGGCTGAATCCGAGATTCGCCTCGTCGAAGCGGTCGCGGAGCGGAGCTGGGAAGCGCTTGAGCGCGCCCGCGCGGGCGTTGAGCTCGCCCGCTCCCGCGAGGCGCTTCACCAGGCCGAGAAACTGAGTGCGCTCGGAAGCTTGCTCGCGGGCGTCAGCCACGAACTCAACAACCCATTGACCATCGTCACCACCCAGGCGTCGCTGCTCGAGGAGGAGACTGAAGGCACGCCCGTCGCGGTTCGCGCCGAGAAGGTCCGCCGCGCAGCCGAGCGTTGCTCGCGCATCGTGCAGACCTTTCTCGCGATGGCGCGGCAGGAGCGGCCGGAACGCCGCCGAGTCGACGCCGCCGAAGTTGCCCGCGCCGCGCTCGAGCTTACCGATTATACGCTGCGCACCACCGGCATCGAAGTCAGCTTCGAAGCCGAGCCGAACCTGCCGCCGCTTAGCGCTGATCCCGACCAGCTCCACCAGGTCCTGGTCAACCTCATCGTCAACGCCCAACACGCCCTTCAGGAGCAGCGCGGCGAACGCCGCCTTGCGGTGCGCGTTGGCGTCGGGGCAGCGTCTGACGAAGTGTCCATCGAGGTCGCCGACAGCGGCCCCGGCATCCCGGACGATCTTCGCCGCCGCATCTTCGAGCCCTTCTTCACCACCAAGCCGCAAGGCGTCGGCACGGGCGTCGGCCTCTCCTTCTCGCTCGGCCTGATCGAGGCCCACGGCGGCCGCCTGGAGCTGGTCGACCGGCCGGAAGGCGGTGCCTGCTTCCGGATCACGCTCGGCGCCGCGCCCGCTGAGGCCGAGCAGGCCGCGGAGGCGGCGCCGATCCGCATCGTCTCCGCCGCCGCCGGCAGCGCGCTTGTCGTGGAGGATGAGCCGGAAGTGGCTGAAGTGCTCGGGCTGTTCGCCTCCCGCGCCGGTTATGAGGTGGAGATCGCCGGCAACGGCATCGAAGCGACGGCTCTCCTCCGCGCGCGCGACTTCGACGTCATCCTCTCCGACTTGCGGATGCCGCAGTTCGACGGCCCGGCGCTGCACGACTGGATCGCGGGCGAGAAGCCGCATCTGCTCGGCCGCATCGGCTTCGTCACCGGCGACACCTTGGGCCAGACCGCCGCCGGTTTCATCGCCCGTACCGGCTGCCCGGTCCTGGAGAAGCCCTTCACCGGCAAGGCCGTCCGCGCGCTTCTCGAGCAGCTTTCAAAAGGTGAAGCCAAGCCGCCGATGCCGACGGCTGGGTAACCGGCGGCCTCAGCCGCCGCGGCGGGACATGAAGGCCAGCCGCTCGAACAGCATGATGTCTTGCTCGTTCTTGAGCAGGGCTCCGTGCAGCGGCGGGATCGCCTTGGACGGATCCTTCGACTGCAGCACTTCCAGCGGCATGTCTTCGTGTAACAGCAGCTTCAGCCAATCGAGCAGCTCGCTGGTCGACGGCTTCTTCTTCAGCCCCGGCACGTCCCGCACCTGGTAGAAAATCTCCAGCGCCTTTGCGACGAGCATCTTCTGAATACCCGGAAAGTGCACGTCGATGATCGACTGCATCGTTTCCTTGTCCGGGAAACGGATGTAGTGGAAGAAGCAGCGGCGGAGGAAGGCGTCGGGCAACTCCTTCTCGTTGTTGCTGGTGATGACGACGACGGGGCGTTCGGCGGCTTTCACCGTTTCGCCGGTTTCATAGACGTGGAATTCCATGCGATCGAGCTCCTGGAGGAGGTCGTTCGGGAATTCGATGTCGGCCTTGTCAATCTCGTCGATCAGCAGAACGGGGAGGACGGGCGACGTGAACGCCTCCCAAAGCTTGCCGCGGCGGATGTAGTTTCCGATGTCGTGCACCCGCGGGTCGCCCAGCTGCCCGTCGCGAAGCCGCGCCACCGCGTCATATTCGTAGAGCCCCTGGTGCGCCTTGGTCGTCGACTTGACGTGCCATTCGATCAGCGGCGCCCCCATCGCGCCGGCGATTTCGTGGGCAAGCACCGTTTTGCCCGTCCCCGGCTCGCCCTTGACCAGCAAGGGCCGGCGAAGCGTGACGGCGGCGTTGACGGCGACCTTGAGGTCGTCCGTTGCGACATAGTTGGAAGTGCCCTGAAAACGCATGGGAAGTGCGATAGAGGAGGGGCGTCAGCGGAGCAAGAAGCCTAGCCGCGCTCGCCTTTCCTGTCCGGCGCAGTTCTGGGCACGCGGGCGACGCAGAAGGCGAGCTCCATCGGCGCGTCGGAACGGGGGTCGCGCAGCTCGGCCTCGGCCTTGTCGGCGGCGGCGACCTGATCAGCCGTGAAGCGCTCGGCGGGAATCCCGTTCTTGCGCGCTGCTTCGGAAGCGGCGAGGCCCCAATAGAGGGCGGTGTCGAAGCCAGCGTCGTTCGGCTTCCTGGGGCCGATGCGGGTCGAGGCTTCGGCGAGGCCGGCGCAGCGGATCGACTCGGCATAGGGTGGAAGGGTGGCTTGCGCGGGTGCGGCGGCGAGGAGGAGGGCGAAGAGCATCAGCGGAGGAGACGCTTCGGATACCCACCTGTCAAGCCTCCGGAACCGCTCCTGCGCCCGGCCCGTTCGTAAACTGATATTGCCAAACTCGTTCGTCCCGAGCGAAGTCGAGGGGCGCACACGAGGAGTCAGTGCCAGCGCCCCTCGACTTCGCTCGGGACGAACGGGGTGGTTACGTTTCGTTCTGGAGACGCCG
>DASVUO010000147.1:0-9288 GCA_036386995.1 Allosphingosinicella sp. | reverse complement strand
TCGTAACCGCCGGTGTCGCAGAAAATCAAAACATCGCCCGCGCGGGTGCCCTCGGGCAGCCCCACATTCGCGGCGACGATGTCATGCTCCATGCAGAGCCGGCCCATGAGATGGGTTTTGCCGCGGCCGACGGGCTCCAATGCGCCCGTTTCGCCGCATTGCCTGAGAATCCGATGCGGCTGAAAGAAGTGCATCGGCAGTTCGGCGATCGAGGCATCGACCACCGCTTCGACCCGGTCGTCCTCATGCTCCTGGATTTCCAGGATGCGCATGGCGAGCGCCATGGAGGGTTGGGCCATCGCCTTGCCGGGTTCGGAGACGATCTGCTTCACGTTGGGAAGCGCCTCGCGGACCTTTTCGACTGCCGTGGCGAAACGCGATTCGTCGTCCGAATGCCAATCGTCGGGGAACCAGCCGCCGCCCATGTCGAGCACTTCGATCGTCCGGCCGGTGAGCCGCTCGATCGACTGGCACCAGCGCAGCATCGATTCGAACAGGTGCCACCATTGCGAAACGCCGATGTTGGAGCTCGCCATGTGGAAGTGGACGCCGAACGCGCTGTCGGTCGGCAGCCGCTTCACCGCGTCGACCAGCTTGGTGAAGCCTTCCGGGCTGTCCAGCGGAATGCCGAAGCGGGAGACGACGTTGGGCGTGCGGATTCGGATGCCGACATGCTTGGACGACATCTTGCCCGCTTCGATGGCTTCCACGGTGCGCTCCAGGTCCGCGATGCTGTCGCAGAAGAACGCGTGGACCTGCTCGGTCGGCATCAGCTCCGGGCGCCAGAATTTGGCGGGGCCGTTGAGGATCACCTGGTCCGGCCGGAAGCCGACTTCCAGCGCGGTCTGCACCTCCATCAGGCTGATCGCCTCGGCGTAGAAGCCGTTTTCGAGCGCGAGCTTGACCAGGCGCTTGTCCGGGTTGGTCTTGATCGAATAGCCGCTGACCACCTGCACTTCGTTGGTGGACAGGCGGTGCGCGCGGTCGGCGGCGCGCTTGAACAGGCTCTCGGCCGTTTTTTCCATGTAAAGGAATTGCGGTGTTTCGACACGATCGAACTCCATCGCGTCGAGATCGGCGAGATAGGTTTCCGGCATGTCGGGCAGGCCCTTGGGCGCGCCGTCATCCTCCACGATCTCGATCAGTTCGATGTCGGCCTTGTGCAGCCGCTCGGCCAACGAGGTGAGGCCGGACGGGTGCTTCATTGAGTGGCCGATGGCGCCGGCGAAGGGCTCGGGCAGCGGCGGAAGCGGATAGTCCGACTTCACCGGCACTTCGAGCACGACGCGGGTGAATTCCTGCGCCTGAGCTTCGCACTTCTGCGCCTTCTGGCCGGTCGCGCCCTGGATCAGCAGAGCGGGGAGGTTGTGGCCGGCAAGCGTTGCCCCGTGCACCCAGGCGGGGAAGCGCGGGTTCATTTCGAGGAGCCAGAGCTGGTTCTTGGCGTCACGCACCATTTCCAGCTCGCCGCCGCCGGTCCAATTGAGCTCCTTCACCATGCGGCGAAGCGCTTCTTCGAAATCGGCGGGCACTTCGGAAATGTCGCCGGCCCAGGTCTTACCTTCGGGCGTGATGTCGCGCTTGCGCATCGAGACGCAGCCCAAGAGCTCGCCCTGGTAGGCGGAGAGCATCACCGATTCCTCATAGCCGCTGACGTGCGCCTGCAGGAACAGGTTGTCCGTCGACCACACCTTGGTGAGTGCAGAGCGGGCGGCCATGAAAGTGTCCCAGCCGGGCACGCGCGCCGCGTCGTAATAGGGGCCCTTCAGCCAGACGCGCCAATTATGCTCGCGGCAGAATGCGTGAAGGTCCCAGTCGGAGAGGTCGGTTGCGACCCAGGTCGGGATTTGCACGGGGAGGACGTTGCTTGCCTCCACCTTCGGCTTCACGATCCGCTTCAGCGCGCCCATCGGCGGCGCGAGCAGGTTAGGATGGCCTTCGGGAAACAGGCTTGCCAGCCACATGGCTTCGAGATCGCTGCCGGAGATCCACAGACCGCCGGCGTCAAGCGCGTCTTTCACCTTCTCGCCATAGGTGTCGAGGTTCAGTTCGTCCCACGGACGCTGAATCCACAGGTCGTCAAGGTCTTCCCAGTGAATACCGGAAACCCGATTCGAATATTCGACGCCAACCAACGTAGCATCGGGAAACCCCTGCCGCAGCGAACGAACGATGCCGATACCGGGCTGGGGATTACCGCCCGAATACAGGCCGCTTACATATATTCTCATATTGCTCCGTGCAGCACAAAGTGTTCGCCAGGACGGCGAAAGGGAATTTGACGCCAGCTTCGTTTTGCTGTGTTCAGCAGGCAGAAGGGCTGTTATTTAGTTGTAGAAACAAGGCATTAACGTGGATCAAGATGAAGCTATTATTTTTATTCACCTCCCCGCGTAACGGCGCAGAGCCGTTGCGGTTCCACGAGGGCGGAGTGCAAAGCCGGTGAGCGAGGCCGCTTCTTACCCTTGTTATGTCGATCTCGACCGTTTCATCGATGTGGACCGGCTGCGCGCGCTGGACGGGTACGTGCGCGAACGGCTGGAGAAACGCTTGTCCGAGGCGAAGGATCTCGCTTTCTATACCGGGCCGTTTCTGCTCGACGGCCGCGACCCGCATTTGCCTGGCTCGCGGCTTGTCTACCTCTCCCAATCGCAGCGCGAACAGGATTATTACGACCTCGACCGCACCGACCTGTGGCGATTGACGGAGGATGCGGAGCTGTTCGCCGAGCTGATGGGCTTCATCGACACGCTGCCGTTCGAGGCCAAGGGGCGGATGATCATCATGTACGACGACAGCGGGCGGCCGGTTTCAGCCCACCGCGACCATGACAGCCCGGATCTTTGCCACGAGTTCATCTGGTTCCGGACCAACCTCAACAAGCCGTTCTACATGCTGGATCCGGAAACCGGGGAGAAGCTCTACGTGCGCTCCCACGCCGCCTGGTTCGACACGGTGAACCAATATCATGGTGCCGACTCGGCGGACGGCCTCTCCTTCTCCATCCGCGTCGACGGGCGGTTCAGCGCGGATTTCCGGCAACTGATCCGCTTCCCCGAAGGCAATCGCGCCGCCGCCCCTGCGCATATGCGGGATGCGGTCACCGCCTGACCGTTTTTCCCTTGCAACCAAAGGGATGCGCGGCGGTTCTGCTGGAGCGGGTGGGCCGAAAGGAGCCCTTATGTTCCGGCCTCTGATTGCTGCACTTCTTCTCGCAATCCCATCGGGCGCGGCGATCGCGCAGGTCGAGCGGAGCGCCGACGGCTGGTCGGTGGGCGCGATGCCCAACGGCTGCATGATGCAGGCGGTCTCACCCGAAGGCACGATGCTCTCCGTTTGGGGCGTCGCCGGCGACGACAAATTGGGCTTTCTTCTTCAGAACAAGGACTGGAAGGCGCTCCGCGACGGCGCGAGCTACGAATTGAAGCTCGATTTCCTCGGCGTAAGCTCGCTTCCGGTGGAGGCAACGGCGCGGCGCGAGATCGACAGCGACGGACCCGGTTTCTACTTTCAGCTCGAGCCCGGCGGCAGCGGCGGTCAGGCGTTCATGGAAGCCTTCTCCACCGCGCGCGGCATGCGGATCAGCCAGGAAGGCAGAAGCGTCGACACGCTTCCCCTCGCCGGAAGCAAAGGCGCGATGTCGTCGCTCGCCAAGTGCCTCGCCGATCGCTGGTCCTCCAGCGAGGCCGTTGAGGCACCCGCGGAGGAGCAACCGGCGGCGGATGCACCAGTCAGCATCTGAGACGTTCGCGCGCTAAGCGCCGGGCGCGCGGGCGATCCAGATCAGGTGATGCCCGCCTTTGCCGCGCGCGGCACGGGCGCGATGCTCCTCCACCGCGAAGCCGGCGCGGCGCAGGCGGTTGGTAAAGGCGCTGTCGGGCGCGGCGGACCAGATGGCGAGGACACCGCCGGGGCGGAGCGCCGCTCTGGCGGTGGCAAGGCCCTTGGCTGAGTAGAGGCCGTCATTCGCCTCGACGGTGAGACCATCGGGGCCGTTATCGACATCCAGCAGGATGGCGTCCCAGGCGCCCCGCGCCTCCATCAGCCGCGCGACGTCGCCTTCCGCGATGGTGACCCGCGGATCGTCGAGCGTACCCTGGTGCAAATGCGCCATCGGCCGGCGCGCCCAGGCGATCACCGCAGGCACCAGCTCCGCCACCGTCACCTCGGCGCCCTTCGGCAGCACCGCCAGCGCCGCGCGCAACGTGAATCCCATGCCAAGCCCGCCGATCAGCACCCGCGCCTTCGCCCTCCCCATCAGGCCCGCACAGCCAAGCTCGGCGAGCGCCTCCTCCGACCCGCTCTTGCGGCTGTTCATCAGCTCGTTGCCGCCGAGCGTGATGGAGAACTCCTCCCCCCGCTGGAACAGCTTAAGCTCCCCGCCGCCGGACAGCGGCGCCGTGTCGAGTAGCAGGCGGGGGATCATTGCTCAAACGTCGAGGTTGGCGACGCTCAGCGCGTTGTCCTGGATGAATTCGCGGCGGGGTTCGACGACGTCGCCCATCAGGCGGGTGAAGATTTCGTCGGCGATGTCGGCCTGCTCCACTTCGACGCGGAGGAGGGAGCGGTTTTCCGGGTCCAGCGTGGTTTCCCACAGCTGGTCGGCATTCATTTCGCCGAGGCCCTTGTAGCGCTGGATCGACAGGCCCTTGCGGCCGGCGGCGAGGATCGCTTCCAGAAGCTCGGTCGGCCGGCGGACGAGGGCCCCCTTGGCGTCGGGCGCGCGCTCCGGCGGCGCGATGTCCAGGGCGGCGCCGGGGGTGTTCTCCTCCTGCTCGTCCGATGCGGCGGCGTTTGCCGAGGCGCGGACGGAGACCAGGCGCGAGGCGTCGGCATAAGCCGCGGCCTGCTCGGCGGCGAGGCCGTGCAGCTTGCGGGCTTCGGCGGAGGCGACGAACTTGTGGTCGACGATGTGGTGGTCGGTGACGCCCCGCCACAGACGGCGGAGGACGTAGTCGCCGTCCGCGCCGATCTCGCCGGTCCAGGTGGCGTCCTGATCGCTGCCCTGGAGGAAAGTGGCGGCGCGGGCGATGGCCTGCGCGCGCTCGGCTTCCGGACGGGCTGGGTCGAGCGCGCCGTTCAAGGCAAGCGCCTCGATCAGGCCCGGATCGTAGCGGCGTGGCACGTAGCGCATCAGGCTGCGAACGCGGCGGGCGTGGTCGGCAAGGGTGCGGAGATCCTCCCCGGAGCGGGGGCCTTCGGCGGTCTCGAGCACCATCGATCCGATGCCGGCGTCGATGAGATATTCCTCGAGCCGTGCGTCGTCCTTGACGTAAACTTCGCTTCGGCCCTTGGCGACCTTGTAGAGCGGCGGCTGGGCGATGAAGAGGTGCCCGCGCTCGATGATCTCGGGCATCTGCCGGTAGAAGAAGGTGAGGAGCAGCGTGCGGATGTGGGCGCCGTCGACGTCGGCGTCCGTCATGATCACGATCTTGTGGTAGCGAAGCTTCTCGATGTTGAAATCGTCGCGGCCGATGCCGGTGCCCATCGCCTGGATCAGCGTGCCGACTTCCTTGGACGACAACATCCGGTCGAAGCGGGCGCGCTCGACGTTGAGGATCTTGCCCTTCAACGGAAGGATCGCCTGGCTGTTGCGGTCGCGGCCCTGCTTTGCCGAGCCGCCGGCGGAATCACCCTCGACCAGGAACAGTTCGGACTTGGCCGGGTCCCGCTCCTGGCAGTCGGCGAGCTTGCCGGGGAGGGAGGCGATGTCCATCGCGCCCTTGCGCCGGGTGAGCTCGCGCGCCTTGCGGGCGGCTTCGCGGGCCGCGGCGGCGTCGATGATCTTTTGGATGATGGTGCGGGCGTGCTGGGGGTTTTCCTCGAGCCATTCGGCCATCTTGTCGGCCATTAGGCTTTCCAGCGGCTGGCGCACTTCGGAGGACACCAGCTTGTCCTTAGTCTGCGATCCGAATTTCGGGTCGGGCAGCTTCACCGAGACGATGGCGGTGAGGCCTTCGCGCATATCGTCGCCGGTGAGCGAGACCTTTTCCTTTTTCAGGACGCCGCTCTTTTCCGCATAATTGTTGAGCGTTCGGGTCAGCGCCGCGCGGAAGGCCGCCAAGTGCGTGCCGCCGTCGCGCTGCGGGATGTTGTTGGTGAAGCAGAGGACCTGCTCGTAATAGCTGTCGTTCCATTCGAGCGCGACTTCGATGCCAACTTCGTCGCGCTGGCCGGTGACGGAGATGGGCTCGGGGATCAAAGCCGCCTTGGTGCGGTCGAGGTAGCGCACGAACGCCGCGATGCCGCCTTCGTAGAACAGCTCAACCGCTTTCTCTTCCTCGTGCCGGGCGTCGGTGAGGATCAGACGAACGCCGGAATTGAGGAAAGCGAGCTCGCGGAAGCGGTGCTCGAGCTTGTCGAAGTCGAACTCGACGATCTTGAACGTCTCGGGACTCGGCAGGAAGGTAACGCGCGTGCCCTTCTTGCCTTCCGGCGCCGGGCCGACGACCTTGAGCGGATCGACCGCATCGCCTAGGCGGAAGCGCATGTAATGCTCTTCGCCGTCGCGCCAGATGGTGAGGTCCAGCCATTCGGACAGCGCGTTGACGACAGAGACGCCGACGCCGTGCAGGCCGCCGGACACCTTGTAGGCATTGTCGTCCGACGTGTTCTCGAACTTCCCGCCGGCGTGGAGCTGGGTCATGATGACCTCGGCCGCCGACACGCCTTCCTCGGCGTGGATGCCGGTGGGAATGCCGCGGCCATTGTCCTCGACCGAGACGGAGCCGTCCGGGTTCAAGGTGATGTTGATCAGGTCGCAATGGCCGGCGAGCGCTTCGTCGATCGCGTTGTCGGACACCTCGAACACCATGTGGTGGAGGCCCGATCCGTCGTCGGTGTCGCCAATATACATACCGGGGCGTTTGCGGACCGCGTCGAGGCCCTTCAGCACCTTGATGGAATCGGCGCCGTAGCTGTTTTCGTTCGATGATGTTGCCATGAACGGGATATAGCCGCGCGGGCCGTGAAACCCAAGGAAATTGGTAGATTTCCCCTTGGACCTCAGGCGGGCACAACGGTTCCGTCGCGGACTTCCAGCCGGGTAGCGGACCGGCCGATGCTTTCGAACAGCGACCCTTCCGTTCCCGTCATCCAAACCTGCCCGCCGGACGCCTCCAGCCGCTCGAACAAGGCGGCGCGGCGGCGGGGGTCGAGGTGGGCGGCGACTTCGTCGAGGAGCAGGATCGGGCGGCGGCCGGCGCGCTCGGTGACCAGGTCGGCGTGGGCGAGAACGATGCCGAGGAGGAGCGCCTTTTGCTCGCCGGTGGAGCAGAGCGCGGCGGGCTGCGCCTTACCGAGGTGGGTGACTTGCAGGTCGGTGCGGTGCGGGCCGGCGAGCGTGCGACCGGCTGCGGCGTCGCGGCCGCGGCCGCTTACAAGTGCGGTGGCGAGATCCTCCTCGCCGCCCTCCAGTGCCAGGCCGGCGCGCGCGAACGGGCCCTCCGGCGCCTCCGCAAGCTGCTCGGCAAGCGCGTCCACCGCCCGGCGGCGAGCGGAAACGATCGCGGCGCCATGTTCCACCATCCGCGCCTCGAGCGCGGTTAGCCAGTCGCGGTCAGGCCGCTCCTCGGCAAGGAGCTTGTTGCGCGCGCGCATGGCGGCTTCATAGCGGGCGGCGTGAACGGCGTGGCCGGGGGCGAGCGCAAGCACCAGCCGGTCGAGGAAACGCCGCCGCCCGCTTGCGCCCTCCTGGAACAAGCGGTCCATGGCGGGCGTGAGCCACAGGATCGAGAGCCATTCGGACAAGGAGGTCGCGGACGCGGAAGCGCCGTTGATCCGCACCTGCCGCCGCTCCGGCGCGGACGCGAGGGTGCCGGTGCCGATCTCCACATCGCCGAGCCGCGCCGCCACGGCAAAGCCGCCAACGCCGCCCCGCCGCGCGATGTCCGGCAGCGGCGCTCCCCGAAGGCCCCGGCCCGGGGAAAGCAGCGACACCGCCTCCAGCACATTGGTTTTGCCCGCGCCGTTTTCGCCGGAGAGCACAACCAGGCCGGAGCCGGGGGCAATCAGCGCGTCGGGGTAGGAACGAAAGTCGCTAAGGGAAAGGCGGGAGAGAGCCATGGACCATCTAGGCCCTCCGTGGAGGCGAGTGGAGACCAAAGTTGTCCGGCAATGCCCCCGTTTTGCTGCTCAGTCGCAGCGGTCGGCGCCGCCGCTGGTCTTGACGCCCGGGTAGGTGCTCCATTGCAGCGGCGCCAGGCTCGGCGCGGCGGTGCTTTTCGGCATGTTCTGCCGGACAAAGCTTGCCGCCTGCGCCAGACCCGCCGTGTCGCGGTCGCTCAGGCGGGGGGCGGCGATGTCGGTTCGGTAGATATGCCATTGAAAGGTCTGGGCGGAGAGTTGCTTGCGCGCCGCGGCGTTGCGCTGGATGCTGTCCAGGGTCGGGCGCACATCCAGCGTGCCCAAGTAGGCTATCTTGCCCGGCTCAACGGTGACGAGAAAGGTTCTGGTCTCCAGGCACGCAATCCATTTGGCCTGCCGGTGAACGGAGCCAAGGAGATACCGGCCTGGTTTGAGGCTCTCAACGACGAAGCGCTCACCCTCGCCAGACTTGGTTTCCTTGATGAAGACCGAATGGCCTTGCGCGCGGGTACCGAGTTCTTCGGCGCGGATGAAGAACAGCCGGTAGCCGATCGGTAAGGCCGGGATCTTGAAGAGCAGCGCTCCCTTCGGCGAACCCGGGCCAACCGCCACCTTGCGGGGCGTGTCGGCTGCGGCGCCATGGGTGCAAAGCAGCATCGCCAGCGCTGCTGGCGCCGCCAGGATGCTGCCGCGCATCACACGCGCATCGGCATCAGCACGTAGAGCGCCGGCGCATGGTCGTTTTCGCGGAGCAGGGTCGGCGCGGCGGCGTCGGCGAGGTGGACTTCCACCGTGTCGCCTTCGATCTGGCCGAGGATGTCCAGGAGGTAGCGGGCGTTGAAGCCGATCTCCATGCCGTCGGCGCTATAGTCGCCCGACACTTCCTCAGCCGCGGTGCCGTTTTCCGGGCTGGTGACGGAGAGG
The DNA here is from genome assembly GCA_036386995.1 of Allosphingosinicella sp. Classification (GTDB taxonomy): domain Bacteria; phylum Pseudomonadota; class Alphaproteobacteria; order Sphingomonadales; family Sphingomonadaceae; genus Allosphingosinicella. Next base: position 279 of record DASVUO010000147.1, on the reverse strand, counting down.
GTCACGCGGTCGCGGTCCAGAGACATCTTCACCGCGCGGGTCTTTTCGCTGGCGATGGTGGCGACGCGGTCGACGCCTTCCATGAAGGAGCGCGGGTCGATGCGGAGCAGCTTGTCGTTGGCGGTCGGGATGACGCGGCTGTAGTCCGGGAAGGTGCCGTCGATCAGCTTGGAGGTGAGGATCGCATTGCCGAGGCCGAAGCGGATCTTCGATTCGGACAGCGACACCTGGACGGTGCCGGTCGACGCCACCGTCCAGGTGTCGCTGTCCGAATCGAAG
>DASVUO010000146.1:0-2169 GCA_036386995.1 Allosphingosinicella sp. | reverse complement strand
ACGCGCACGTCGATCGGCACCGGCTTGTTGGCGCCCACCGGCACCACCCGGCGCTGCTCGAGCGCGGTGAGCAATTTAGGCTGAAGGTGGAGCGGCAGATTGCCGACTTCGTCCAGGAACAAGGTGCCGCCGTCTGCCGCTTGCAGCCGGCCGATGCGGTCGCCGCGCGCGTCCGTGAAGGCGCCTTTGACGTGGCCGAACAGCTCGGAATCGAAGAGGTTCTCGGCAACCGCGCCGAGATCCACGGAGACCATGACATTGTCGCTGCGCCGGGAGCGGCGGTGGAGCTCGCGCGCGATCAGCTCCTTGCCCGTGCCGTTCTCGCCGAGGATAAGGACGTTGGCCTCCGTCGGACCCGCTTTCTCGATCAGCTGGTAGACCCGGCGCATGGCCGCCGACGTGCCGAGCAGCGGCGTTTCCGCGCCCGCCGCCGGGGCGGCGATCGCGACGGCGCGCTTGCGCTCGGTAACCACCGCCTGGCGCGAGGTGCGAAGCGAGGCGGCGGTGCGCACGGTGGCGAGCAGGCGCTCATTCGACCAGGGCTTGGAGACGAAGTCGGTCGCCCCGCGTTTCATCGCTTCCACCGCAATGTTGACCCCGCCATGGGCGGTGATCATCACCACCACCGCTTGCGGATCGTTCTTCAGGAACTCACCGAGCCAGTGGAAGCCCTCGGCGGCGTTGGTCGCGCCCCGGCCGAAATTGGCGTCGAGCAGGATCACGTCGGCGCCCTCCGTCACCAGCGACGGCATGGCATCGGCGGGCGCTTCAAAGGTGGCGACATCGTTGAACAACTCGCGCAGCAGCAGGCGCGCGGACAACAATATGTCCGGATCGTCGTCGATGACGACGCAGCGACCGAATGCTTTCCCCTCCCGCACGGCTTCATCTCCTACAGTTCTGACCGAAACCGGACAAACAATAATCGTGCCACCGGCGTCCGCTTCCGGACGGTCGCGAACGTTTCTGCGCGCTAACGATCAGTTCGCCCGCTGCCGCCTAGCGTGTGGAGCCGCGGAAATCCGCCGCTTTCGGCGGGTGGCACGGCTGATGCTGAACCTCTTTGGACAGGGCATTCACTTGAAGGAGCGTGGCCATGAACAAGTTCGAAGCATTGGGCGGAAGTGCGGTGTGGATGGCGGTGGCGCTGCTGATGGCGGCTGCGGCGCTTGAGCCGGTAGACGTCGGAGGCCGCCAAGGCGCGGTGCATCTTTCTGCCGCGGCTTGCTCGGATGCGTGCCAGGCCCAGCCGGCGTGATGACCGGCTCGAACCGTTCGGCGGCGAACAGCGCAGTGTCCGGAAATGGACACGCGCTGGCGCTTGAACGCCTTTGCCGCACCGCCTCCGCGCTGGCACGATGATTGCTGATCGGAAGGCGGTGAGGTGACGATGAGCGTGATCAAGATGCAAGCGAATGACAGCCCGGTGGCCGCGCAAAGCGGCGGCGCTATGGACCGCGTAGTCGAGCGCAAGGGCCTGTCGCGCAACCTCAAGATCGCGCTTGCCGCCGCCGCGGCGCTGCTCCTCGCCATCCTGTTCTACGCGTTCGCGCCGTCGGCCAACAGCCAGACGGTGGCCGCCGATCGCCTGACTATTTCCACCGTGGCGCGCGGTCGGTTCGACGACTTCCTGCCGCTTCGGGCGCGGGTCACGCCTTTAGTCACCGTCTATCTCGACGCGGTCGAGGGCGGTCGGGTGGAGAAGGTGCTGGTGGAGGACGGGGCCATGGTGCAGCAGGGCCAGCTGCTCGCCGAACTGTCGAACAGCGATCTCCAGCTCAACCTCCTCGCCCGCCAAAGCGACGTGTCGCGCGAAGTGAACTCGATGCGCAGCCAGGAACTGGCGCTTGCGCAAAGCCAGATCGGCGACGAGCGGGCGGTGATCGACGCGCAGCTTCAGGTCGACAAGGCCCGCCGCCAGTTCGAAACGCAGAAGCCCTTGTTCGAAAAGGGCTTCATCCCGGCCAAAATCTACAACGACAGCCGCGACGAATATGTCTCCAGCCAGCGCCGCGCCGAAGCGATCCGCCGGGCGCAGGCAACCAACCGCCGCTTGCAGGGCAGCCAGCTTGCCCAGCTGCGCGCGTCTAATGCGTCGCTCTCCGGCAGTCTCGATATCGCCCGTGCGACGCTTGATGCCTTGAACCTGCGCGCGCCGGTCACCGGCCA
>DASVUO010000145.1:0-6279 GCA_036386995.1 Allosphingosinicella sp. | reverse complement strand
CAGGCCGGAAACGGCAACTCGTCTTCCGGCGCGAGGGAAGTAGGGATAGAACCAGATGGGTTCAAGAGGGCGCCTTTTACGGATTTATGGATTCGTTCGTCCCGAGCGAAGTCGAGGTGCGCTGGCACTGAGTCCTCGTGTGCGCCCCTCGACTTCGCTCGGGACGAACGGAGTGGGTTGGGTGCGATGGGCTCCGTGTTACCGCAAATTCGCTTCTACCGCGTCGGCGAGCTGGTCCGCCGTGAAGGGTTTGCGCAGGACCGGTGCTGCCGGGCCGAGAGCGGCTTCGAGTTGCTCGGTGTCGGCATAGCCGGTGACGAACACGATCGGCAGATCCGGGCGGGTTTCGCGGGCGAAGCGGGCGACATCGGCGCCGTGCATGCCGGGCATGGCGTAGTCGATGAGGGCGATGTCAGGCTTTGCATCCCCCAAAGCGGCAAGCGCTTCTTCGCCGCTCGCCGCGCGGTGGACCCGGTGGCCGAGGCTTTCGAGGGAGTCGGCGAGGAAGTCGCGCACTTCGTCGTCGTCGTCGACCACCAGCACCGTCGCCACCCGCCGCGCCTCTGCCTTGGGCGCGGCATCCGCCCCTGGAGCGGCTTCGCGGACAGGCGCTGCGACGGCGGGGAGGAGGATGTCCACTCGGGTGCCCTCGCCGACGCGGCTTTCGATGCGCACGGTGCCGCCCGACTGGCGGGCGATGGCGTAGACCTGTGCGAGGCCGAGGCCGGTGCCCTTACCCATCGGCTTGGTGGAATAGAATGGCTCGATGGCGCGGGCGAGGATTTCCTCGCTCATGCCTTCGCCGTCGTCGGCGACGCTGATCCGAACGAAGTCGCCGGCGGCGTGGTCGGCTTCCTCGTCGAGCGTGACGCGGGCGCTGGAGATGGTCAGCGCGCCACCGTCCGGCATCGCGTCGCGTCCGTTGATTGCGAGGTTCAGGACTGCGTTTTCAAGCTGGTTGGAGTCGCACAGAGCAAAGCCCGCCGCGGCATCCAGCGCGATCTCTATAGCGATGTCGCCGCCGATCGTGTGGCGAAGCAGGGTATGCATGTTACCGATCACATCGTTCACATCGACCGCGGCCATGCTGATCCGCTGGATGCGCGAGAAAGCGAGGAGCTGGCTGGTCAGCTTGGCGCCGCGGCGGCTGGATTCCAGCGCGCTCTGTGCCATCCGCTTGAGCCGCGGGTCCTCGACGCGCGAGGCGATGATCTCCAGCCCGCCCATGATCGGGGTGAGGAGGTTGTTGAAATCGTGGGCAATGCCGCCGGTGAGCTGGCCCACCGCTTCCATCTTCTGCGCCTGGCGGAGCGCTTCCTCGGCCTTGAGGCGCTCGCCGACTTCGGCCTGGAGCCGGTTCAAGGCCGCGCTGAGATCCTCTGTTCGTTCGGCCACACGCTTTTCGAGCGTCTCATTACCTTCGCGAAGCGCCGCTTCGGCGAGCTTCAGTTCGGTGATGTCGTGGGCGACGCCGATAAAGCCGATATGCTCGCCATTCGGCCCCCAGCGCGGCTGCGACACCGAGCGGATCCAGCGCCACTCGCCGTTGCTCCGGTAGCGGCCGACCAGTTCGAACGTTTCGAGCGAGGCCTCGCCCGCGATGGATTCAGCGACGATTCGGTCCGCATCTTCCGGATGGATTACCGAGCGCCAGTCGAAGGTGATGGCGTCTTCGTAGCTGATACCGAGAAATTCCACGTAAGCGCTATTCACGAACCCCCGGGTGCGATCGAGCCGGGTCACCCACATTGGCACCGGGGCGCTGTCAGCGATCAGACGGAAACGCTCCTCGCTTTCGCGTAATGCTTCGGCGGCGAGATGACGGTCGGTGACGTCGTAACCCTGAACGAAGATACCACTGACCGCGCCGAAGCGGTCGATGATCGGGGCGTAGACAAAATCCACCCGGTGCTGCTCGAACGGTGCGCCCGGGCTAGTCTGGAGCTGGATCGCCATGTCCCGGCCTTTGAAAGGCGTGGCGGTACGATAGACCTCGTCCAGCAGTTCAAAGAAGCCTTGGCCGCCGACATCGGGCAAAGCCTCCCGCACCGGCTTGCCGATCAAGTCGCGGTGTCCAACGAGCTGCAGGTAAGCCCCGTTCATCATCTCGAAGATGTGATTTGGGCTGCGCAGCACCGCGATGAATCCTGGGGCCTGATCGAACAATTGACGGAGCCGCTCAACCTCGTTGACCCGCTCGCGCTGGGCCAGGACCGACTGAGTTGTCTCGACGCAGGTGCACAGCATGCCGCCGACACCGCCGGTCTCGTCACGCACTGGGCTGTAGGAGAAGGTGAACCAGGTTTGCTCCTCGAAACCCTTGCGCGTCATGGTGAGCGGCAGGTCTTCGTAGAAGCTTGCTTCGCCCGAAATGGCGCGCTTTGCGATCGGTTGGAGATCGCTCCAGATGTCCGCCCAGACGTCTTCGAAAGCATGGCCGAGCGCGGACGGGTGCTTGCGGCCGAGAATGTCCGAATAGCCGTCATTGTAGAGGAAGCGCAGCTCCGGGCCCCAGGCGAGGAACATCGGGAATTTGGACGAGAGCACGATGCCGACGGCGGTCTTGAGCGCCTGCGGCCAGCTTTCCGGCGGGCCGAGCGGGGACGCGGACCAATCGGCGCCGCGGATGCGCGCACCCATTTCGCCGCCGCCCGCCAGGAATGCGAGCGGATCGGCGCTAGTGGGCGGGGAGACGGCGGACGTCATCGGGCGAAAACAAGCTCCAACACGCAAGGCCCCCGCCCCGTCACCGGGCCAATAGCGGCGGGTGGCGCCTTCGGGAAGGGCTTCAGCGCGCCGCCTGCTTTTCCACTGCGCGCATCACGCGGAGCAGGTTGCCGCCCATGATCTTCGCAATGTCGGCTTCGGAGAAACCTTCCTTCCGGAGGCGCGCGCCGATCAGCGGAAGCGGCACGATGTCCTGCATGTTGGTAAGGCCGCCGCCGCCGTCCCAGTCGGCACCGATGCCGACATGGTCGACGCCCATCACCGAAATGGCATTCAGCATGCTGCGCATGAACAGGTCGAAATCGGCAAAGGCGAAGGGCTCCTTGGCGTGGGTGGCGGTACGCTCGGCGACCAGCTTGCGCCGATCGGCTTCGCTCAAAGTCTCCCACTGCTTCTGCCGCTCCTCGATCGAATCGCGGGCGTCGGAGGAGGTGGTTGGGCGCAGGAACAGGGTGTTGACGAACATCACACCGCCGGAGCGGGCAAGGCGGCGCATCAGCGCGTCGTCGATGTTGCGCGGGTGGTCGAAGATCGCCTTCGGGCCGTGGTGGGAGAGAATGATCGGCGCCTTGGAGAGCGTGATCATCTGCTCGATCGTGGCGTCGGACGAATGGCTGCCGTCGACGATCATACCGAGCCGGTTCATTTCCGCCACCCAGGCGCGGCCAAGGGCGCTGAGCCCGCCGTTGGTCTTATCCCCCGGCTTGGGGCGGGCGCTGTCGGCGAACTGGTTGTTGCCGTTGTGCACCGGCCCGGCCATCCGCACACCAAGCTGGTAATAATGCTGGAGTAGTGAGACGTCGTTGCCGAGCGGGTAGCTGTTCTCGATCGACTGGAAGACGATACGCTTGCCTTGCTTGTGGATGCGCTCGGCATCCGCGGCGGTGGTGGCGAAAGCGAGCTTGTCCGGATTGGCGGCGACCACGCGCTGGATGGCTGCGGCGCGCTGCAAGGCGGCGTTGCGGGCGGCGTTCATCGAGGCAGCGTCGAGCCCGCCCTGCGCCGTGTAGATGACGAAGAAACCGCCATCCAGGCCGGCCGCCTCCATGCGCGGCACGTCGACTTGGCTGTTGTCCCAGGCATATTCGTGCCAGCGGGTGAAATCCCAGCCCGGCCGCTCGAACAGCACCGGCGTGTCGAGATGGGTGTCGAGCACCAGCATCTGTTCGTGAAGCAGCCGGTCTGCGTCGCTCACCTTTTCGTGCGCGGCGGCGGGGGCGGCGAGAGCGAAAGCGAGGGCGGTAAGGCTGGCGAGACGCATGGAGTTCCTCCTGTTGCCTCCAGGATTAGCCAACGCCGGTGGCGAGCGCCAGCATGCGGTGAAAGGCTTGCGATAGTGGGAACCGCACGGCGCCGCTTGCGGTTGGGCGGCAATGGCAATCAACCCGATAAAATGGCCCGCGCTTTCCGAGTGGAAGCAGATATTGACCCGCACCTGGAAGGAGGCAGGCGACGACGATGTCGGGCTGCTCGCCGCGGGGGTCGCGTTTTACTTTTTCTTAGCGTTCGTGCCGCTGCTGGCATCGATCGTGTTGACCTATGGGCTGGTCGCCGATCCTTCGACGGTGGCGGAGCATATCCGCACGCTCGCGCAGACGCTGCCGCGCGAGGCGGCGGCGATCATCGGCGATCAGCTGAAGGCGATCACCGGCGACAAAAGCGGAAGCCACGGCTTCGGGCTGCTGCTCGCCATCGGCCTCGCCGTCTACGGCGCGAGCAAGGGCGCGGGCGCGATCGTGAAGGCGCTCAACATCGCCTACGAGATCAAGGAGACGCGGGGGTTCATCAAGACGACCCTCTTGGCCTTGGCCATCACGCTCGGCCTCATGGTGATGATCGCGGCGGCGACGCTTGCGGCCTCCACCATCAGCTTTGTTGAGCAGCTGCTGCCTTTCTCCTCGCCGTTCGTGCACGTGCTTCTGCAGATCGTGTCGGCCTTGTTCGCGGTGGCGGTGGTCGGCCTCGGCATCGCGCTTCTCTACCGCTACGGCCCGGACCGGCCGGACGCGCCCTGGGCGTGGGTGACTCCGGGCTCGGCCGCGGCGACCTTGCTGTGGGTCGCGGCGAGCACCGGCTTCGGCCTCTACGTCTCGAACTTCGGCAATTACAACGCGACCTACGGCTCGCTTGGTGGCGTGGTGGTGTTCCTGACCTGGCTCTACATCACCAGCTACGTGCTGCTGATGGGCGGCGAATTGAACTCGGAGCTGGAGCGGATGCAGGCGGAGAAGCAGCCGGCGCTGACTCCCGCGGCGGGGCCGCAGCCCGGCGCGGCGGTGGGCGAGGCGCCGAAGGCAGAGCCGGCCCCGCTCCCCCGCCCGATCGGCCGAACCGTTCCTCCGCAGGATCCGAACGGCGGCAAAGGCACGCTTGCGCTGCTGCTCGGCGGCGGCGCGGCCCTGGGCTTCAAGCTCTGGCGGCGGCGCAAGCAGCGGCGGGACGATGCCCGGATATTCTACGAATATCCGGAGGAAGGCGCGACGCTGCGGCTCGACGCCAGAGGATCAGTCGCGGCGCATCGCCAGCTCGGCTAACCCTTCGGCTTCGATGAGGAGCTGATCGTCCGACGTGCCGGTGGCGGTGCGTTCGCGGCCGACGATGACCAGCACCGGCACCGCCATAGGCGAGACGCGGTCGAGGGTGACGTGGAGCATCGTGCCCTGCGCGCGATCTAGGAGGCGGGCGAGGCGGCCGACGTCCGTCATCCGCTCGCGCGCGTCGTTCCAAGCGGCGCGCAGCAGCAGGTGGTCCGGCTCGTAGCGGCGGAGCACGTCGTAGATCAGGTCCGTGGAGAAGGTGACCTGCTTCCCCGTCTTGCGCTTGCCGGGGTGGTGGCGCTCGACGAGGCCGCCGATCACCGCGACTTCGCGAAAGGCGCGCTTGAGGAGGTTCGAGCCCTGCACCCATTCGACGAATTCGTTTTCGAGAATGTCGGGGGAGAACAAAGCGGCGGGATCGGTGATCGGCTCCAGCCCGTAGCAGGCGAGCGCGTAATCGTTCGAGACGAAGCCGAGCGGCTTCAGCCCCGAGCTCTCCATCCGCCGGGTGATCAGCATGCCGAGCGACTGATGCGCGTTCCAGCCTTCGAAGCTGTAGGCGACCATGTAGTGGCGGTGCTCGTGCGGAAAGGTCTCGACCAGCAGCTGCTCCGGGCGTGGAAGGACGGAGCGGTAGGCCTGCACTTCCAGCCAGTCGCGCACGTCGTCGGGGAAGCGCGGCCACTCCTCCCGGTCGTAGAGGAAGTTGCGCACCCGGTCGGCGAGATTGGTGCTCATTGCCATGCGCGCGCCGACATAGGTGGGTATGCGGGCGGACTTGGTGGACGCGCGGACCTGGAGGTCGGTGCCTTCGATCCGCTCCACCTCCAGCACCAGGCCGGCGAAGTAGAAGGTGTCGCCGGGCGAGAGCGTTGAGGCGAAATATTCCTCCACCGTGCCGAGCTTGCGGCCGTTGCGGAAGCGGGCGTCGAGCAATGGTGCATCAACGATGATGCCGGCGTTCATCCGGTGCTGCTGGACGAAGCGCGGGTGCGAGACGCGCCATGTGCCATCC
>DASVUO010000144.1:0-18938 GCA_036386995.1 Allosphingosinicella sp. | reverse complement strand
TGTAATCGCGATCGTCGCGGTGACGGTGGAGCAGCTCGTCTTCAACTTCGGGCCGGTATTCAGCGTAAAGGCGCCGGGCCTGGTCTCCTTCCTCTACCATGTCCTGCCCGGCTACCACCTCGCCAACCTCGGAAGCTGGATCAGCACGGGCACCGGCATCGAAGCGACCCTGCCGAGGGTGGGCACGATCGCCCTCTCCTGGCAGGTCTCTGCCGCCGCGGCAGTGGCGTGGATCGTGGGCTTGGCGGCCCTGACCTTCGTCACCTTCCGGCGGCAGGACCTGAACTAAGCCGCTTCAAGCCTGGGCAAGGAAGGCGCGCACCGGCGTCAGGTCGTAGCCGGCCGCCGCCGCCTTGCCGACGAGGTCCTCCGCATCGTCGCCGAGCCGCGCCCGGGCAAGCGCCCAAAGGTAGGTCGAGCGCGTGCCCGAGCGGCAAAAGGCAAGCACCGGGCCTTCCGCCTCGGCGAGAGCGTCCGCCATCTGCGCCACCTGCGGAAGCGAGATGCCGCCCGCCACCGGGATGTGCCGGTAGGCGACCCCCGCCGCCTCCGCCGCCGCGGCGATTGCGTCCGAACTCGGCTGGCCCGGCTCCTCGCCGTCCGGCCGGTTGTTGACGATCAACGCCATGCCGAGCGCCGATATCTCCTCCGGCGCGATCTGGCCGGATACGAAGGTGGTGGAATCGAGTTGTTTCATGTGACGCCCCTTACCGCACCAGCCAAAGGCTCGCCATGACCCGCTTCCTCCCGCCGCTTCTCGCGCTTGCAACCCTCGCCGGCTGCGGCGCGGTTTATGAAAACCGCATCGAAAGCGCCCTCACCGGCGCCGGCGTTCGCGAGCCGGTCGCGCAATGCGTCGCCGGGCGGATGGTGGACCAGCTTTCCAAAGCGCAGATCCACGAAATCGCCGCCTTGAAGAGCAAAGTCGACAAGAGCCTGCCCAAGATGGGCATCGCCCAGTTCCTGCGCCGGCACGGCGGCGATCTCGACGCCCACACCATTTCCGTGCTCACCCGCGCCGGAGTGGTCTGCTCGGTTACCAACTAAACCCCGCCGCGCTTGGAATCCCCCGGCGCCTGTGCAAAAGGGCGCGCAACCTTTTCCCCTTCGAGAGGAAGCTTCTCCCTCCATGAACATCCACGAATATCAGGCGAAGGAATTGCTCGCCAAGCACGGCATCCCCGTCCCCGCCGGCCACGCCGCGCTTACCGTCGACGAAGCCGTCGCCGCCGCGGAGAAGCTTCCCGGGCCGCTGTACATCGTCAAGGCGCAGATCCACGCCGGCGGCCGCGGCAAGGGCAAGTTCAAGGAACTGGGCGCCGAAGCCAAAGGCGGCGTCCGCTTGGCCCGCACGCTCGACGACGTGCGCAGCAATGCGGCGGAGATGCTCGGCAACACCCTCGTCACCATCCAGACCGGCGACGAAGGCAAGCAGGTCAACCGCCTCTACATCACCGACGGCGTAGACATCGCCAAGGAATATTACCTCGCCATCCTGGTCGACCGCGACAGCGGCCGCGTGGCGATGGTCGCCTCCACCGAAGGCGGCATGGACATCGAGGCGGTCGCCCACGACACGCCCGAGAAGATCACCACCATCACCATCGATCCGGCAAGCGGGTTCCAGGACGCCGACGCGAAGAAGCTTAGCGCGGCGCTTGAGCTGCAAGGCGACCTCGCCGCCCAGACCGAAGACCTCGCCGGCAAGCTCTATGAGGCGTTCCTGGCCACCGATTCCGCGATGCTGGAGATCAACCCGCTGGTCGTCACCGAGGATCAGCGCGTCCTCGTCCTCGACGCCAAGATGAGCTTCGACGAAAACGCCCTCTTCCGCCACCCGGACATCGCCGCCCTTCGCGACGAAACCGAGGAAGACCCGGCGGAAGTCGAAGCGTCCAAATACGACCTCGCTTACATCAAGCTCGATGGCGACATCGGCTGCATGGTGAACGGCGCCGGCCTCGCCATGGCGACCATGGACATCATCAAATTGAATGGCGCCTTCCCCGCCAACTTCCTCGACGTCGGCGGCGGCGCCTCGAAGGAAAAGGTGACGGCCGCGTTCAAGATCATCCTGTCCGATCCGGCCGTGAAGGGCATTTTGGTCAACATCTTCGGCGGCATCATGCGCTGCGACATCATCGCCGACGGCATCGTCGCGGCAGCACGCGAAGTCGATTTGAAGGTGCCGCTGGTGGTTCGCCTGGAAGGGACGAACGTCGAAGAAGGCAAGGCGATCCTCGCCCAGTCCGGCCTCGCCATCGTCCCCGCCAACGACTTGGGCGACGCCGCCCAGAAGATCGTTGCAGCGGTGAAGGCGGCGTGATGCAGGGCGAGCAGCTTCGTGGTAGACTGTCGCTATGAGCGACAATGTCGAGAACCTGCTGCTCGAACATCTAAAGCGGTTTCAGGCCGCACTGGACCGCATCGAGCGGAAGCAGGACGAACTGATGGGCCCGGTGGCTAATCTGGAAGGCAGCGTCGCATCGCTGATGCAGCATCTCGCCAATCTCTCCGCCGCGGACGCCGCGCAGCAGCTTGCCATCGACAACGTCAGCCGCAGGCTCGACCGGATCGAACGGCGCCTCGAACTCACGCACTGAACGCAAGGGTAGCTCCATGAAACTTCTCGTGCCCGTGAAAAGGGTGATCGATTACAACGTCAAGCCGCGGGTCAAGGCCGACGGCACCGGCGTCGATCTCGCCAACGTCAAAATGAGCATGAATCCCTTCGACGAAATCGCCGTCGAGGAAGCGATCCGCCTCAAGGAAAAGGGTGTGGCAACCGAGATCGTTGTGGTCTCGATCGGCCCGGCAAAGGCGCAGGAGACGCTGCGCACCGCCCTCGCGATGGGTGCCGATCGCGCCATCCTGGTCACCACCGACGAAACGGTGGAGCCGCTCGCCGTCGCCAAGATCCTTGCGAAGATCGTTGCGGAGGAAACCCCCGGCCTCGTCATCCTCGGCAAGCAGGCGATCGACGACGACGCCAACCAGACTGGCCAGATGCTCGCCGCCTTGCTCGGCTGGGCGCAGGGCACCTTCGCTTCCAAGGTCGAAGTCTCCGGCGAAAGCGTAGACGTCACCCGCGAAGTAGATGGCGGCCTCGAGACGCTGCGGCTCAAGCTGCCGGCGATCGTCACCACCGACCTTCGTTTGAACGAGCCGCGCTACGCGTCGCTGCCGAATATCATGAAGGCGAAATCCAAGCCGCTCGCGCAAAAGACGCCGGCGGATTACGGCGTCGACATGACTCCGCGCCACACGGTGCTTTCGGTGCGCGAACCGTCCAAGCGCGAAGCCGGCGTCAAGGTGAACTCGGTCGATGAACTGATCGACCGCCTCCGCATTACGGGAGTGATCGGATGAAGACCCTCGTACTCGTTGAACACGAAAACGGCGCCTTGAAGGACGCCACCCTTTCCGCCGTCGCTGCGGCCTCCAAGCTGGGCGAAGTGCACCTGCTCGTCGCTGGCGAGAATGTTGGCGCGGTCGCCGAAGCGGCGGCGAAAATCGCCGGCGTCGGCAAGGTCCACGTCGCCGATAATTCCGCCTTCGCCAACCAGCTCGCCGAGAACGTTGCGCCGCTGGCCGCCGAGCTGATGGGGCACCACGACGCATTCGTCGCGCCCGCCACCACCACCGGCAAGAATGTCGCGCCGCGCGTCGCCGCCTTGCTCGACGTGATGCAGATTTCCGACGTGGTGGGCATCGAGGGCGACGACACATTCGTTCGCCCGATCTATGCCGGCAACGCCATCGCCACCGTGCGCACCTCCGACGCCAAGAAGGTCCTCACCGTCCGCGGCACCGCGTTCGAAAAGGCCGCGGCCGAAGGCGGCTCCGGCACGATCGAAGCGGTCGGCGGCGCGGGCGATGCCGGTCTCTCCAGCTTCGTCGGCGCGGAAATCGCCGCGTCCGAGCGTCCGGAGCTGACCAGCGCCAAGATCATCGTCTCGGGCGGGCGGGCGCTCGGCTCGGGCGACGCCTTCCACCAATATATCGATCCGCTCGCCGACAAGCTCGGCGCCGCCGTCGGCGCATCGCGCGCCGCCGTCGATGCCGGTTACGCGCCCAACGATTACCAGGTCGGCCAGACCGGCAAGATCGTCGCGCCGGAGCTTTACATCGCCATCGGCATCTCGGGGGCCATCCAGCACCTCGCGGGCATGAAAGATTCCAAAATCATCGTCGCGATCAACAAGGACGAGGACGCCCCGATCTTCCAGGTCGCCGACCTCGGCCTGGTCGGCGACCTCTTCAAGCTGATCCCCGAGCTGACCGAAAAGCTATAGCCGCTCGCCCCGAAGTGGTACTTCGGGGCGGTAATTGGGCAGCAACCAACCTCGTTCGTCCCGAGCGTAGTCGAGGGGCGCAGTCGAGGAGTCGGTGCCAAGGGCCCCTCGACTACGCTCGGGACGAACGGGGTTGGGATCCGCGCTTACTTCGCCGGCACCACAACTTGCCCGCGCTGCGGTTCGCCGCGCGTCACAGGTACCGCGTCCGCTTCATAAGCATTGAAAAAGGCGGGCAGCCCAAGCCCCTCGCCGAACGCCTTCCCCGTCTGCAGGTGGTAGTGAACATGCGGCTGGCTCGAGTTGCCGCTGTTGCCGCAGAGGCCGAGCAGCTGCCCGGCCACCACCTTCTGCCCGACCTTTACCTTCAGCGTCCCCTGCCGGAAATGGGCAAGCAGCGACCGCTCGCCGCCGCCGTGATCGATGACGACATGGTTGCCCGGCGGCGTCACCCCCGGCGTCTTCTTCCCGGGCGCGACATTGTCCGGCACGTCGCCCACCGCGGAGACGATCCGCCCCGCCGCGGGCGCGAGCACCGGCTGGTTCCAGCAGTAATGATCCTCGTTGCGCGTCCCGCCCGCCTTGAACGAAGCGCCGCCGCGATACAGCAGGAAGTCGCTGGCGAAGCGCTGGTCGGCGGCGATGACATGGTAATTGTGGATCGCGTCGCGACCGCCCCAGCTCACATACCAACCGCCCCCGCCCGCCGGCCTTCCGAACGGCAGCCGCAGCAGCGTCTTCGTCCGGTAATCGAGGTGCGGCGTATCTGCGGCCACCGGGCTCGGCCCCACATAGGCGCCGCTGATCCGCCCGTCGGAAGTGAACACCCAGTTCACCGTCACCTTCGGCGCCCGCTCGAACCGGCTCTCCCGGTAATAAGCGACACTCCCCTCGGCAGGAAACGCCTCCTCCCCAAGCACCTCCACCTCAGCCCCGATCGCCGCCCGCACATCGGCCGCAAACCGTGCCACCCCCTGCGGCCCCCCGATCGCGCCAAGCATCTGCGGCGTCATCCGCCCGGCAAGCGCCGCCGGATCCCCGGTGAGAAGCGCTTCATTGGCCGCACGCGCGCGCTCGGCGGTAACGGAATCGGGGGAAGCGAGCAGAAGCGCGAGGAGAAGCGAGGTGGACATGGCGAAACGCTGTCACGCCGCCGGGTAAGCGTCAATCGAAGCCGCTCAGGAACCCCGCGACATTCTGTCCCAACGCATCGACCGCATAGCCGCCTTCCATGACAATCGCGGTCGGTAGGCCGAGCCGCGCGATGCGGCGGGCGATCTTCGGATAGTCCTCCGTTTGGATGGCGAAGAAGCTGATTGGGTCGCCCGCATAGGTGTCGGCGCCGAAGGAGCAGAGCAATGTGTCCGCGCCCCAGGCGGCGATCCGCTCCAGCGCGGTTTCAAGGGCGGCGGAGAAGCCGTCCATTGTCGTGCCGCGCGGCAGCGGGAGGTTGACGGTTGCGCCTTCGCCTTCGCCGGTGCCGGTCTCGTCGGCGTGTCCCCAGTAGAAGGGGTAGTCCATCTTCGGATCGGCGTGAATCGAGGCGAAGAAGACGTCGCCACGTCCCAGGAAGATATCCTGCGTGCCGTTGCCGTGGTGGTAGTCGATGTCGAGGATCGCCACCCGCCGCCCCGCATCGGAGGCGAACTGCGCGGCCACCGCCATCGCGTTCACGTAGCAATAGCCGCCCATATAATCCGCGCCGGCATGGTGGCCGGGCGGGCGGCAGAGGGCGAAGGCGCTGCGTTCCCCGTCCAGCACCGCCTGCGTCGCGGCGAGCGCGGCCTGGGCGGACCAATAGGTCGCCTCCCACGTATGCTCCGCGATCGGCGTCGAGGCGTCGTAGCTGAAGCGGCCTAGCCGGGCGTCGATCCGGCTGAGGTCGAGCGGACGGCGGCCGACCACCGGCCACACATAGGGAATGGTGTCCCCCTCCCGCCCCGCCGCGCGCCAGTCGGCCCAGGCGGTCTTCAGGAACTCCAGATACTCGGCTGGATGCACCCGCAGCAGGGGCGCCTCGCCGAAGTCACGCGGCGCCTCCGTCGCCCCCAGCGCGGCAAGCATCGCGTCCACCCGCCCGGGATGCTCGGCAAAGGCGGTGAAGCCGCCATTGTGCAGCTCCTGCGCCGGCGCGTGGAGGCGCTGGCGCGGATCGAAGAAAATCGGCATCACCGCGCCGCCAGATCCTCGGGCAGGGTCGGTTCGCTGAGGATCTTCGCCATTCGCGCCCAACGCGCCTCCGGCTCCTCGCCGGCGGCCTCCACATATTCGCGGACCATGTCCTGACCCAGACCGTAGTTGATTACGTAGCTTCGATACTGGTCGGTAAAGGCGATCGACTGCTCGGCGCGGGCGCGGGAAACGAGCTGATAGCGGCGGGTCAGCTCCACCGCTTGCTCCTTGCTGATCCGCCCCTCCAGGTAATCGCGCGCAATGGTGAAGCGTGCGCCGGCCAGTTCCTGAAGCGCCTCGCCGAGCGCGAGATATTGCGGTGCGGTGGACGGATCGAGCCCTGCCAGCGGGTAGAGCGCCTCCGTTTCGTAGCGCAGCCGCTCAGGCCCCGGGAAGGCGAGCTCGATTCCGTAATTGGCCGAGCCTTCGGCGATCAGCGATTGCGGTGAGTAGAGCGGGTAGACGGTGAACTCGGCCCAGCCGCGCTTCCTTGCAAGCTCCTGCTCCAGAAGCATGTTGTAGACGTGGTGGCCCGGATAACCTTCGTGGCAGCCGAGATCGACCGCGCGGCTGAGGCGGATCGGCAGATCGGTATTCACCTGGATCAGGCTGGTCGCCTTGCCCTTGTACCAATTGTAGCCGGACCAGCTTTTCCCGGTGACGAACTCCAGCGTGAAATTTTCGGCGGCGGGCAGCGCGACATGCTCGGCCGTGCGGCGCTTGCACTCGGCGATTGCGGCGCGGAAAACCGGTTCCAATCGCTCCTTCGGGATGGTGAAGCGGTTCTGGAAGGCATCGACGCGCTCGGACAAGGCGCCCTGCCCCGGCACGAGCCGCTCGATTCGGGCAAGCACCGGATCGTAGTCGGACAGTGGCTTGAGTTCCGGCCGGACGGCGAACAGGCCCTGCGCTTCGTCGGCGAAGCTCAATTTCTCGCCGCCGAGCATGCGCAGGCGGGTCTGCGCGGCCGTGAGCTGGGCGAGCAGAAAGGCGCGGCGGCGCTGCGCCATGCGGTCGAGATTCTCGTCGTTGATGCCTCGGGTGCGCTCCGACAAGGCGTCCGCCGCCTTGGCGAGGTCGCTGAGCGAGCGCGGCGCCGCTTTCGCCGCCGCCTGCCATTCGGCTGGCCCATAATAAGCATCGATGTAACCGGGCTCGCGCTCGCCGATCTCCAGCTGCATCTGGACATAATCCTTGGCGATTTCGTCCAGGCTGTCGCCGCCGACGCCGTTGGGCGCGCATCCGGCAAGCATCAGCAACGCGCCAAGCGCCCAGGCCCACATCTTCATGCGTTTCGTTCCTCCACCCCCGCCACGTCGCCGTCCGCGTCGATCTCCGCCGACTGGCGCACATCCTCTTCCTGATGCCCCGCGGCGGCGGGCGCAAGCCGAAGCAGCAGATAGCCGGCAACTGCGGAGAGGAAGGAGCCGGCAAGAACGCCGATCTTGGCCTCCTCCACCCGCGCCGGATCGCCGGGAAAGGCGAGCGCGCCGATGAACAGGCTCATGGTGAAGCCGATGCCGCACAGCAGGGAGACGGCGTAGATCTGGAGCCAGGTCGCGCCGCGCAGCTTGCCCGCAAGGCCGAGCTTCACCGTCAACCAGACGGCGCCGAAGATGCCAAGCTGCTTGCCGAGGAACAGCCCCGCCGCAATGCCGAGCGGCAGCGGCGCAAGCAGCGCGTCGAGGCCGATGCCGCGCAGCGACACGCCGGCGTTAGCGAAGCCGAAGACTGGAACGATCAGGAACGCCACCCAGGGCGCCAGGCCGTGCTCCAGCCGGTGAAGCGGCGAATGCTCGGCGTCCGGCGTGCCCGGCGTGGGGATCAGAGGCACCGTCGATGCGGCGAGCACGCCCGCCACGGTTGCGTGGACGCCGGACAGCAGCACCGCGTACCAGAGCGCCGCCGCGCCGATCAGGTACGGCCATAACCGCAACACGCCCCGTCGGCCCATCGCCCACATGCCGAGCAGGATCGCCGCCGCGCAGCCTAACGCAACGAAGTCGATCTTGGCCGTGTAGACGACCGCGATGATCGCCACCGCGCCGAGATCGTCGGCAATCGCGACCGTCGTGAGGAACAGCTTCAGGCTGGTCGGCGCCCGCGAGCCGAGCAACGCAAGCACGCCGATTGCAAAGGCGATGTCGGTCGCCGCCGGGATCGCCCAACCCGCCGCCAATCCATCCGCATCCCGCGTGAGGAACAGGTAAAAGGCCGCTGGAAGCGCCATGCCCGCCGCTGCCGCGATCACCGGCAGCCGCCGCCGCTCCCAGGTGGAAAGCCGCCCGTCGACGAACTCGCGCTTGATCTCCAGCCCGACGAGCAGGAAGAAAATCGCCATCAATCCATCGTTGATCCACAGATGCACCGTCATCGGACCCAGCTTGTCCGAAAGCGTGGGGCCGGTTTCGGCGTGGAGCAGGTGGCGATAAGCGTCACCCCAGGGCGAGTTGGCGAGGATCAGGGCCGCGGCGGCGGCGGCCATCAGCAGGATCCCGCCCGCCGCTTCGGCGCTCAAAAAGCGCCTGAGCGCCGAAAAGGGCGGTTGTCCGGACTGCGAATTGGCCATGCGGCGGCTTAGCCGCGCGGGCATGGCCGTGGAAACCCCTCCCCGCGCGCGCGTTCCAGCGGCAATGACCCTCGTGCCTGCCCTCGCCCCCGCCACGTTGCCCGTTCCGATACTGCCGGACGACGACCCTTCCGCCTGCGCGCTGCTTCGCCTGGCAGAGGAGCAGCGCGGGGCGCTTTCGGACGCGCTTCTTCAAGCCGGCGCGTTGCTGTTCCGCGGCTGGCGGATCCACAGCCTCGACGATTTCTCCGCCGCCGTTACCGCGTTTTCCGGCAGCCCGGATCGCTTCGGCTATGCCGGCGGTGCCTCGCCGCGAAAGGGTCTCGGCGGCGGCGGGCTCTACACGTCCACCGAATACCCGCCCGACATGTGGCTCTCGCTGCACAACGAGCTGAGCTACGCCGCCGTTCAACCGCGCCGTTTATTCTTCTTCTGCCTGGTTGAACCGGAGGTGGGCGGAGAGACCACGCTGGCCGACAGCCGCCAAATCCTCGCCGCCCTCGATCCGGCGCTGGTGGACGATTTCCGAAGCCGCCGCCTCACCTACATCCGCAACCTCTCGCCGATCGCCGGCAGCGGCTATGGCTGGCCCGACGCGTTCGAAACGGCAGACCCGGCCGACGCCGAGGCCCGGGCCCGCGCGCTCGGCGCCGCTGTCGAATGGGGGGAGCATGGGGTGATGCGCGTCAGCCAGACTCTTCCCGCCACCCGCCGCCACCCCGAAAGCGGCGAGGAGGTATGGTTCAACCAAGCCGACGGTTTTCACCCGAGCGCCCTCAGGCCCGCATCCTATGCCGAACAGATGGCCCTGTGCGGCAGCGAGGAGCATTTCCGCCTCAACGTCACCTTCGGCGATGGCGGCGCCATTCCGCTCGCCGCCTTGAGCCACATCCGCGAAACACTGCGGGCGCACACCATTGGCCACCGCTGGCGGCGCGGCGACATCGTTGTGCTCGACAATCACCTCGCCGCGCATGGCCGGGCGCCGTTCAGCGGCCCTCGCAAGATTGCGCTGGCAATGACGTAGAGGGCTCCTCAGCCGCAGCCGTGGCCGCGCCAGTATTTGTCCCACTTCGCCACGGTGCCGCTCGCCACCATCGCGCAGCTGAGATCGCCCGTTTTGGGTGAAACGCACCAGGCGGCGGTGCGCTTGCCCCCCGCCGAGCCGAGCGATCGGCAGGTGAGCGTCGGCCCCTCGATCAGCACATGTCCCTGCGGCGCGACGCCGGTGGTTTGGCCGAGCAGCCCGGCAAGGGCATCGCGCGCCGCTTCGGCGCTTGCGTCGGGGCAGGGGTGGCCGGGCCGGCAGCTGCCGTCGGTTTCCCTCGCCGCAATCCCGGAAAGGCGGATACGCGGCCCTTCCGCGCAGTGAATGGGCCCGTCGCCGTCCCAGAGCTTCGTGGGCGTGCAGGCGAAGCTTTCGCCCGCGGGCCGCGCCGCTTGCGCTTGTTCGATGAAGCCGGGGCCTTCCTTAGCACCGCCACGGTCGGCAGATGTCGCTTCTTCCGTTTCAGCCCCGCCCGCGTCGGCCGCCTGGCAGGCGGAGAGGAGGAACGCGGCACCGGCAAGCAGGCAGAGGCCCGCCGGCCTAGCCGTCACATGCGCAGCCTTTGCCCTTGTGGCAGGTCTTCTCCGCCGCGATGCAGCTGTCGCCGCACGCCTTCCCGGCGCGGCAGACCTTGCAGCAGCCGCCCTGCGCCATCGCGGCACCGTTGCCGCACGGGTTGAAAGAGGAGGGCGCGGCGGTGAGCAGCGCGGCGGCAAAGACGAAGGCGAATTTCTTCATTGCGGGAAGCTGCACCGGAAACATGTTCCAGAGTAGCTAAAATTGTCCGAAACGGATTGATATTGCTTCTGTGACCTCCCTTATCAGTCCATAACGGATTGTACCAGCGCTCGACGGCGCGGGCCTTGTCAGACGCCTCTCCGTAACGGATGATGTTTTCACCGATACGGAGTCGTTATGGATTGGGGTGGGCCCATTCTAACGAGCCTCGACGTGGTGGTGCGCGAGGCGGCGTTGTTCGCCGCGGCGGGGTTTTTGATCCTCGGCGCGGGCGATCTGCTCGTCGACGCGATCTGGCTCGCCTTGCACGCGCGGCGCGGCCGAGCGCCTCTTCCCGGCGTAGAGTCCCTACCCGCTCCGCAGCAGCCGGGCACCCTCGCAGTATTCATCCCCGCCTGGGACGAAGCAGGCGTCATCGGCGCCATGCTGCGCAACGCGCTGCAATCCTGGGGCCCGGGCGACTACGGGATCTACGTCGGCTGCTACCCGAATGACCCCGGGACGATCGCCGCCGTGCGAGAGGTGGACGACCCGCGCCTTCGGGTGGTGATCGGCAGCGCCCCCGGCCCAACCACAAAGGCCGATTGCCTCAACCGCCTGTGGGATGCTCTTCTTGCCGACGAGCTTGCAAGCGGAAGCCGCTTCAAGGGCGTTATCCTCCATGATGCCGAGGACCTCGTCTCCCCGGACGAACTGACGGTGTTCGCAAGCGCGACCGAGCATTGGGACCTTGTTCAGCTTCCGGTCGAGCCGCTCATCCACCCCCGATCGCGCTGGATCGGCGGCCATTATGCCGACGAGTTCGCCCAGGCCCACGGCAAGGAATTGCCGGTTCGCCTATGGCTCGGCGCGGGCCTGCCCTCCGCCGGCGTCGGCTGCGCCTTTTCACGCGAGATGCTCGGCAGCATCGCTGCCACAGCCGGCGGCCTGCCGTTCGACGCCGCGAGCCTCACCGAGGATTATGAGCTTGGCCTCAAGGTCGCGCAGATCGGTGGCCGGGCTACCTTCATGCGGATAACCGGGCGGGACGGAAGGCTTGTGGTCACCCGGGAATACTTCCCCGGCACCGTTAAGTCCGCCATTCGCCAGAAGGCGCGCTGGATTACTGGAATAGCGCTTGCCGGCTGGGATCGTCTCGGCTGGCATGGTGCCCTCGCAGAGCGGTGGATGCGGCTGCGTGACCGCCAGTCGCTGCTTGCCGCCACCTTCCTACTTTCCGCCTACCTGTCGATGCCGCTCTGGGCGCTGGTCACGTCCACGCGCCTAGCGCTTGGCTCCACGCCGCCGTCCTTTCCCCCGCTTCTCAACACACTGGCTTTTGCAAACCTCTGCATCCTCGCCTGGCGCTTGATGGTCCGCGCCGCCTTCACCGCCCAAGTCTACGGGTGGCGCGAAGGTGTGCGGGCGATCCCTCGCGCCGCAGTCGGCAACTTTATCGCGGTGTTGGCGGCAGGCTCCGCGCTTGCCCGCTACTGGCGGATGCGCCGCGGCCACTTGGTTTGGGGCAAGACCGACCACGTCTTTCCCGCCCCGGCCAGTGCGCAATGACGCCGCCGATCCGCTTCCTGGTCGCGGCAATCGGCAGCTGGGTCTGCCTGCGCGCTGCGATGCTCATCCCGGCGACGCCAGCGGCCAAAGCCGCGAGCGCAGACGTGGCGGCGGCACCTGACTCGCGCCTGCACGCCGCTGCGGGCGCATCTTCCCTCTCAATTCCAACGCGGCTGCCGGATGCTCACACTGCGGCCGTGCGAGATGGCGGCGCTCAAGGATCGAGCTTGGCCGTTCGGACCGCTGCCCGGGCTGCCTCACGCAAAGAGCAGCACGTCGCCGCACTCGCGGCACCCGCCGCTACGTTCCCAATCTCCTTCGCGAGCCAAGCGAGGCTTCCAGCCAGCGCTCCCGCTCGGACGGCATCGCCGGCGCTGACGCCGTGGCGTGGGCGCAATGCCGATGTTCTGCTTCCTCGCGCGGAGGAGACGGCACCACTGTCCGTACCGTCACGCTGGTCGGCTTCCGCTTGGATGTTTGCGCGCGGCGGGGGAGCTCCGGCTTTGGCTTCGCAAGGATCGCTCGGTGGAAGCCAGGCAGGGTTCCGTGTGCATTACCGCCTCAACAAGGCGGTTGTCGCGTCCGCACGACTGGCGTCGCCGCTGCGGGACACCGGCGGCGCCGAACTTGCGATCGGCGCCGAATGGCAGCCGGTCCGCACGCTTCCGCTGCGCCTGCTGGCCGAGCGGCGGCAGGCGATCGGAGCCGGCGGGCGCAACGCCTTCGCCCTCACCTTGCATGGCGGCGTGTCGGACGCGCGGCTCCCCGCCGGTTTCAGGCTCGATGCCTACGGCCAAACCGGCGCCGTCGGCACCCGCTCGCGTGATATCTTCGCCGAAGCATCCCTCCGCGTCTCTCACAAGGTAACCGGCGCGCTGAGCGTCGGCCCTGCCGCCTGGGCCGCCGCCCAACCGAAGCTTGCCCGCATCGACGCCGGCCCAAGCGTCCGCCTCCACGTGCCTGCACTCCACGCCAGCCTTTCCGCCGACTGGCGCTTCCGCCTCGCCGGCAGAGCGGGGCCCGCCTCAGGCCCAGCTCTTACCCTTTGGACAGATTTTTGATCGGATGAAGCCATGACCACCCTCCCCATTCAGCGCCGCCTGGACGCACTCGCCCGCGACGTGGAGGCGATGCGGGAAACGCTCGACTCGGTTGCCGCGCGGGTGGACGCAACAAGTCCGCCGGAGGCCGGCGCGATCGCCTTGTCCCTGCTCCAGGCGCGCCGTCATCGCGGCGAATTGTTCGGTACTCAATTGTTCGCCGATCCAGCCTGGGACATGCTGCTCGCGTTGTTCGCGGCGGCGGAAAAAGGCGACGCGCTATCCGTGTCGCGTCTCTGCGCCGCGGCAGGCGTTCCCCAGACAACGGCGCTTCGCTGGCTCGAACAGCTCGAACAAAGCCGGCTGGTGTCCCGAACCGCCGACCCCGCCGACGCGCGTCGCACGTTGATCGGCATTGCGCCCGAAGCGCGCGAAAAGATGCGGTCGCTGGTCCGCCGCACCGCAGGTGCGATCACCGGAGCGGCGGGAGTTCCCGCAACCGGCCGGCAAAGCCGCGGCTGACCCACTTATCATGACCGCGCGTGACAAAGCTGGAAAATGGCCTAATCTCAAAGCCGATGGCTCAAGGCGCGCAGATCAGGGACCTGTTTTCCGGGTGCGGAATCGCAGCCGCGCTTGAAGTGGTGGGCGAACGCTGGTCGTTTCTGATCCTGCGCGGCGTGTTCAACGGCCTGCACCATTTCGAGGAATATCAGTCGACGCTGGGTATCGCCCGCAACATCCTCTCCAACCGCCTCGCCCGGCTAGTGGAGCACGGCATCCTTGCCCGCGAGCCGGACGCGTCGGACCGCCGCCGGGTCGCCTACCGGCTGACGGAGAAGGGCAAGGAATTGCTGCCGGTGCTGATCGCGCTTCGCCAATGGGGCGAACGCTGGGTCTCGGGCGTGCCGAGCAACCCGGTGCTGGTCGATCGCCAGACCCGGCGGCCGGTGGCGCAGATGGCCGTCCGCTCCGCCGATGGGCGGGCGCTCAAGCTTGGCGAGCTGGAATGGCTCGACAGCGGGGAGATCGTCTCAAACGACGTCCCCGCCGAAGGCGCAGCCTAGCCTTTCGGCTTATTCGTAATCGCCGCCGCTATTGTTGTTGCGCGGCGGGGCAGCGGCGGTGAGGCGAAGCGCCTCGGCCGACTGCGACAGCGAGCCGACTTCGTCCGGAGCCTCGTCGTCGTCGATCTGGACGCGCTGAAGGTTGCCGACCAAGGCTTCCTGAAGGATTTTCGGACGCACGGTTTCTTCGGCGATTTCGCGAAGCGCGACGACCGGGTTCTTGTCGCGGTCGCGATCGATGGTGAGGTCGGCGCCGCCGGAAATCTGGCGCGCACGCTGGGCCGCGAGCAACACGAGGTCGAAACGGTTCGGGATCTTGTCGACGCAATCTTCGACGGTAACGCGCGCCATGAAGCAGCTCCGGTCTTTTTTGGGCTGTTGGGAAGGGGCGGGAGCTAGGGCTTGCCGGCGGGAATGTCAATGTTCGGCAAAGGACTTGCCCTCCCCGGCGGCACCCCGCATGACCCGCTGCATGGGCGATGCGGCACCCACATACGGCACGGTGAGCGAGGTGGTGGCAGGCCACCGGCTGACGTTGCTCCCCGACGGGCCGGAGCGGCTCGACGCCCTTATCCGCCTGATCGACGAGGCGCAGGAGAGTCTGCGCTTTTTATATTACATGTTCCTCGACGACGCGTCGGGCACGCGGGTGCGGGATGCGCTGATCGCCGCCGCAAATCGCGGGGTAAAGGTCTGGCTGCTGGTCGACGGCTTCGGCTCCACCGCCAATCTCGACTTCTTCAAGCCGCTGACCGAGAGCCGAGTCGCCTTCTGCATCTTCAGCCCGCGCTGGGGCCGGCGCTATCTCCTCCGCAACCACCAGAAGCTTGCTTTGGCCGACGGCACACGGGTTATGATCGGCGGCTTCAACATCTCCGACGAGTATTTCGGGACGGTGGAGAGCGGCGCCTGGCGCGACATCGGTTTGGCGGTGGAGGGCGAGCGTGTCGGCTGCCTGGTCGGCTACTTCGACGAGCTCTTCGCCTGGACGCAGAAGCCGAAAGGCAGGATTCGCGAAATTCGCCGTGTGCTCCAGAAGCACAGCGTCACCGAAGGCCCGCTCGACTGGCTGTTCGGCGGGCCCACCCGGCGGCTCAGCCCCTGGGCCCGTGCCGTCCGGCGCGACATGCTCCAGGCCAAGCGCCTCGACATCATCGCCGCATACTTCGCGCCGGGGGTCGGCATGCTCCGCCGTATCGCCCGGGTGGCGCGACGGGGCGGGGAAGCGCGGGTCGTCACCGCCGCCCGCTCCGACAACACCGCGACGGTCAACGCCGCCCGCAACACCTATTGGTGGCTGTTGAAGCGCAAAGTGACGATTTTCGAGTACCGGCCCACCAAGCTCCACACCAAGCTTTTCGTGGTCGACGACGTCGTCCACATCGGCTCCGCCAATTTCGACATGCGCAGCCTGTTCCTGAACCTGGAAATGATGCTTCGGGTGGAGGATGCCGCCTTTGCCGCGGCAATGCGCCGCTACGTGGATGGCGAAGTGGCGCAAAGCACGGCGATCACGCCGGAAAGCCACGGCAAGGACCGCACGCCGCTCAACCGCCTGCGCTGGGCATTCAGCTATTTCCTGGTGGCAGTCGCCGATTACCGCATTTCGCGGCGGCTGAACTTCCCGCGCTGAGGCGGGAGACGAGCGCCGTCAGTCCTTCCAGCACCAGAAGAGCTGGGCCGGCGGCACGTTGATCCATTCCATGCCGCGGTCGATCCGCTCGAAGTTCGGGCTCAGGAAGTCGAGCACCTTGGGCGAGAATTGGTAGACCAGGAATGCGCCGCCGGGGCGAAGCGCATCCGCCGTCGCCTTGGCGATCGCCGGGCCGACGCCGGGCGGCAGTGTGGAAAAAGGCAGGCCCGACAGCACGTAATCGGCATGGTCGAAGCCGAAGCCTTCCATGATGTCGCGCACGTCCGCCGCCGACGCGGTTACCGCACGAAGCCGCGAGTCGCGGATCTTGCCGTTGAGATAGTCCGTGAAGTCCGGGTTCGTATCCAGCGTCAGCAGCACGCCGTCCGCCGGCATCCGGTCGAGGATGTGCTGGGTGAAGGTGCCGACGCCCGGGCCGTACTCGACGAACAGCTTGCAATTGGCCCAGTCCACAGGCGCGAGCATCTTGTCGATCAGGATCTTGGACGAGGGGATCACCGAGCCGACCATTACCGGGTGCTTGATGAATCCCTTAAGGAACAGCCACAGCGGATGCCCGCCCGCGCGGCGCGCATAGGCGCGCGTCTTCTGCACCTGTTCGCCGGAAAGTGTCATGAGCGGGGTTCCGTAAAGTCCTGAAGTAGAAGGTTCGTTGGCAAATCAACGCCGCGATGGCAAGGGCGGCCCGCATCCCGCGGCAATTTTGGCCGGGAACGGGACGGGCCGCAGCAATTCCGGGACCTTCAGAAAATGGCAGGCGCCGCGCAGCTCAGGAAAGGCCGATTCGCACTGCTCTTCGCCGTGATGCTTGTGGCGGCGGCGGGCAACACCGCGATGCAGTCGCTGATGCCGTCGATCGGCCGACAGCTGCGAATTCCGGATCTGTGGGTGGCGGTCGCCTTCAGCCTATCCGCCGTGGTTTGGGTGTTCACCGCGCCGCATTGGGCGAAAAAAGCCGACCAGCGCGGCCGCCGGGCGCTGATGCGCCTCGGCCTCTACGGCTTCATCGTCTCCATGCTGATCTGCGGCGGCGTGCTTGCGGCAGGGCTCGCGGGCCTCCTCACCGGCACCGCCGTGTTTGTGATCTTCATCTTCGGGCGCGCGGTCTACGGCACCTTCGGCTCCGCCTCCCCGCCTGCCGTGCAAGCCTATATCGCCGCCCGCACCGACGGCGAGCAGCGTACCGCCTACCTCTCCGCCATCGCCTCCTCCTTCGGCCTCGGCACGATCATCGGCCCGGCCATCGCGCCCTTGTTCATTTTCCCGCCGCTCGGCCTGTCCGGCCCCCTGATCGTCTTCGCGCTGATCGGCATGGCGGTACTCGCCGCGGTGGTCACGCGCCTGCCTGACGACACACCCAAATCCTCGGCCCGGGGTCAGATCGCAAGCTATCCCTCGATCGGCGCCTCGAGCGGCGGCGGCGGGGTGGACGAGGATGGCGAACGGCCCGAGCCCTTGCGCTGGCGCGATCCGCGCGTCTTCACCTGGCACATGATCGGCATGGTCGGCGGCCACGGGCATGCCGCGCTTCTGGGCGTGATCGGCTTCCTGGTCATTGACCGGCTCGGCCTGCCGCTTGACGATGCGCAGCACATGATCGCCATCGTGCTGATGGCCGGCGCCGCCGCGACCCTGCTCGCCCAATGGGGCCTGATCCCGCACCTCGGCCTCAACCCGCGCCATCTCGTGCTCTGGGGCGCGCTTCTCTCCGCGGCGGGCAGCGCCGTCACCGGCCTCTCCACTGGCCTCTACGGCATCACCCTGGGCTTCGCGCTCGCCTCCTTGGGCTTCGGCTTCTTCCGCCCCGGCTTCACCAGCGGCGCGAGCCTTGCCGTCAGCCCGGCCGAGCAGAATGTCGTCGCCGGCATGGTGACCAGCGTCAACGGCGTCGCCTTCATCGCCGCGCCGGCGCTCGGCGTCGCGCTCTACGGCGTGTCGCTGCCGCTTCCCTTTCTGCTCACCGCCGCTTTGATGCTCGGCCTGGCGCTGTGGGTCCGCTTCCGCTTCAGGCCGTAAGCCGCCTCAGTCGGTGCCCTTCGGCCCCCGCGGCGTCAGCATGCCGGGCGAAATGAAGCCGATCCCGCCCGCGCCGGCGCTCATCGCGTCCTGCTTCAGGCTCTGCTGGATCTTCTCATATTCCTTTTCCATTTCGGGCGTCACGGAAGCGCGGGTCTCTTCCAGCGCACGCTCGAAATTCTCCATCGTCACCTGAGTGGCCTCCAGCGATGAGCGCAAAGCGAACAGGCCGGCGCGACGGACGAGGTCCTCCAAATCCGCGCCGGTGAACCGCTCCGTGCGCGCCGCAAGGCTGCCGAGATCGACATCCTCCGCCAATGGCATCCCGCCGGTGTGGATGCCGAGGATGTGCTTGCGCCCCTCCTGGTCCGGTACGGAGACGTAGATCAGCTCGTCGAACCGGCCCGGCCGGAGCAGCGCCGGGTCGATCAAGTTCGGCCGGTTGGTCGCGCCGATTACCACCACCGAACCAAGCTCCTCCAGCCCGTCCATTTCGGCGAGAATGGTGTTCACCACCCGCTCGGTCACCTGCGGCTCACCAAGCCCGCCGCCGCGCGCGGGCACCAGGCTGTCGAGCTCGTCGATGAAGATGACGGTCGGCGCCACCTGGCGAGCGCGGGCGAACAGGCGGGCGATCTGCTGCTCGCTCTCGCCATACCATTTCGACAGGAGGTCGGACGATTTGGTGGCGATGAAGTTCGCCTCCGCTTCGCGCGCCGTGGCCTTAGCGAGCAGCGTCTTGCCGGTGCCGGGCGGCCCGTAGAGCAGGAAGCCCTTGGCCGGACGAATAC
>DASVUO010000143.1:0-16641 GCA_036386995.1 Allosphingosinicella sp. | reverse complement strand
CCTATTGCTGAGAGTTTTGAAGCGCGGCGACGCCAGGCAATTCCTTGCCTTCCATCCATTCCAGGAAGGCGCCGCCGGCGGTCGAGACGAAGCTGAAATCGTCGGCGACGCCGGCATGGTTCAATGCCGCCACCGTGTCGCCGCCGCCGGCGACCGAGACCAGTTCGCCGCTCTGGGTGAGCGCCGCCGCGATCCTCGCCAGCGCCACCGTCGCCGCGTCGAAGGGTGGCGTCTCGAAGGCGCCGAGCGGACCGTTCCAGACGAGGGTGCGGCAGGTCTTGATCGCATCGCCCAAAGCCTCGACCGCGGCGGGGCCGACGTCGAGGATCATCTCGTCCGCGGCAACTTCGTGAACATTGCAGGTGCGCAGGCTCGGCGGGTTCGCCGCGAACTCCTTGGAGACCACCACGTCGTACGGCAGATGCACCGTGCAGTTCGCCCGCTCCGCTGCGTCGAGGATCTCGTTGGCGGTGCCGGTGAGATCGTGCTCGCATAGCGACTTTCCAACATCGACACCGCGGGCGGCAAGGAAGGTGTTGGCCATGCCGCCGCCGATGATCAGGTGATCGACCTTGGTGACTAGGTGGCGAAGAACCTCAAGCTTGGACGAGACCTTGGCGCCGCCGACCACTGCCGCGACCGGCCGCTCCGGCTCGCCGAGCGCCTTCTGAAGCGCGACCAGCTCTGCCTCCATCGCGCGTCCCGCATAGGCCGGCAGACGGTGCGCCAGCCCTTCCGTTGAGGCATGCGCCCGGTGCGCCGCCGAGAATGCGTCGTTGACGTAAATGTCGCCATAGGTTGCGAAGCGGTCGACCACCGCAGGATCGTTCTTCTCCTCGCCGCCGAAGAAGCGGGTATTTTCAAGGATCGCGACGTCGCCCGGGCGGAGCATGGCGATATTCTCGGCCGCCACTTCCCAATCCACGAACCGCACCCCGCGCCCGAGCACGCTTTCGTAGGCGCGGGTCACCCGCGCCAGCGAGTAGTCCGGGCCGGGGAATTTGGGCCGTCCGAAGTGCGAAAGGAGGAGAACGATCGCGCCCTTGTCGGCAAGCTCGGTCACCGTCGGAAGCGTCGCGAGCATGCGAGTGTCGTCGGTGACGGCGCCGTCTTCCATCGGCACGTTCAGATCGACGCGGACGAGCACGCGCTTGCCGGTGATGTCGCCGAGATCGTCGAGGGTTTTGAAGGTCTTGGTCAAAGCTACAATCCTGATCCGTTCATCCGGCGCGAGGTTGGGGTGCTGCACCAACAGGCGGCAGCACCCTCCCCGGCTCAGATCAGCCGCGCCATGGCGCTGGCGGTGTCCACCATGCGGTTGGAGAAGCCCCATTCGTTGTCGTACCAGCTCAGCACGCGCACAAGACGGCCTTCCAGGACCGCCGTCTCAAGGCTGTCAACCGTCGAGCTTGCCGGATTGTGGTTGTAGTCGATCGAAACCAGCGGCTCCTCGCTGTAGGCTAAAATGCCCTTGAGCGGGCCGCTCTCGGACGCGGCGCGGAGGGCGCCGTTCACTTCCTCGAGGCTGGTTTCGCGGCCGGGGGTGAAGGTCAGGTCAACGATCGACACGTTCGGCGTCGGCACGCGGATCGCCGAGCCGTCGAGCTTGCCCTTCAGTTCCCGCATCACTTCGCCCACCGCGCGGGCGGCGCCGGTGGTGGTGGGGATCATCGACATTGCTGCGGCGCGGGCGCGGCGCATGTCCGGGTGGATCTGGTCGAGGATCTTCTGGTCGTTGGTGTAGCTGTGCACCGTGGTCATCAGGCCGCGCTCGATGCCGATCGTGTCGTTGAGCACCTTGGCGACCGGCGCCAGGCAGTTGGTGGTGCAGGACGCGTTGGAGACGATGGTGTGGCCGGCTTCCAATTTCTCGTGGTTGACGCCGTAGACCACCGTCAGATCCACCCCCTTGGCGGGCGCGGAGATCAGCACGCGCTTGGCGCCGGCGGTGAGGTGTGCGCCGGCTTTCTCGCGGTCGGCGAAGAAGCCGGTGCATTCCAGCGCGATGTCGACGCCGGCATCGCCGTGGGGAAGCTTGGCCGGATCCCGCTCGGCGGTGACGCGGATGCGCTTGCCGTCAATGATCAGGTCGTTGCCGTCGGCATGAACCTCGCCCGGATAGGCGCCATGCACGGAGTCCCGCTTGAAGAGGAGCGCATTCGACTTGGCGTCGGCAAGGTCGTTGATCGCGACCAGCTCAAGGCCGCTGTCGGCTTTCTCCAGGATCGCGCGCGCCACCAGGCGGCCGATGCGCCCGAAACCGTTGATTGCAACTCTCGTCGCCATGTTCTTATACTCCCTTAGGATTTGAGCGCCGCGAGGATCCGCGGCACGATCGCTTCGGCGGTGAAACCGAAGCGGCGGAAAAGGTCTTCGGCGGGCGCGGAGGCACCGAACCGGTCGAGGCCGATGTTGAGGCCCTTGGAGCCCGTATAGCGCTCCCAGCCAAGCGTGGTCCCCGCCTCAATCGACACGCGCAGCGTGTCGGCCGGAAGGAGGTCGGCGCGATAGGCTTCGTCCTGCTCGTCGAACAGCGACCAGCAGGGCATGGAGACGACGTCGGCGCCGATCCCCTGCCCTTCCAGCGCATCGGCGACGGCAAGGGCCAGCTCCACCTCCGAGCCGGTGCCGACCAGCACGACCCGGCGCGCGGCGGTGGCAGCGCGCAGGCGATAGGCGCCGCGGGCGGAGAGGTTCTCACTCCGCTCCAGCCGCACCTGCGGCAGGTTCTGGCGGCTGAGCGCGAGCAGCGACGGCCCGTCGGTGCGCTCCAGCGCAAGCATCCAGGCTTCGGCGGTTTCCACCACGTCGGCGGGGCGGAACACGGCGAGGTTCGGGATCAGGCGAAGGCTGGTGAGGTGCTCCACCGGCTGGTGGGTGGGGCCGTCCTCGCCGAGGCCGATCGAATCGTGCGTCATCACGTAGACAACGCGGATCTGCTGAAGGGCGGCCAAGCGAATGGCCGGGCGGGCGTAATCGGAAAAGACCAGGAAGGTGCCGCCATAGGGGATGACGCCGCCGTGCAGCGCCATGCCGTTCATTGCCGCCGACATGCCGAACTCGCGGATGCCGTAATAAATGTAGCGGCCGGAATAATCCTCGCGGGTGAGCGGCTTCTGGTTCTTGGTCTTGGTGTTGTTGGAGCCGGTGAGGTCGGCCGAGCCACCCACCGTGTCCTCCAACGCGCTGTTGATCGCCTCAAGCGCAAGCTCGGACGCCTTGCGGGTGGCGAGCTTTTGCGGGTTGGCGGCGAGGCTGTCGAACCAGCCGCCGATGCCAAAGCCCTCGGGGAGCCGTCCTTCCATGCGGCGGATGAGCTCTTGGCCCTCGGGGCTTGCGCTAAGGCGCTCGCGCCAGGTGGCGTGTTCGCTTTCGCTGCGGCGGCCCGCTTCCCGCCAGGCGGTCATGATCTCGTCGGGGATGTCGAATGGCTCGCTATCCCAGACGAGCTGCTTGCGCGCCGCCGCCACTTCCTCGTCGCCCAAAGCGGCACCGTGGGTGGCCGAGGTGCCCTGCTTGTTGGGCGCGCCCCAGCCAATGATGGTGCGGCAGGCGATCAGCGACGGACGCGGATCGGCGATCGCTTCGTCGATGGCGCGGCGGATGTCGGCAGCGTCATGCCCGTCGCATTGCGCGACGTGCCAGCCGTAGGCGGCGTAGCGGGCGGGAATGTCCTCGGAAGTCGAAAGGTCCGTCGCGCCGTCGATGGTGATCCGGTTGTCGTCCCAGAAGACGTTGAGGCGGCCGAGGCCGAGGTGGCCGGCAAGGCCTGCCGCTTCATGGTTGATGCCTTCCATCAGGCAACCGTCGCCAGCAATCACCCAGGTGCGGTGGTCGACCAGATTGTCGCCGAACTGCGCGTTGAGGTGCCGCTCAGCGACTGCCATGCCGACTGCCATGCCAAAGCCCTGGCCGAGCGGGCCAGTGGTCGCTTCGACGCCCGGGAGCATGAAATTCTCGGGGTGGCCGGCGCAGGGCGAGTTCATCTGCCGGAAGTTGGCGATGTCCTCCATGGTTGGCTTTTCGTAGCCGCTGAGGTGAAGAAGCGCGTAGATCAGCATCGATCCGTGGCCGGCGGACAGCACGAACCGGTCTCGGTCGTGCCAGGCGGGGTCCCTTGGATCGTGCTTCAAATAGTCGGTGAACAGGATCGTCGCCACGTCGGCCATGCCCATCGGCATTCCGGGGTGGCCGGAATTGGCGGCCTGAACCGCGTCCATCGCAAGGGCGCGGATCGCATTGGCGAGCAATCTCGGTTCGGCGGCCATGCAGGCTCCCTGATCGGAGTGCCCCAAATGGGGCGGCGGGAAGAGACTCCGGTGGAAACGGGCCCCGCTCGCCCGCTCCTTTATAGGCGGGGGCGCTTGCGTCAACACCGCGCCCGCCGCCGCGCGTCCCGCTTTCCAACGTGAGCCGAACCGTGATAACGGATGGCCATGGGGCAAGAGAGACTAAGCGACGCGCTCGGCCGGATCGAAAGAGCCATTGCCCGCGCCGAAGCTGCCGCCGGCCGAAGGGGGGCTCAGCCCTCCGCCGAACCTGATGCCGGCCTTCGCGAGGCGCATGACACCCTGCGCGGCAAGGTGGAAAGCGCCATCGCGCAGCTCGACCGCCTGCTGGAAAGCGCCGGCTGATGGCGAGCGTAGACATCGAGATCGCCGGACGCCGCTACACGATCGCGTGCCGCGACGGCGAAGAGCCCCATCTGCGCGACGTTGGCGCGATCATCGACCGCAAGGCGCAGGACGCGGCGGCGGCGCTCGGCAATCTCAGCGAGAATCGCCAGCTGCTGTTCGCCTCGCTGCTGCTTGCCGACGAGCTGATGGAAAAGCGCGCAGCCGCAGCCGGTGCGGCGCCGACGGAAGCCGCCGAACCCGAGCCGGCGGTTGCCGATGCGCTGGAGCGCCTGGCGGAACGGGTCGAAAGCCTCGCGGACAGGCTTGAGAGCGGCGCGCCGAATCCCTAGATAGGTGCGTGACGGGTACTGCCCGGTACGAGCTCTTGAACATCCCTGAGGCGATAATGACATCCTCGGGGGCTGTCCCTGCCCGGACCCTGGTCTGGATCACATGGTCCCCACCTGACGTTCAGGCGTCAGAGGATATTCCGGCAAACGGCCATGGCGGTCCCGTCACCCACTTTCCCCAAGAGCGCGATCCGCGCCGCCGCGCTTGCCGAGCGCAAGGCCTTCGCGCGTTCGCTGCTCCCGGAGCTGCGCGCCGAGCTGGAGGCGAAGCTCGCCCGCATCGTGCTTCCGCACCTCATTGGTGCCAAGATCGTCGCCGCTTACCATCCGCTCAAGGATGAAGTGAGCCCCTACCCCATCCTCGAAGCGCTCGGCCCCGGGCAGCGCGGTGCACTGCCCTGGTTCCTGCACCGCGATTCGACCATGATCTTTCGCGAAGCGCCGGCGACCGAGCCCAGCCCCTGGGGCGTGCTTCAACCGCCTGCCAATGCCGAAGCGCTGGCGCCGGACACGGTGCTGGTGCCGCTGGTCGCCGCCGACCGGCACGGCAGCCGCATCGGCCACGGCAAGGGCCATTACGTCCGCGCCCTCTCCCACCTGCGCGAAAGCGGCCGCGTCTTCACTGTCGGCCTTGCCTGGGAACATCAGATCATCGACGAGCGGCTCGAGCCCGACCCTTGGGACGTGCCCCTCGACGCCATTGCCACGCCTGCGGAATGGATGATATGCAAATAGACGAACCCAAGCCGAGCTGGCGCAAACCGTTCGGCGCGTTCCTGATCCTGCTGCTGATCGCCGTATGGGCGGTGCTGGTCGCCATCGGCGCGGACCTGATGGCCGGGCTGCCCTGGCCGGTCTTCGTGGTCTATTTCGCCGTGGCGGGGATCATCTGGATCCTGCCCCTGAAGCCGCTGCTGCGCTGGATCGAGACCGGCAGCTTCCGCGCAATCTGACGCGCGTTTCCGCGGCCCCGGGAGGGGCGATTTGCACATACATTTCAGAGAAATGGCGCGAGTGACGGGGCTCGAACCCGCGACCTCCGGCGTGACAGGCCGGCGCTCTAACCAACTGAGCTACACCCGCGTTGGAGCGGCGAACTAAGGGACGCTCCGCACCCTGTCAACCGACCTTCAAACCTTTGGCGGAGAAACACGAGTCTCCTCGGCTGCATCCTCATGATGATGGCCGGTGAGCGTTCCTTCCTCGAACAAAAAGCCGGCGATGTCGGGCTTGCCCGCGGCGTCGAGCACAGTCTTCATGATGATCAGCAGCGGCACGGCGAGGAGGGCGCCGGTGGTGCCCCACACCCAGGCCCAGAAGCTCAAGGCGACTAGGATCAGCAGCGGATTGATCGTCAAGCGCCGCCCGACCAGCATCGGCGTCACAGCATTGGCTTCCACCACGTGGATGGCGGCGAAACTCAGGGCCGGCACAAAAGCCATCCACGGATCGGAAAACTGAATCAGTCCCCCGAAGGCGAGCAGCAGTACCGAGGCGATGGGACCGAGATAGGGAATGTAATTGAGTACAGCCACAATGCCGCCCCACATCAGGGGCGTCTGCATGCCGAGGAAGTAGAGGATGAGGGAGACCACCAACCCCATTGCAACATTCACCATGGTGATGGTGCCGAGGTAGGTGGAGGTCGCGTCCACCATCTGCTGGATCGCGCGGGCGGTGGTCATCGCCCCGTCGAAGCTAGCGCGGGTGGTGATGGTGCGCTTGCGCATCCGGGTCCAGCCGGAGAGAAAGAAGAAGATCACGAGGATCGCGAAGAACATCTGGATCACGGCGAACGGCGCGGAGGTGGCGATGATGTCCAGCGCCGAGTTCGGCGTCTCCAGCGCCACCGTGCGCGGCGCGTCGGCGCCGGGGCCGAACTCCTCCGCGATGTTGTTGATGAACTTTTCAAGGTCCGAATAGACCTCCAGCAGCGGCGCCAGCGTTCCCTTGATGCGGCCGATATTCTCCGGGATCATCCGCACCCAGTCGGCAGCCGGCAGCACGATCGACGCGATCGCGACGTTGGCGGCGGTGATGAAGAGGAGGACGCAGATCAGGGCGGCGAGGCCGGAGGGGATCCGGCGGCGCTCCAGCCATTCCAGCACCGGCACCAGCGCGATGGCGATTACGAGGGCGGCTGTCACCGGCAGGAAGAACTCAGCCCCTGCCCGAAGCGCGAAGGGCAAGGCGATGGCGAAGCCGGCACCGGCGATCAGGGTCAAGGCGGCGAGCAGGCGGTCCCGGCGGTAGGCGATTTCCTCGCGCTCGACCTGCGCATTGTCCGCCTCGTTGCTCACCGCCGCGCTTTCGGTGCCCCCAGCCCTGATCATCCGCGGTCCCTCTCGCTGCGTCACCCGCTTCTTAAGCCGAATGGCAAACGCGGCGTTAACTAATTTTTATCGTTCCGGTGCGCATACGACTTCCACAGCAAGCGCTCGTGGGGGGCCAATGACCTACATTCAGTACCAGAGAGGGACGAAGGCTGCGCTCGCAACGGCGGTTTCCGCCATTGCGCTCGCGTCGGTATCTTCGCCCGCCGCCGCAGCCGGAACACCGGCCGGCACCAACATTCAGAACGTCGCCACGGCGACCTATGAGCCTGTTCCCGGCGGACCGGCGACCAGCATCGATTCGAACAAAGTCACCTTGAAGGTCGACGAGCTGCTCGACGTTGCGGTCGCCTGGGCCGATCCGGCGGACGTTGACGCAACCTCCGGCGCGACCGGCCAGGTGCTGCGCTTCACCCTCACCAACGCCGGCAACGGCGCCGAAAGCTTCAGGCTCGGCACGGTCGCCAACGGCGGCGGCGACGATTTCGACCCGTCGGTCACTTCGATCGTGCTGGATAGCAACGGCAACCAAGCCTACGACGCGGGCGTGGACGCGGTGTACGTCGCCGGCTCCAACGATCCCGAACTCGCCGCCGACCAGTCACTCACCATTTTCGTCCTCTCCTCCATCCCCGCCGGCGCACTCGACGCGCAGCGCGGCAAGGTACAGTTGACGGCCGTGTCAAAAACCGGCTCCGGCGCACCGGGAACGAGCTTCGCCGGCCTCGGCCAGGGGGGCGGCGACGCCGTCGTTGGCGCAACCGGCGCCGACGGCGATGACGACGGCTGGTTCAAGGTCGGCAAGGCCTCAATCGGCTTCACCAAGAGCGCAAGCCTGCTCGATCCCTGGGGTGGCTCCACCAGCGCCCCCGGCTCGGTCATCACTTACTCGCTGACCGCCACCGTCACCGGCTCGGGCAGCCTCGGCAACGTCCGCATCTCGGACGCGATCCCGTCGGGCACCAGCTACGCCGCGGGCTCGCTCGCGCTCGACGGCGCTGCTCTCAGCGACGCCGCCGACAGCGATGGGGGCGCCTTTACCGGCACCGGCATCTCGGTCGGCCTCGGCACGCTTCCCAGCGGCGCCAGCCGCACCGTCACTTTCAAAGTCAAGATCGACTGAAGGACCAAAGCCATGAAACTCATTCTGTTCATGCTCGCGCTGATCGCCCCCGTTGCCGCAATGGCCGCGGACGATGTCGCGCTGCAAAGCGAAGTCCTTGTCGAGAAGATCGTGAAGGACGCACAAGGCGCGGCCAAGACCGTCCGGGAGGTGCCCAAGGTGGTGACCCCGGGCGACAGCCTCGTCTTTCTTCTTTCCTACAAGAACCAGGGCGCCGAGCCGGCGACCGGGTTCACCGTAACCAATCCCGTACCCCCCGCCGTCGCCTTTGCGTCGGTAGAAGGCGCGGGAGCGGAAGTGTCGGTGGATGGCGGCAAGACGTGGGGACAGCTCGCCGCCCTCAAGATCGCGTCAACGGACGGCACCAGCCGCGCCGCGGCCGCAGCCGACGTGACGCAT
This sequence comes from Allosphingosinicella sp., assembly GCA_036386995.1. Classification (GTDB taxonomy): domain Bacteria; phylum Pseudomonadota; class Alphaproteobacteria; order Sphingomonadales; family Sphingomonadaceae; genus Allosphingosinicella. Next base: position 7,820 of record DASVUO010000143.1, on the reverse strand, counting down.
GTCCGCTGGACGTTCACTCAGCCGATAGCCGCCGGAACGAGCGGCACACTGAGCTTCCACGGAACTGTGAAGTAGCGACCTACCCGCTCACGCGCGCCGGCGGGGGGACTAACGGCGCACACCATATAACAAAATCGGACCAGAGACATGACCAGAACCATGCGATTGCTCGCATCCGCCAGTACGCTGGCGGCTGCGGCGTTCGCGGCGGCCCCGGCTTTTGCCGAGGGAACTGCCGCGGGCACGACGATCACCAACAATGTGTCGCTGACCTATAAGGTCGGCGGCGTTGATCAGAATGCGGTTACCGCAAGCAACACGTTCAAGGTCGACCGCAAGGTCAACCTGACCGTTGCGGAAGTCGGCAACACGACCACCAACGTTTCGCCGGGCCAGCAATCCGCGGTGACGGCGTTCGACGTCACCAACGCGTCCAACGCACCGCTCGATTTCGCGCTTGCCGTGACGCAGCTGAGCGGCGGAACGGCCAAGCATGGCGGAACCGACAACTTCACCCTTTCGGGGGTGAAGATCTACCGCGACACCAACAATAACGGCGCTTACGACGCCGGCACCGACGTGGAAGCCACATACCTCGACGAGGTTCTGGCCGACACGACGCGCCGCGTCTTCGTGGTCGCAAACGTGCCGCTCGGCCGCTCAACCGGCGATGTCGCGGGCATTCGCCTGACCGGCACGGCCGCCGAAGCGTCGGGCGCCGGTTCGCTCGGCGCCACCGTCACCCAGACCAGCGGCGCCAACACCGCAGAGGTCGACACGGTGTTCGCGGACTCGAGCACCAGCGGCGGGAACACCGCTTATGACGGCATCCACTTCGACGAGGACGATTACACCATCCTCGCCGCCTCTTTGGTTGCCACCAAGTCGAGCCGCGTGATCAGCGACCCGGTCAACAACACCACCAATCCGAAAATGATTCCGGGCGCGGTGGTGGAATATTGCATTGCGGTGGCGAATGCCGCCGGCAGTGCAACCGCAAACAACATCAACGTCAGCGATACGCTGCCGGTTGAGACGACCTACCAATCGGCGTTCGGCATCAAGCTGAACGGCACGGTGACCGGCTCCACCTGCAACGCGGACGGCACATCGGGCGGCACTTACGCCTCCGGCGTGGTCTCCGGAACGCTTGCGGATGTTGCCGCGGGCGTGACGAGAACGCTCGTCTTCCGCGTTACCGTGAACTGATCAAGGCGCGAGGGGCGGCGGGTGCAAGTCACCTGCCGCTCCTCCTCCTGCTTCACGATGAGGCGCACACTCAGCCGGATTGGAGCGATCGCAATCGCCCTTGCCGCGGCGCTGCCGGGAACGGTGGTGCACGGGCAGAAGACGGCTAATCACAATGATGCCCCGCGCGTGGTCTCCAACACCGCCACCATCGAGTGGGACAATGGCGCCGCGCACTACTCACAAGCATCCAACCGGGTCGACCTCCTCGTTTCATCGGCCGCGTCGCCCACCCGCCTCGCCACCTACCGGCTGAGCGCGGAAGGCCAGCAGGTTTCCTTTGCCGGCGCCTTTTGCGGCTCCGAACCCGCTGCCTTCGCGGCGTCGGCCATGACGGCATCGGCGGCATCGGTGAAAGGCGGCGGCCAAAATCCGACTTCCGGCACGATCATGCCGACCGCCGAGCTGCCGTCGGGCTTCCCGCTGGTGCTGCAGGTGGAGCGGCAGTCCGCCAACCTCGACAACTTGGCCAAGGACACCTTGGTCATCGACGTCGCCACCGCCGATGGCGACCGCGAGACGATGACGCTGATTGAGACCGACATCGCCACCGGCAGGTTCGCAGGGGTCATCGAAACGGTGGAAGCGCCGCCGCAGACGCCGGACGATTGCCGCCTCGGCGTCCGTTCGGGCGAAACTCTGGATGTCGAGATCTTCGACAAGGGCAACAACATCGCCGCAGCCGGCGCCCGCGTGCGGATCACCGGCTCCAAGGCAAGCGGCGCGCTGGTGCTCTCCAAGGAAGCCGCGGTTACGCAGGCCGCACCGGGCGATCCGATCCAGTACCGCATCCGCGCCCGCAATGCGGACCCTCTGCTCCCCTCCTCCGCCGCGACCCTGGTGGACTCCTTCCCGGCCGGCGTGCGCCTCCGCCCCGGGAGTGTCCGCGTCGACGGAGCGCCGGCAGCCGCCGCGATTGCGCCTGCGGGCCGCGGCTTCAGCCTTGCCATTCCCTCCATTCTCGCAGGCGGCACCGCCGTGATCAGCTACACGCTGGAAGTGCGCGGCGATGCGGCCGAGGGCGACGCGGTCAACCGCGCCGAAGCGATTGATGAGCGGGGCGTCCACAGCAACATCGCCGATGCGGCCGTGCGAATCCGCCGCGAGACGATCGGCAGCCGGATGACAATCGTCGGCCGCGTGGTGGACGGCGGTTGCTTGGTCGATCCCGCCAAGGCGCGCGGCATCCCCGGCGTCCGCATCATGCTGGAAGACGGCAGCTATTCCGTCACCGACGCCGACGGCCGCTACCATTTCGAAGGCGTGATCCCCGGCTCCCACGTCGTTCAGATGGACGATGGCAGCCTGCCGCTCGACCGCGCCGCCGCCGATTGCGCGCGCAACACCCGCTCCGCCGGCCGCGCTTTTTCGCGCTTCGTGGAAGGCAGCGGCGGCGCCTTGAAGCGCGTCGATTTCCGCGCCGTCGCCGCCCCGCCCCGCGCCGCCCGTAACGGCGCCGCCGCCGCCCGCCCGGCCGCGCTCAGCGATGCCGCAGCGGCAGGCGCCGAGCGTGACTGGTTCGACGGTCAGACGCCGGGCATCGACTGGATCTTCCCGGAAGCCGAGCACAACCCGCGCGCGCCGATCGTTCGGGTGGCGATCAAGCATCTGCCCGGGCAGAAGGTGAAGCTCTTCTCCGGCGGCAAGCCCGTCGACGCCATCGCCTTTGAAGGCGAGCGGGTGAACGAGGCCGGGACAATTGCCGTCAGCCTGTGGCGCGGCGTTCCCCTGGATGGGCCGCTGACCAGCCTTTCCGCCGAAGTGCGGAGCGCCGACGGAGGCCTTGCCCAGTCGCTGACCCGCGCCGTCCGCTACGGCGCCAACCCGATCCAGGCGCAGCTCCTCCGCGATCGCTCGGTGCTGGTCGCCGACGGCGTCACCCGCCCGGTGCTCGCCGTCCGCCTCACCGATCGCGACGGCCGACCGGTGCGCCACGGCCTGATCGGCGACTTCGAAGTGCCCGCGCCTTATTATCCGGCCGTCGAAGCCGACGCCCAGCAGGCGCGCCAGCTCGCCGGCCTGGAGCGTGCCCGCCCGTTCTGGAAGGTCGAGGGCGAGGACGGGATTGCCTATATCCAACTGGAGCCGACCACGGCCTCGGGCAGCGTCAGCCTGCGCTTCGACTTCCGTGACGGCGACGCAAGCCGCGAGCAGCGCGTCGAAGCCTGGCTCGATCCGGGCGATCGCCCCTGGACGATCGTCGGCCTCGCTGAAGCGACACTTGGCTATGCCAAGCTCTCCGACCACCTCGAAGCCACCGACGGCGACGAAGTGTTCACCGAAGGCCGCCTTGCGCTCTACGCCAAAGGCCGGATTCGCGGGAAATGGCTGATGACCCTGGCCTATGACAGCGACAAGCAGAAGGACGAGGCCCGCTTCGGCGGCACCATCGATCCGCGGGCTTATTACACCGTCTACGCCGACCGTTCGGAGCAGCGCTTCGACGCCGCGTCCGTGCGCAAGCTCTACCTCAAGCTCGAGCGGCCGCAATTCTACGCCCTGTTCGGCGACTATGAGACCGGCATTGATGAGCCGGAGCTCGCCCGCTACGTCCGCGCCTTTAACGGCGTGAAGGCGGAATATCGCTCGGACCGCGTCTCGGCCGTTGCTTTCGTCGCCGATACGCCGAACAGCCACCGCCGCGACGAAATCCAGGGCAACGGCCTGTCCGGCCCCTACGCTCTGGGCGCCCGTGACATTCTGCCGAACAGCGAGCGGATCACGGTCGAAGCGCGCGACCGTCTTCGCTCCGAGCGGATCGTCGAACAGCGCCTGCTCACGCGCCACGTCGATTACGAAATCGATTATCGCGCCGGCACCCTGCGCTTCAAGGAGCCGATCCTGAGCCGCACCTCCGCGCTCGACCCGCAGTTCATTGTCGCCGACTATGAAACCGACGGCGTCGCAAGCCGCTCGCTCAACGCCGGCGGCCGGGTCGCGGTGCGCAGCGCCGACGGCAAGCTGCAGGGCGCCGCCACCGCGATCCGCGACAGCGACGCGCTTCGTTCCTCGACCTTGGTCGGCGCCGACGTCCGCTATCGTCCCAATGCTTCCACGGAGATCCGTGCCGAAGTCGCCGTCAGCGACAGCGAGGCGAAAGCCGGTGCGCCCGCGGCCAGTGGCGGCACCGCCACCGCCTGGCTGGTAGAAGCTGAGCATCACGGGTCGACGGTCGATCTTCTCGCTTACGCCCGTGAGCGCGAAGCCGGCTTCGGCGTCGGCCAGCTCAGCGGCTCGGAAAACGGCACGCGCAAATTCGGCCTCGATGCGCGCGCCCGCTTGGGCGCGGCCTGGTCGCTGACGGGCAGCGCCTGGCACGAAGACTATCTGCTGAGCGACGCCCGCCGCATCGCCGCCCGCGCGCTGCTCGAATATCGTGGCCCGGATTTCTCCGGCCGCGCGGGCATCACTTATGCAGACGACCGCTTGGCCGACGGCCGCACCGCCCGCTCCACGCTCCTGCAGCTCGGCGCCTCCAAGCGCTTCTTCAACAACCGGCTGGAGCTCGATGGCCAGACCGAACTCCCGCTCGGCGGAAGCAACGGCAGCATCGACTTTCCGGCCCGCCACCGCCTCGCCGCCCGCTTTGCCGTCACCCGCGACGTCCAGCTGGTCGGCACCTACGAGATAGCCGACGGCGAAACGGTCGACGCCCGCACCGCCCGCCTGGGGTTCGACCTCGCCCCCTGGGCGGGAGCGCGGATCGCACTGAGCGGCAACGTTCCGAACATCGCCGAATACGGCCCGCGCAGCTTCGCCGCGTTCGGCCTGTCGCAGTCGCTGGTGCTCGACGCCCACTGGTCGGTTGACGTCTCGGTGGACGCCAACAAGACGCTTGGCGGCATCGATCCGGCCGACGTCCTGAACCCGCTCCACCCGGTGGCGAGCGGCGGCTATGTCGGCAGCGGCGGCATCGTCAGCGAGGATTTCACCGCGCTCACCGCGGGCGCCACCTACCGGAACGGCGCCTGGAGCATCACCGGCCGCGCCGAATATCGCGCCGGCGACCGGGACGACCGCTACGGTTTCACCGCCGCCGCGCTTCGCCAGATCGGCGAAGGCAGCGCCGCGGGCGGCTCGTTCAACTGGTTCACCGCCAAGGCCGCGAACGGCGCCGAGACCCGCACCACCAACCTTCAGCTCAGCTGGGCGCACCGCCCGGCAAACAGCCGCTGGTCGGTCCTCGAGAAGCTGGAGCTTCGCGAAGACCGGGTGAGCGGCGCCGTCGCCGGGCAGGCGGGGCCGATCGGCTTGCCGCTTGCGGTCACCGGAAACGCGCGCTCGCGCCGCATGGTTAACGCTCTTTCAATGAATCATTCGCCAAATGGCGGGATGGGGGAATGGCTGGATCGTTCGGACTTTTCGCTCTTCTGGGGCTCGCGCTTCGTCGCGGACCGGTTGGGCGAGGACGACGTAAAGGGCTGGAGCAACGTCGTCGGCGCCGATCTGCGCTTCGACCTTTCCGACACCCTCGACGTCGGTGTGGCCGGCACCGTCCGCCACGGCCTCGGCGGCCGGGCCATCGCTTATTCCGGCGGCCCGAGCGTCGGCTTCAGCCCTGCGAAAAACAGCTCGATCACGGTCGGCTACAACGTTTCCGGCTTCGAAGACCGCGACTTCGAGGAAGCGCGCTACACCCGCGCCGGACCCTACGTGACGATGCGCCTCAAGTTCGACCAGCTGTCGCTGCAGAGCCTCGGGTTGGGCCGCCGCTGATGCGCGCGCTGCTTCGCACCCTGCTGGCGCTCTTCGCCTTCGCCACGGCAAGCCAGGCGCAGGCCCAGTTGTCCTTTACGCTCAGCACCGGCGCACCCTCGGGCAACCAGTCGATGCCGCTCGACAGCAACAATTGCGCCAATGAAGGGCCTCGCGGAATGTATGTCGGCGGGGTGGTGAAGAATAACGGCCTCACCACCGTGACCAACATCAACGCATCGATGACGGGCCTCAGCGGCAATTTCTACCTCACCGGCGGCCAGCCGGCGAGCCAGTCGCTCGGCGCTTTGGGCTCCGGACAGAGCACCGGCGTCTACTGGTTCGTCGGCTACGGCTGCAGCTACAATGCCTCGCTGAGCCCAAGCATCACCATCACGTCCAGCGCAGCGACCCTGAGCCCCTCCGTCACCCTCACCGCCCGAAGCGCGATCAGCGCAAATGCCGGCGGTCAGGTGACCGGCGCCACGCTTGGGCCGGGCGCGGTGGTCGGCCAGACCATCTCGTTCGACGCGGTGTACTCGTTCGGGGGCGCCAACAGCGGCGACGAATATTTCCTCCAGCCCGCGGGCGGCCAGGTGTTCAACGCCGCCTGCTTCCGAATGGTCGGCTCCGAGATCGTCTCGAGCGGCGTCACCGCAGTCCCGTCCGGCACCGACAACAAGCTCTACTTCGTCGCCAACGCCAAGCAGTCCGGAAGCGGCTTCGCCGCGCGGGTGCGCTATTTCTTTGAATATCAGTGCGCGGGCGCGGCCACCGTTGCGCGTCCTTATGCGGTGCAGACGTCGGGCAGCTCCAACATAAAATATACCGGCAATTTCGACGGGTCCGGGGCACTGGCGATCAGCTTTCCCGAAGCGACCAACCCGTTCACCATCACCAAGACCAGCGATACGACCAGCGGCCTTGCCGGCCTGCCGCAGGTGGTGCGCTACACCGTCACCGTCTCCAACCCCTCGGCCTACGCAAGCCGGGTGTCGCAGATCACTGATACGCTGCCGGCCGGCGCCTCGTTCGCGGGGCTCGACCCCTTGAGCGGCGTGACGGCGCTGAATTCGAGCAGCGTCCCCGCCCTATTGGCCACCGGCACCCTGAACTTCGTCGGGCGGCAGGACCAATCCTACGACCTTCCGGCCGGCGGCAGCGTCAAGCTGATCTACCTCGTCACCATTCCCGCCGCGGCGGGCACCTACACCAACACCGCGCAGGCCCGCTTCGGCACGGCCACCACGCCGGTCGCCACCGCCACCTTCAGCGTGGTCGCGCCCGCGCCGCTGACTGTGGTGAAATCCAGTCAGGCGAGCTTCGATCCGGTCAACGGCGCCGCCAACCCGAAGCTGATCCCGGGCGGGCGCGCCGCTTATACGATCAGCGTGTCCAACCCGAACAGCTTCACCGTCACCGCCAACAGCATCGTGATCACCGATCCGACTCCGGCCGGACTTGCCTTGCGGGTTCTGGATGCGGGCGGCGCGGGCAGCGGCCCCCTGCTGTTCACCAACGGACCCAATGCCTCGGGCCTCACCTACACCTATAGCGGCGCGGCGAGCACCACAGACGACATCGACTTTTCAAAGGATAATGGCGCGACCTGGACCTACCAGCCCGCCCCCAACGGAAGCGGCGCCGATCCGGCCGTCACCGCCGTCCGCATCCGCCCGAAGGGCACGATGGCGGCGAATTCGAGCTTCAGCCTGCGCCTGCTCTACCAGATCAATTAAACGGATGGTGCCCCCGGCCGGAGTCGAACCGGCACGCCTTTCGGCATTCGATTTTGAGTCGAGTGCGTCTACCAATTCCGCCACAGGGGCCCGGCTGAGGCTGCTAGCCTCCCCTGCCCCCGAACCGCAAGCCCTTCA
>DASVUO010000142.1:0-7934 GCA_036386995.1 Allosphingosinicella sp. | reverse complement strand
CGTTGCCGGCGCGCTGGCCAGCGTGAAGCATCTCAAGGCCTCCTCCGCCGAGCGCGAGGGCCAGCAGGCCGCGGCCGCCATGCTGAAGATCATGTTCGACGATGCCGGCCTACCGGTGATGGCGTCCACCACCCACATCGTTCCGCTGATGGTCGGCTGCCCGATCAAGGCGAAGCGGATCAGCGACATCCTGCTCGCCGAATACGGCGTTTATGTACAGCCAATCAACTACCCCACGGTGCCGCGCGGCACCGAGCGCCTGCGCTTCACGCCGGGCCCAAGCCACAGCAAAGAGATGATGCGCGAACTCACCGGCGCCCTGCTCGAAATCTGGGACCGCCTGGAGCTGCGCGAAGCGGCCTGAGCCGCAATATCGGGTGGCATATCGGCGCCTCCTCCCCTAGGTAATGCGCTCACCCCGCCGGAGTTCTGCACGTGGCCGAGCGTATCGCCATTGTTTCCGATCATGCCGCTTTCGAGATGAAGGCGCAGCTCGTCGAGCATCTGCGGGAACGCGGCTTTGAGCCGCTCGACCTCGGCACTACCTCAACTGACAGCGTCGATTATCCGGATTACGGCTACCGCATCGCCCGCGCCATTGCCGAGGGCGAGGTGCAGCGCGGTGTCGCCTTGTGCGGCTCCGGCATCGGCATATCCATCGCCGTGAACCGCCACCCGGCCTGCCGCTGCGCGCTTGTTTCCGACGGCCTCTCCGCCCGGCTGGCGCGCACCCATAATGACGCCAACGTGCTCGCCATGGGCGCGCGGATTATCGGCATCGAGACGGCGCGCGACTGCCTGGACCAGTTCCTCGCCGCACCTTTCGCCGGCGGCCGCCACCAAGGCCGCGTCGAGAAGCTTTCCCACCCGAACTTCGATGCCCAGGAGCAGCCCGCATGAGCAGCCGTCCCGCCAACGACACGTCCGACATCCGGCACGAGGGCTTCTTCAGCGAACGGCTCGCCGCTGCCGACAGCGCGGTCGCCGAAGCGATCGCTGCCGAGCTCGACCGCCAGCAGAACCAGATCGAGCTGATCGCCTCCGAGAACATCGTCAGCCGCGCCGTCCTCGAAGCGCAGGGCTCGGTGCTCACCAACAAATACGCCGAGGGCTATCCGGGCAAGCGCTACTACCAGGGCTGCGCCCCGTCGGACGCCGTCGAGACGCTGGCGATCGAGCGGGCCAAACAGCTGTTCGGCTGCGGCTTCGTCAACGTCCAGCCGCACTCCGGCGCGCAGGCTAACGGCGCGGTGATGCTTGCACTGACCAAGCCCGGCGACACGATCCTTGGCATGAGCCTTGATGCCGGCGGCCATCTTACCCACGGCGCCAAGCCGGCCATGTCGGGCAAGTGGTTCAACGCCATTCAGTACGGCGTGCGCAAGGACGACCACCTCATCAATTTCGATCAGGTCGAGGCGCTCGCCAAGGAGCACAATCCGCGGCTGATCATCGCCGGCGGCTCGGCTTATCCCCGCCACATCGATTTCGTCCGCTTCCGCGCGATCGCTGACCAGGTTGGCGCGATCTTCATGGTCGACATGGCGCATTTCGCAGGGCTGGTCGCGGCGGGCGAGCACCCCTCCCCCTTCGCCCACGCACATGTCGTCACCACCACCACCCATAAGACGCTTCGCGGGCCGCGCGGCGGCATGGTAATGACCAACGACGAGGCGATCGCCAAGAAGATCAACTCTGCGGTGTTCCCGGGCCTCCAGGGCGGGCCGCTGATGCACGTCATCGCCGGCAAGGCGGTTGCGTTCGGCGAAGCGCTGCAGCCCGGGTTCAAGAGCTACGCCAAGGCGGTGATCGCGAACGCCCAGGCACTTGCCGGCCGTCTTCAGGAACGCGGCGCGAACCTCATCGCCGGCGGCACCGACACGCACCTGGCGCTGGTCGACGTCACCCCGCTCGGCATCACCGGCCGCGACGCGGACGAGGCGCTGGAGCGGGCGTCGATCACCTGCAACAAGAACGGCATTCCGTTCGACCCGCTGCCCCCCGTCAAGACCAGCGGCATCCGCGTCGGCTCCCCCGCCGGCACCACCCGGGGCTTCGGCGTGGCCGAGTTCCGGGACATCGCCGACATGATCGCCGACGTGCTGGAAGGCCTCCGCGACAACGGCCATGAGGGCAATGGCGAAGTCGAACAGGCCGTCCGCACCCGCGTCCGCGAGCTCTGCAAGCGCTTCCCGATTTATCAGGACATCTAGTGCGCTGCCCCTTTTGCTCCCACGAAAACAGCCAGGTGAAGGACAGCCGCCCAAGCGAGGACGGCTCCTCCATCCGCCGCCGCCGTCAATGCGAGGATTGCGGCGCCCGCTTCACCACCTTTGAGCGCATTCAGCTTCGCGAACTCACCGTGGTGAAATCGGGCAGCCGGCGCGAACCGTTCGACCGCACCAAGCTTGAACGCTCCATCGCCATCGCCTGCCGCAAGCGCAGCGTGCCTCAGGAACGGCTCGACCGCTTGGTCTCCTCCATCCAGCGCCAGGTGGAAACCAGCGGCGAGAGCGAAATCGACTCGGCGCGCATCGGCGGCATGGTGATGGACGGGCTCAAAGCGCTGGACCCTGTCGCCTACATCCGCTTCGCCAGCGTCTATAAGGACTTCCGCGAGGCTCGCGACTTCGAGGAATTCGCCGGCAGCGTCAGCGAGGCGGGACAAGCGTGATCGCTCCCCCTCCGGCGGTTGTTCTCGTCCGCCCCCAGCTTGGCGAGAATATCGGCAAGGCGGCGCGCGCCATGCTCAACTTCGGCCTCACCGATTTGCGCTTGGTCTCCCCCCGCGATGGCTGGCCAAACCCTGCCGCCGGACCCGCCGCGTCGGGCGCCGACGTGGTGCTCCAGAATGCGCGTGTGTTCGACAGCGTCGCCGAAGCGGTCGCCGACTGCCCCCACGTCTACGCCACCACCGTCCGCAAGCGCGGACTGGTGGTTCCGGTCGTCACTCCGGAGGAAGCGGCGCGAGAGATTCGCGCGCTGCCGGAGCCGACCGCAATCCTGTTCGGCGCCGAACGTTCAGGCCTTGAAACGGACGAAGTGGCGATCGCGCAGAAGATTCTCACCGTGCCGATCAACCCCGAATTCCGCTCGCTGAACCTGGCCCAGGCGGTGATCCTGGTCGCCTACGAATGGTCAAAGCAGGGCGCGGTGGTGATCCCGACCGAAGGCGACCCTGCCGAACCGCGCGCCCCGCACGGCGATCTCGAAGGCCTCATCGGCCAGGTCAACGAAGCTTTGGATGAGGTCGGCTATTTCTTCCCGGCGGACCGCACCGTCACCACGTTGCACTCGATCCGCACGATCCTCACCAAGCCCGGCTGGTCGGCGCGTGAAATCCGGGCGCTGCGCGGCATGATCCGCGCCATCACCCACCCGCGTCAGCGCGGCCGTTCGTCAAACCGCAAGAATTCGTAGGCGATCGAAGCTTCCACCAGCCGCTCGTACAGGTCGGCCGCCACCTCGGCAGGCACGTCCGCGCCCTCTGCATGCTTCGCCACGTTGCGCAGCACCTGCGCCTTGCGCCCCTCGTCGCGCACCGCCTCGCGCGCCGGCTTGATGCGGGCGGCGGCATCCATGTAGCGGAAGCGCTCGCCGATCAGGGCGACGATCTGTTCGTCCAGCGAGTCAACGCCGTGGCGGACCTCGGCCATTGTTTGGCAGTCGGCGGGCTTCACTCTTTCGCTCATGCAGGCGCGCTTAAGCGGCGGGCAAGCGGCTGTCGAGGTTGACTTGAAACGCCTCTGCGGCCATGTGCGCCCTTCGCAATTGGCTCCGCACCCCGGTGAAGCGGTGGCCGCGCATGGTTTTCAGGCCATGCGGTGCAGGTCCGGGACGTCTCGCCCACCAAGGGCACAGCAAATTGGAGTGAATGATGTCGAAGCGCTCAAGCGCCAAGTACAAGCTCGACCGCCGCATGGGCGAAAACGTCTTTGGACGTCCCAAGAGCCCGGTCAACAAGCGTGAATATGGTCCCGGCCAGCACGGCCAGCGCCGCAAGGGCAAGATGTCGGACTTCGGCATCCAGCTGCGCGCCAAGCAGAAGCTCAAGGGCTATTACGGCGACGTCACCGAAAAGCAGTTCAAGCGCACCTACACCGAAGCCGCCCGGATGAAGGGCGACACCGGCCAGAACCTGATCGGCCTGCTCGAGCGCCGCCTCGACATGATCGTTTACCGCGCCAAGTTTGCGCCGACCATCTGGTCCGCGCGCCAGATCGTCAGCCACGGCCACATCCGCGTCAACGGCGTGAAGTGCAACATCGCGTCGCGGCGGGTGAATGTCGGCGACGTGATCGAGCTCGGCCCCAAGGCGCAGGAAATGGCGCTGGTGCTGGAAGCGCAGGGCCTCGCCGAGCGCGAAATCCCGGAATATGTCGTGCCGGACGGCGCCACCAAGGCGACCTTCAACCGCGTTCCGACGCTGGACGAAGTGCCTTATCCGGTGCGCATGGAGCCGAACCTGGTTGTCGAGTTCTACTCGCGCTAATCGGCTTCTCAGCCATGGCAACGAACGAGGGGCGGTTCCGTGAAGGAGCCGCCCTTCTTCGTTGGGGCGCGGCTTCTTGCGTCGCTTGGCGCATGCTGCAATAGGCGCGGCGGGGGCGGCTGAGGAGAGAAACGGACCATGCTTGCTCGTCTCACGCTTGCGGCCGCAGCCGCCTGTCTCGTAGCCGGCTGCGCCACCACCCCGCGCGGCGATCGCACCGCTTTGGCCTATGACGGCCCGCCAATCCCCCTGGCGACGCTGACCACCGCCACGCAGACGCTCTCCTCCGACGCTTTCGAAGGCCGCGCGCCAACCACGAAGGGCGAGGAGAAGACGGTCGCCTTCCTCGCCGACCAATTCAAGAAAGCGGGGCTTCAGCCAGGCAACAAGGGCAGCTGGTTCCAGAACGTGCCCTTGGTCGAGATGACCTCCACGCCGAGCACGATGACCGTCTCCGGCGGCGCCGCGCCGATTACGCTTTCCCACCGGACCGATTTCGTCGCCAACAGCTACCAGGTGCAGCCCCGCGTCGATCTGCAGAACAGCGAAATGGTCTTCGTCGGCTACGGCATCAACGCGCCGGAGCGCGGCTGGAACGATTATGCCGGCGTCGAAGTGCGCGGCAAAACGGTGGTGATCCTGGTCAACGATCCGGATTGGCAGAGCAGCGGCCTTGAAGGTCCGTTCAACGGCAAGGCGATGACCTATTACGGCCGCTGGACCTACAAATATGAGGAAGCGGCGCGGCAGGGCGCGGCCGGCGCGCTGATCGTCCACGACACCGATCCCGCCGCTTACGGATGGAACGTGGTACAATCCTCCTGGACCGGCCCGCAATATAATATGGACGATCCGGCGGGGCACATGGACCAGTCCAAGGTGATCGGCTGGCTGACCAATGACGCCGCGCGGCGGGTGCTTGCCGCCTCCGGCCAGGATCTTACCGCCCTTTCCGCTGCCGCCAAGCGGCAGGGCTTCAAGGCAGTGCCGCTCAAGACCCGCGCGTCGCTGAGCCTGTCCAATCAGATCAAGCGTCAAGCATCGCGCAACGTCATCGGCATCCTGCCCGGCGCCAAGCGGCCGAACGAGTACGTCATCTACACCGCCCATTGGGACCATCTGGGCCGCTGCGACGCGGATGCGAGCGGCGACGACATCTGCAACGGCGCGCTCGACAACGCCACCGGCACCGCCGGCCTGATCGCCCTTGCCCAGGCTCACGCCAAGCGCGGCAACCCGGACCGGTCGATCATCTTCCTGGCGGTGACGGGCGAGGAATCCGGCCTGCTCGGCTCCAAATATTATGCGGAGAACCCGGTCTACCCGCTCGCCAGCACGGTCGGCGGCGTCAACATGGACGGCCTCAACGTCACCGGCAACACGCGCGACTTCGTGGTTATCGGCAAGGGCAAGTCCGAGATCGAGGATTATATGCTCCGCGCCACCAACCGTTTCGGGCTGGAGGTCAAGAACGAGCCGAGCCCGCAGGCTGGCTATTATTACCGTTCCGACCATTTCAGCCTGGCCCGCCAGGGTGTGCCGATGCTGTATGCCGAAGGCGGCGAGGACTTGGTCAATGGCGGCCTTGCTGCGGGCGCGGCGGCTTCGGAGGACTACCGGAAGAACCGGTACCATCAGCCCAGCGACGAATATGATTCAGGCTGGAACTGGGATGGGGCGATCCGAGACCTTCAGATCTACTGGATGATCGGCCGCGAGCTTGCGATGTCACCCGCCTGGCCGAACTGGCGCGAAGGCGACGAATTCCGCGCCATCCGCGATCGCAGCCGTGCCGGCGGGGGCAGCACCGCCCGATGATCTTTCACCAGCCCGCCGAATGGGCCGAACACCGCTGGGTATGGATCGGCTTTCCGAGCCACGAAGACCTTTGGCAGGAAGACCTCGCCGCCGGGCGAGAGGAAGTGATCGCCTTTGCGCGCGCGGTGCATGCCGAAGGGCGCGGCGAGGAGGTGCGCCTTGTCGCCGCCGATCCGGCCTCGGCGCGCGTGGCCAAGGACGCGGCGCCGTTCGCCGCGGTGGTAAAGGAGATGTTCGGCGACATCTGGCTCCGCGACACTGGCCCGATCATCCTGCGCAAGGGCGCCGACGTTGAAGCCAAGAGTTTCCTGTTCAACGGATGGGGCGGGAAATACGATCTGGAGGGCGACGACACGATCGGCCTGCGCCTGGCGGAGACGGCGGCGCTGGAACCCGTGCGGCACCCGTGGGTGCTGGAGGGCGGCGCGATCGACACGGACGGCACCGGCCTGTTCGTCACCACCGAACAATGCCTGCTCAACCCGAACCGTAACCCGGGGCTCACGCGCGAGGAGATCGAAGCGCGCCTCCGCGAAGACCTCGGAGCACAACGCATTCTGTGGCTCGGCGAAGGCCTGCTCAACGACCACACGGACGGGCACGTAGACAACCTCGCCCGCTTCGTGGGCGAGAACCGGCTCGCGATCCCGGTGGCGGCGGGCACGGAAGACCCGAACGCCGCGATCTTCGAAGACGCCCGCCGCCGCGCGGAGGCGTTCGGCGTGGAAGTGGTCCCCCTCCCCTCGCCCGGCCTCGTTGAGCGCGATGGCGAGATCGTCCCGGCTTCCTACATGAACTTCTACATCGGCAATGCCGCCGTTGTAGTCCCTCTCTACGGCGCCCCCAATGAGGAGGCTGCCGTGGAAGCGATCGGCGAACTTTTCCCCGGCCGCACCGCGACGGGCATCCGCGCCGACCACGTCCTGACCGGCGGCGGCTCCTTTCACTGTATCAGCCAGCAGATGCCCCTATGACCGAGATCACAGTCGCCGCCCTCCAGCTCGCATTCACCGACGATGTCCACGAGAATATCCGCGCCGTCTCCGAACTGGTGCGCGAGGCCGCGTCGCAAGGCGCCAAGCTGATCCTTCCGCCCGAGTTGTTCGAGGGCCATTATTCTGCCGCACCCAGGACGAGGGCCATTTCGGCCGCGCCTTACCGGTTGGCGAGCATCCCGCGGTCAAGGCGATGCAGAAGCTGGCGGCCGAGCTCCAGGTCTACATCCCGACGAGCTTCTTCGAGGCTGACGGGCATCACCATTATAACAGCCTGGCGATGATCGACGCGGCCGGCGCGGTGCTGGGCGTCTACCGCAAGAGCCACATCCCGGACGGCCCCGGCTATTCCGAGAAATTCTATTTCCGGCCCGGCAATAGCGGCTTCAAGACCTTCCCGACCCCGATAGGCACCGTCGGCCCGGCGGTCTGCTGGGACCAATGGTATCCAGAGACCGCGCGCAGCCTGATGCTGCAGGGCGCGGAGATCCTGCTCTTCCCGACCGCGATCGGCACCGAGCCGCACGATCCCGGCCTCGACACCAGCCGGATGTGGCGGCGGGCGATGATCGGCCATGCGGTGTCGAACGTCGTGCCGGTGGTCGCCGCCAACCGCATCGGCACCGAAG
>DASVUO010000141.1:0-1956 GCA_036386995.1 Allosphingosinicella sp. | reverse complement strand
GATCAGCGCGTGACCTACGAACTGGAAACCGACCGCCGCGGCAAGACCAGCGCAGTCAACATCCAGTCCGCTTAAGCTGACAAAAAGGGGCGGGGGTCTTGAGACCCTCGCCCTTTTTCTTTTAATGCCAAGCGGCCGGGGGGCCGAAGGAGACAACGCCGAATGTCCGCCCAGCACGATTTCTACGCAGCCCGCGCCGCCGAAGCCCGCGCCGATGCCGATGCCGCAACGCTCGACAATGTCCGCGAACGCTGCCTGCGCGCCGCCGGTGCCTGGGACGCCATGGCCGCCCGGGCCCACCGCGGCGACGTTCTCCGCGCCAAGCAGGCCGCGGAAAAGGAACTGACGGCCTACCCAGTCCAAAACTGAGCCGCGCGCGCAACAATGCGGCATTTTTGAGCCGCTTGATCTAGATAAAAGCAATGGAATCAGGCACCTTCTATCCGTGACAGCGGAGGGGGCGCCCGCGCGATTTAGCGGCGGCTGTGTTTTGCCCCCCGGAGAGGGAGCGGTAGTGGCGGACGTACATCCGACATTTGAAGCAATGGTGCGGCGGCTGGAGCGACGCTGCCCCCTTGGCCCGGCTGACCGCCAGACGCTGCTGACCCTGCCGCACAGCGTCCGCCGCCTTCCGGCCAACGCCCATGTCGTGCGCGACGGGGACAAGCCCGAACATTGCGCGCTGCTGCTCAGCGGCTTCGCCTTCCGTTACAAGCTGACCGGCGAGGGCGCGAGGCAGATCATCTCGCTGCACATCGCGAGCGAGTTCCTCGACCTTCAGAACAGCTTCATCGGCCTTGCCGACACCAGCGTTCAGACGCTTACCGAATGCGACGTGGCGCTGATTTCCACCGGTACAATCCAGGATCTGGCGCTCAACAACCCGGCGATCGGACGTGCCTTGTGGATGGACACTTTGATCGACTCCTCGATCTTCCGCGAATGGGTGGTCAATGTCGGCCGCCGCGACAGCCGCGCGCGCGTCGCCCACATATTGTGCGAATTCTCGCTTCGGCTCGAAGCGGCGGGCATGGCCCAGAACCATCGCTACGAACTGCCGATGACTCAGGAGCAGCTCGCCGACGCCGTCGGGCTCACGTCCGTTCACGTCAACCGGGTGCTTCGCCAGTTGCAGGAAGAAGGGCTGATCGACCGCAACCGCCGCGCGATCACCATCTCGGACTGGCCGCGGCTTCGCGACGCCGGCGATTTCAACGAGCGCTACCTGCACCACGACGCGAAGGCGATGCAGGAAGCCTGATCCATATTGTTGCGCGGTCCGCGCCGTTCAGTCAGCTTGCTTGCTCCGGGTTGTAGAGTTTCACCCCGAGTCGCGGGGTTCCCAATGTCCAGACAAGACACCATTCGGCACCATGCCGACCGCGCGTTCGAGGAACTCGCCGCCGCCCGCGCCGCATCGAGCGACGAGGCCGCCATCGCCCATCTCGAGCTTTCCGAGCTTCACCTCGGTGAAATGCACCGGCTGACCGAAGCGCCGCGCCCGGCGCTGCGGCTCGTCACTGACGACGCCTGAGGGCCTTGCGCCCGGCGATTGCCCTGACTTGAGCGAGCGGCGATAAGCCTTCGAACACGTTCGAGGGGACCTTCATCATGCGCCGTTTCGCCGCTCTCACCGCCGCCGCCCTCCTGGCCGGTTGCGCCACCGCCTCCGCCGAGAAGGCGCCCAAGGCCGAAGGATCGGCGCGCTACACCTTCTGGCGGCCGGCGCCGGTGCTGGATGCAACAGAGCCGAGCGTGGTGGTGCAGAACGCGCCCGCCGAAGCCTGGCGTGCAGTGGCGCCCGAGAACCTGCTGGTGATGGATCTGAAGGACGGCGGCCGGGTGATCATCGAGCTCGCGCCCGACTTCGCGCCGGTGCACGTCGCCAACATCCGGGCTTATGCGAAGGGCGGGTGGTGGAACGGGTCGTCCATCTACCGGGTGCAGGACAATTAT
>DASVUO010000140.1:0-3021 GCA_036386995.1 Allosphingosinicella sp. | reverse complement strand
TTCGAGCGCCACCACCGGGACGTGCGGCCGGAGCTGATCGAGGGGCTGCGGCGGGCCTATGAGGCGGCGGGAGTGTGGTTCGTGGATGAGGGGCCGCATGCCGGGAGCGTGACGCCGCCGCCGCTTCGAGTGCCGACGCCTGGAAAAAGCTTCCAGCGGCTGCGCTGCTCCGCTTCCCATGTTTCACGCGAAGGCGCGAAGGGTAAGAGAAGGCGCGAAGAAGAAGGTGGTTTTGGATCGAGCCAAGCATGACGGTTGTAAGAAGATTGGGCACCACCCTGGTCCTGCGGCCCGAGCGGGGGCCGACGGCAAGCATGCGCTCCCTCCCCTCGCCTTCCTTGAACACGAAGCGGGTGGTATTTGACGGTCCTGAAAAGGGACCGGCGAGGATCGCGTCATGGGGCTTGGTCTGGAACGTCCCGAGTTCTTCCCTGCCCGGTCGCGGATGAAGCGGGCGGCGCTGGAGTGGTCGCCCGGCGCTATGAAAAGCGGAGCTTTCCATGGACGGTCGCCTGGTGCAGGATCGTTGGATGCTCATCAGCGCCCTGTTGCTTGTTTCGATGGCACCTCCCCAGGTGGGGCAGGCTGAGATTAGTGACGCCTGGTTCTTTGGGGAGGCAAGCGGATACTGCTTGGCCTTTTTGCGGCAGGGCCAAACCCAGCTTGTGATACGCTTCGCCGCGAAATCGGGCGATGACACACTTCAAGTTTGGCGCGAAGGCCTGCCATCGCTGACCCGGGGCCTGAGCAAGAAAGAGCGGGCGGCCGCTGCGCAGCGGAATTACGATCTTGCCCTCACCGTCAACGGCCGGCCGATACCTCTTACCGCCCAATCGGGAACGCTAAGGCCGAAAAATGTTCCGGGAAGAGCCTACGTGCTTGGCGTGGACGAAGCACGCTTCCTGGAGGCGCTAGCGACAGGCGCGATCATTGAGGCCCGTCATCGCGGACAAGTTGTTGTCCGTTACCACGTCAGGGACAACCTTACGTTGGCGAACCGTCTGAAAGCCTGCGTCGCCACCAAATAGCAGGAGATAAGCAGTTGTCCGCAAAGGTTGGAAAGCGGACATAGCCGCCACCGCTTGAGATCCGTAGTCAGCCGCCGTTCCGGGCTGCGAACCATCGGTTGAGTGCGGCGCAAACAACAGCCGAGTAGTAGCCGATCACAGCCAGCAGAAGCAGAACGCCAGCTTGGAACACCGGGCCGCCGAGTGTGCCCTCGAAGTCCTGCGCTCCTGTAGCGGAAAGCATCAGGAGACCGCCGAGTTTCAACATTGCCAGGGCCGACGGCAGCATCAGCAGGTGAAGCGTCCACGCTCTTCGAATACCCTTCGACCAACGCCAGAACAGGACCGCCAGAGTGATTGGACCGAAGGTTGCAACGAGCCAGCCGGAGCAACCCAACACCAAGTCTCGCGCGGACATGGGACGCACGCTCGCATAAAGACTGGCAGCATCCAAAGCCGCCCCCAGAAAGAAGAACGTAGTTACGCCTACTGCCAGCAGGCCAAAAACGTCCATCCGGTTGAGAGCGAAGCGGCTGAGCATTCGCGAATGATAGGATATCCGCGGAGGTTCGCAACTGGGCGCTTTGCTGGCGCTGGCCGGATCTGTTCTCGCTGTCGCCTGGGGGCGGTGCGGATTGAAATTGTTCTCACTTTGTTCTTGACTTTTCACTCCGGTTGTGGCATGGCTTTTCCTCTGCTGCCGGGTGTTTCGCCTTCCGGATTGTGCGCAAGAGGGGCTGCCTTGGCTTGAGCCGGGGCGGTCGTCCGAAGCGGCTCGTTTGAGGCCGTTCTGGGGTTCGCGGATCGGCGGGCCTTTCAGTTTTTCCAAAGGGCGAACTTCGTGGGTGGGGCGGTGCGGCTGCTTTTCTTCGCAAGGGGCGGACGTGCGGGCGTCCGGCTTTGCGACGGTGTGCGGTTGGCTCCGGCGGAACGTGCCCTGGGGAGCAAGGTGGATGGCTGCGGGTCAGGGTGGTGGTGCGGGCAAAGGCCGGAGTGGGCGCGCCCCTCGACTACGCTCGGGACGAACGAGTCTTGAGACGGGCGAGGGATTCAAGCTGGGGCCGGGGGAGCGGGTGCAGGCGGGGAAGAACCGCGGGGCGCAGGTGGTGCCGCAGGGCAAGCGCGCTTTCTTTCAGGGGAAAAGGCGGACCGACTTTCTGGAATGGTTCGCGGCTTCGGGGAGCGTGCGCTGGTCGGCAGGCAAGTCCGGCGTGAGCGAGAAGACGGTGTGGAAGCACCGGATGAACGACCCCCAATTCGCCGAAGCGTTCGACCGGGCGCAGGAGCAAGGGGTGGCGCGGGCGAAGGCGCTGCTTCTGGAAGGGCGGCGGGGGGAGCGGCCGATCGACATCGATGGGGATTGGCAGGCGCCGGACCTCGATGCGTTCGATCCGGCCTTGCTGGCCAAGATCGTGTTCGACGAGGGGCGGCGCAAAAGCGGGGCTCCGCGCGGCGGGGCGGCGCCTCGGGCGGCGAGCAATGCGGAGGTGGAGGCGGCGCTGGCGAAGCGGCTGGCCTTGTTTTCGAAGCGGATGCGGGCGGAGGCGGAGGCGCGGCGGGCGCCCTGCCCTTGCTGCGGCCAGGCCTTTCCGGCGGCGTGTTCGGATTCGGGGGACGCGGAGAACGGGGCGTGAGCGGGTGGATCGGGCATCTGGAGGCGGCGGCGCTGCTGCTGCGCGGCGAGGATGCGTGGGCGCGGTTTTTGTGTGGGCTGAAGCCTCAGGTGCGGCGCGCGATGCTGGAGGAATGGGCGTGGCAGGCGCATGGCGGGCAGAAGGAGCCGAAGCCGGAATGGCGGACCTGGCTGCTGATGGCCGGGCGGGGCTTCGGCAAGACGCTGGCGGGGGCGCAATGGGTGGCGCAGCGGGCGCGGGAGGTTCCGGGGGCGCGGATCGCGCTGGTCGGCGGGACGCGGGACGACGTGATCAAGGTGATGGTGGAAGGGCGAAGCGGGCTTTTGTCGGTGGCGCGGTGTGGGGAGGCTTATGCGTGGGTGCCGACGCAGGGGGTGCTC
>DASVUO010000139.1:0-4514 GCA_036386995.1 Allosphingosinicella sp. | reverse complement strand
CAAGGCAAGGGCCAATAAGTGAGCGGCGCTCCCTCGACCTCCCTCCCGAGCGACACCCCAGACTCGTTCGTCCCGAGTGAAGTCGAAGGGCGCGGCACAGACGTCAATGAAGGCGCCCCTCGACTTCACCCGGGACGAACGGAGATGCCGAGTTTGGCAGGAACGCTAGAAGAGAATGGCTCTCTCGCCGACTTCATCTGGTTCCGCACCGGCGGCCCCGCCGAATGGCTGGTGCGACCCAAGAACACGGCTGACCTCGGAGCTTTCCTTGCCCAACTCGATCCCACCACCCCGGTCCTCCCGGTCGGCGTCGGCTCCAACCTCATCGTCCGCGACGGCGGTGTGCCCGGTGTCGTTGTCCGCCTGCCTAAATCGATGAGCCAGGTCTCGGTCGAGCCCGGCAACCGCGTCCGCGCCGGAGGCGGCGCGATGGGGATCACCGTCGCCTCCAAGGCGCGCGACAACGGCATTGCCGGCCTGGAATTCCTGCGCGGCATTCCCGGCACGGCGGGCGGCGCGGTGCGCATGAACGCCGGCGCATACGGCCGCGAAGTTGCCGATGTGCTGGTCGAAGCCACGCTCGTCCTCCGCGACGGCAGTGTCCAGACCTGGAGCCGCGACCGGTTCGGCTACACCTACCGCCACAGCGATGTGCCGTCTGGTGCCGTGGTCGTCGAAGCCCTGTTCGAAGGTGTCCCCGGCGACCCTAGCGCGATCGGCGCGGAGATGGACCGCATCGCCGCCGAGCGGGAAGCTTCCCAGCCTTTGCGCTCGCGCACCGGCGGTTCCACCTTCAAGAACCCGCCGGGCGACAAGGCTTGGCGGCTGATCGACGAAGCGGGCTGCCGGGGGCTGACCATCGGCGACGCACAAGTCTCTGAAAAGCATTGCAACTTCCTGCTCAATTTGGGCAATGCTAGCGCAGCGCAAATCGAAGCGCTCGGCGAGGAAGTTCGGCGCCGGGTTCAGGCGAAAAGCGGGATCTTGCTGGAATGGGAAATCCAGCGCGTGGGGGTGGAAAAGTGACGGCGAAGCTTCATGTCGCGGTGCTGATGGGCGGCTGGTCGGCTGAACGGCCGGTGTCGCTAATGAGCGGCGCGGGCGTTGCCGACGCACTCGAAAGCCTCGGCCACCGCGTCACGCGCATCGACATGGACAAAGACGTCGCCGCGCGCCTCGCCGAAGCGAAGCCGGACGTCGTCTTCAACGCCCTTCACGGCACGCCGGGCGAAGACGGCACGGTGCAGGGCATGATGGACCTGATGGGCCTTCGCTACACCCATAGCGGCCTGGTCACTTCCGTCATCGCGATCGACAAGGAGCTGACCAAGCAGCGCCTCGTCCCCCACGGCATCCGCATGCCCGGCGGGCGCATCGTCGACAGCGAAAGCCTCTACCGTGAGGACCCGCTGCCGCGCCCCTACGTGCTGAAGCCCGTCAACGAAGGCTCCTCGGTCGGCGTCGCCATCGTCACCGAGGACGGAAACTACGGCAACCCTATCGCCCGCGACGCCGCCGGCCCGTGGCAGGAATTCGAGAGCTTGCTCGCCGAGCCCTTCATCAAGGGCCGCGAACTCACCACCGCCGTTCTCGGCGACGAAGCGCTTGCCGTGACCGAATTGATGCCGGTGACCGGCTTCTACGATTTCGACGCCAAATATACCGAAGGCCTCACCACCCACGTCTGCCCGGCGCAGATCCCGGACGAGGTGCGCGACGCGGCGCTGAAGATGGCGCTCGATGCCCATAATCTGCTCGGCTGCAAGGGCTGCTCGCGCTCCGATTTCCGCTGGGATGACGATTTGGGGGTGGATGGCCTCTACCTCTTGGAGGTCAACACTCAGCCGGGGATGACTCCGCTCAGCCTCGTGCCCGAACAGGGGCGCTACAAGAGCATGAGCTACCCCGAACTGGTTCAGCGGATCGTTGACGAAGCCATGCGCGAAAGGGGAGCGGAATGAGCGCCAGGATCGCACGCGGCGGCGGCAGCGCCTCCACTCGGGCTCGCCCAAAGACCGCCTCGCGCGGCACAGGCGGCAAGGGCAAAGGCAAGGCCCCGCCGCCGTCTCAGCTTCCCGAGGCGGTGCGCCGGATCAGCTGGTGGATCTTCCTCGGCATGCTTGTCGTGCTCGCCATCGCGCTGGTCGCCGCGCTCAAGGTGCCGCAGCTCGTCGGCACCGGCCTCGGCGAAGCGATCGGCGGCGCCGGCTTCTCGATGAAGCATGTGGAGATCAAGGGCGCGCAAAAGGTGCCGCAGCTCCAGGTCTACAACATCGCCTTCGATCAGCCGACCGCGGCCATGCCGCTGATCGACGTCGAAGCGACCCGTCAGCGCCTGCTTCGCTTCGGCTGGGTCCGCGACGCCCGCGTCTCGCGCCGCTTTCCGGACACGTTGGTGATCGACATCGTCGAACGCCGCCCCGCCGCCATCTGGCAGCACAACCAGCGCCTTGCCTTGATCGACATCGAGGGTGTCGTGCTGGAGCAAGTGAAGCTCGACGCGATGCCCGATCTTCCCATCGTAATCGGTCCCGCCGCCAACCTCCACGCCTCCGAGCTGGCGCGCCTCACCTCCGCCGCGCCGCAGCTCAAGCCGATGATGGCCGGCGCGACCTGGGTCGGCGGCCGCCGCTGGGACATCCGCTTCCAGTCCGGCGAAATCCTCGCGCTCCCCGAAGGCGAGGACAGCGCGCGCAAAGCGCTCACCCGCTTCGCCAAGATGGACCAGCAGACGCCTTTGCTCAGCCGCGGCTTCGTTCGCTTCGACATGCGCATCGCCGACAAGTTCATCGTCCGCGTCTCCGACAAGCCGGGAAGCTCCGTTCCCGCCCTAGCGCCGGAAGCCGATCCCGCCGCGCCCGCACCGGCAACGCCCGGCACCCGCGGCATCGATCCGGCGACGACCATCTGATGAAGCGCCCCAACCCGCAGCCCGGCCGCAAGCTCGTCACCGCCCTCGACGTCGGCTCGTCCAAGGTTTCGGCGCTGATCGCCGAGCCGGGCGAGAATGGCGAACTTAAGATCCTCGGCACCGGCCAGCGGCAGAGCCAGGGCGTCCGCCGCGGCTTCATCGCCGACATGGAGAAGACCGAAGTCGCAATCCGCGAGGCGGTGGAGCAGGCCGAGCGTATCGCCGCGACCAACATCGACGACGTCTTCGTCGGCTTCTCGGCCGGCGGGCTGGTCAGCACCGTTGCAAGCGTTGAAGTGCAGATCGGCGGCCGCCGCATCGAAAAGCAGGATATCGACCAGCTGCTGCGCGCCGGCCGCGCCTCGCTCGACGAAGGCGGGCCGATGATCCTCCACGCGCTGCCCGCGCTTTACACGGTCGACGGGCTGGAAGGGGTGAGGAAGCCGCTCGGCCTCCACGCCGGACGGCTCGCGGTCGACATCCACGTCATCGCCGCCGATCCCTCGCCCGTTCAGAATCTCGATCTCTGCGTCCGCTCCGCCCACCTGGCGGTGGACGCGATCGTCGCCTCGCCGGTCGCGGCGGGCAAAGCGTGCCTGTCGGAGGAAGAACGCGAACTCGGCGTCGCTTTGGTCGAGCTCGGCGCCGGCGTCACCAACGTCTCCGTCTTCATGGGCGGCATGCTGGTGGGTCTGAAGTCGATCGGCATGGGCGGCATGGACATCACCGACGACATCGCCGCCGCCTTCGGCACGCGCCGGGTGGAGGCTGAGCGGATGAAGTGTTTCTATGGCTCCGCGACCACCTCTCCGCGCGACAATCACGACATGATCGAGCTCAAACCCATCGCCGGTTCGGAAGAAGGCACCGAAGCCTCCCGCATCACCCGCGCCCAGCTAAACTCCGTCATCCGTGCCCGGCTCGAGCACCTCACCGGCGAAGTCGCCGCCTCCCTGAAGGACCTCGGCTTCGGCGGTCCCTTCGGCCGCCAGGTGGTAATCACCGGCGGGGGCTCTGAGCTGAAGGGCATCGCCGATTACGCCCAGGGCGTCCTCGGCCGCGCCGTCCGCGTCGGTCGCCCCAGCCTCCGCGGCCTTCCCGAAGCGCATAGCGGCCCGGCCTTCACCACCCTGGTCGGCCTCGCCCAGTTCGCCGCGTCGGACGAACTCGATCTGCGCGCCGCGCTTTCGGCCGATCGCACTGTCCCCAAATCGAACAGCAACGGCCTCGTCGGCCGGTTGATCAGCGCCTTCAGAAGTGGCTTTTAAGAATCACCGGCGGGTTTCCGCCTAAAAATCGTCACAGGCGTTAACTTTTTGCTCGCACCCGAGAATCGCTTGGTGCAAAAGGAGTTAACCAGTGCTTGGCCGTGCGGCCGCGTCAAAGGGGGAGAGACCTGATGAGCATCGACTTCATTCGTCCCGAAGTGGATGAACTGCGCCCCAAGATCAGCGTCATTGGTGTCGGCGGCGCGGGCGGCAACGCCGTTGCCAACATGATCGCCAACGACGTGCAGGGCGTCGATTTCATCGTCGCCAACACCGACGCGCAGGCGCTCAACGCGTCGCCCGCCGGGCACCGCATCCAGCTTGGCTTGCGCATC
>DASVUO010000138.1:0-19883 GCA_036386995.1 Allosphingosinicella sp. | reverse complement strand
CAGCCCGGCGTCGTCGGCGAGTAGAATTGCGCAAGCGCACTGCCCGAGATGACGCGGCAGGTGGCGAAGCGGCCATATTGGCTGCCGAAGCGCAGGTTGTCGGTTACCGTCAGGTCTTCGTCGGCGAAATAGCCGCCGACCAGCCAGTCCAGCTTGTCGTTGAAGGCCTGGCCCTGGAGGCGCAGTTCCTGGCTGAAGGTCTTGAAGTTGCGGGCCGATCCGCCGTCGGCGGCGCGGTACAGGATGTCGACCTGGCTGTAGTCGGTGTCGGAGCCCTGATCGCTCTTATAGTCGCGATAAGCGGTGATCGAGCTCAGGGTTGCCGCGCCCAGCGTCCAGTCGACGTTGAGCGAAATGCCCTTGTCCTCGGTCTCGCCGCGGAAGCTGCGGCCCGGGCTGACGTAGATCTGCCGGCTGAACGGATCGTTGAGCGCCGCAAGCGGCTGGCCGAGATCGCGCAGCACGTTGACGATGTTGTTGCCGTTCGGGTTAACCGCACCGCCGACCAGGATCGGGGTCGCCGGCTCGTTGAGGTTGCCGATGCTCGCATTGAAGTCGCGGTCGAGATAAACGGCGCCGCAGCAGGATTCGTCGCGCTTGGTGTAATCGGCGATGACGCGCACTTCGAGATCGTCGTTCGGTTCGAACAGAAGCTGGCCGCGCACGAAGTAGCGGTCGCGGTCGTTGACGCGCTTCTCGGTGCCGCCGGTAGGATTGACGACGCGAAGGAAGCCGTCGCGCTGGACGTAGACGCCGTCCAGGCGGAAGCCGAGCGTATCGCCGATCGGGCCGGTGATGCCACCGCTGGCGCGCTTGAAATCGTAATTGCCGTAGGAAAGCTCGCCGAAGCCTTCGAGCTCGTTCATGTTCGGCTTCTTGGAGATGACGTTCAGCAGGCCGGCCGAAGCGTTGCGGCCGAACAGGGTGCCCTGCGGCCCGCGAAGCACTTCGACGCGCTCGATCTCTCCAAGCTCGCTGAGGCCGATGCCCGACCGCGAACGGTAGACGCCGTCGATGAACACGGCGACCGAGCTTTCAAGGCCGGGATTGTCGCCGACTGTGCCGATGCCGCGGATACGGGCGGAGCCATTCGCTTCCGAACCGGTGGAGGAGACCAGCAGCGACGGCGCCACCTGGTTGAGCTGGCGGATATCGCTTGCGCCGGTGTTCTGAAGCGTTTCGGCGGACACGGCCGTAACGGCGATCGGCACGTCCTGAAGGACCTGGCGGCGGCCCTGCGCGGTGATCACGATTTCCTGGGGATTCTCGTCCGTGGGAGTGACGTCGGCATTGGCGTCGACTTCGCCCGCGGATTCGACCGGCGAGGTCTGGCCGGTGGACTGCGTGTTGTTCTGCGCAAAAGCCGGCGATGCGGTCAGCGCGGCGATCCCGGCCGACATCAGCCAAAACGATCTGGACATATACCCCTCCCTAGAGTTTTCTTTGTCTTTGGGAGGGAGGCTAGCGCATATCGCCGCCGCTTCGCCAGCGCAAAAACCTGACTTTTCTGCGGGTTTTGCTTATTGATGCAAAAGCGCAACATTCCCGTTTCAAAATGAAACCGGGCGGGAATCGCGTCCCGCCCGGTTGCCGTTACGGCATGCTGCTTTTCGGTGAGGCTGGCGCGCTTACTTCGGCGAAAGCACCATCAGCATCTGCCGGCCTTCCATGCGGGGATGCTGCTCGACCTTGGCGGTTTCGGCGACATCGGCCTGGACGCGCTGCAGAAGCACCATGCCGAGCTGGCCGTGGGCAAGCTCGCGCCCGCGGAAGCGCAGGGTGATCTTCACCTTGTCGCCGTCGCCGATGAAGTCGCGCACCTTCTTCATCTTGGTGTCGTAATCGTGATCGTCGATGTTGGGACGCATCTTGATCTCCTTGATCTCCTGCGTCTTTTGCGACTTGCGGGCGAGGTTCGCCTTTTTCTGCGCCTCGTATTTGAACTTTCCGACATCGAGGAACTTGCAGACCGGCGGGTCCGCGCTTGGGGACACTTCCACGAGATCCAGGCCGACGGCCGCGGCCTGCTCGATCGCTTCGCCGGTCAGCAGCACGCCGATATTCTCGCCATTCTCATCGATCACGCGCACTTTCGGCACGGAGATGAATTCATTGAAGCGAGGACCGTTAAGCGGCGGCGCCTGCGGGCGCCTCATCATGGGCGGACGTATAACAATTTCTCCAAGTTAGACACGTATGCGTGCCAATTAGTCGTTCCCCCGCCCGAATGAAAGACGCACGAGCACGTCCCGGGTTGCTTTTCCCGCAGGCTGTTGCGGCGCGGACGCGATTGTCGAATTGGATCGCGCGAGGCCTGCCTCAGGTTAGCGGGCGGAGGGCACCAATGGGGGGTCGCCCGTCCGCGGCTTAGGTGTTGGAATAATCCAAACACGAACAAAGCCCGCCCTCTTCAGCGAGCTGAAGGCCGCGTTCACGCATTTCTGCGGCACGTCGTCGAAGCGGAAGAGCAATGCGGCGTCGTGACCTCGATCCCACTCACGAGCAAGGCGCTCGAGGCTTTCCAGTTCAGCGCCCGCACCGTTCCAGTCGTAACCGCATTCCCCGCTATAAGTCCCCACCGTTGCATAAGGCAAAGCGGGCGGGGCCTGGGTGCAGGCTGCCGTCATCAGCAAGCAAGGTGCGATGAAAGCCGATCGCATTGCTGAAGCCCGCCTACCGCAAATCCGGCGGGGTGGCTTCGGCCGCAAGCCGCGCCACCAGGGCGTCGAGGGGCAGCACTTCCTGACGGGCGTCGGTGCCGAGGGGGCGCAGCGCCACCGTGCCTTCCTCCGCTTCGCGCTTGCCGATGACGAGGAGGTTGGGGACCTTCTTCAGGCTGTGCTCGCGCACCTTGTAGTTGATCTTTTCGTTGCGCAGATCGGTCTCTACCCGAAGGCCGGCCGCGCGCAGCTTGCCCGCGACTTCCTCGGCATAGCCGTCGGCTTCGGACACAATCGTCGCGACCACCGCCTGCACCGGCGCGAGCCACATCGGGAATTTGCCGGCATGGTGCTCGATCAGGATGCCGATGAAGCGTTCGAACGAGCCCAGGATCGCGCGGTGGAGCATCACGGGCCGGTGGCGCTGGCCGTCCTCGCCGATGTAGCTTGAGTCGAGCCGGTCGGGCAGCACCGTGTCGGTCTGGATGGTGCCGACCTGCCAGGTGCGGCCAATCGCGTCGGTTAGGTGGAATTCAAGCTTCGGCGCGTAGAAGGCGCCTTCGCCGGGGAGCTCCTCCCAGCCGAACTCCGCCGTGTCGCGGCCCGCCGCCCTTACCGCGTCGCGCAGCGACTGCTCCGACCAGTCCCACATCTCCTCCGATCCGAAGCGCTTCTCCGGGCGGAGCGCGAGCTTGATCTGGTAATCGGGGAAGCCGAGATCCTTGTAGACGACGTCGAGCAGGTCGAGAAACAGCCGCACCTCCTCAACCAGCTGGTCCTCGCGGCAGAAGATGTGCGCATCGTCCTGCGTGAACTGGCGGACGCGCAATATGCCGTGCAGCGCGCCGTGCGGCTCGTTGCGGTGGCAGACGCCCATTTCGGCGAGGCGGATCGGCAGGTCGCGGTAGCTCTTGATGCCCTGGCGGAAGATCAGAACGTGCGCCGGGCAGTTCATCGGTTTCAGCGCCATCCAGTCGCCTTCGCCGGAGATTACCGGGCCTTCATCCTCGATGTTCGGCACCTCGTCGGGGATGACGAACATATTCTCGCGATATTTGCCCCAATGGCCGGACTGCTCCCACTGGCGCGCGTCCATCACCTGCGGCGTCTTCACTTCCTCGTAACCGGCCGCGTCGAGGCGGCGGCGCATATAGGCTTCGAGCTGACGCCAGATCACGAAGCCGGCCGGGTGCCAGAAGACCGAGCCGTGCGCTTCCTGCTGAAGGTGGAACAGGTCCATGTCCTGGCCGATGCGGCGGTGGTCGCGCTTGGCCGCTTCTTCCAGCCGCGTGAGGTGCTCGGAGAGCTGCTTCTTGTTGAGCCAGCCGGTGCCGTAGATGCGGCTCAGCATCGCGTTCTTCTGGTCGCCGCGCCAATAGGCGCCGGAGACGCGGGTGAGCTTGAACGCCTGCGGGTCCAGCTTCCCGGTGGAGGCAAGGTGCGGCCCGCGGCACAGATCGAGCCAGCCGCCGGAGCGGTACATGGTGATCGTTTCCTCGGCGGGGAGCTCCATCACCCACTCGGCCTTGAACGTCTCGCCCTGGTCCAGGAAGAATTGCCGCACCTTGTCGCGGGTCCACACCTCGCGGATCAGCGGCTCGTCGCGGGCGATGACCCGGCGCATTTCCTCCTCGATCGCGGGAAGGTCTTCGTCCGTGAACGGCCCCCGCTCCGGATTGGGCGCGAAGTCGTAATAGAAGCCGTCGTCCGTCGCCGGTCCGAAGGTGATCTGCGTGCCCGGAAACAGGTTCTGCACCGCCTCCGCGAGCACGTGCGCGAAATCGTGCCGGACCAGTTCAAGCGCATCGGCCTCGTCGCGCGCGGTGACCAGCGCAAGCTCCGCGTCGCCCTCAAGCGGCCGGTTCAAGTCACGAAGCTCGCCGTTCACCTTCGCGGCCAGCGCCGCCTTGGCGAGGCCGGGGCCGATCGCGGCGGCGACATCGGCGGGGGTGGTGCCTTCCGCCACTTCGCGCACGGAGCCCTCGGGAAGGCGGACTTTGAAATGCTGGGTCATGGCTTTGAGCCTGTAACGGCCAAGGCCAAATGGCGAAAGGGCTTGCGCGTGCCGCACCCGCGTTGCACCCTTAGGGCTTACGGGGGGCCGAAATTCATGAATGAGATGCGTGACATGCGCGCCGCACACAGACCGGCGAGCGCTTTTACCTTTACCGGCACGTGGCGGGAATTCCTGCCCATCGCCCTTACCAACCTGCTGCTGACCGTGGTCACGCTCGGCATCTACCGCTTCTGGGCCAAGGCACGGGAGCGCCGCTACCTGTGGAGCCGCACCCACTTTATCGACGACCATCTGGAATGGACCGGCACCGGCAAGGAGATGTTTATTGGCTTCCTGGTGGTGATGCTGGTGCTGTTGCCGCTGTTCCTGGCTTTCCAGTTCGGCCTTCAGTCGCTGGTGCTGCGCGGCGAAGTCGCTGCCGCGGGCGCTTTGACGGTGATCCTCTACGGCGGCTTTTTCTACCTGATCGGCGTCGGCCAGTTTCGCGCGCTTCGCTACCGCCTCAGCCGCACCTGGTGGCACGGCATCCGCGGCGGCAGTTTCCAGCCGGGCTGGAGCTACGGCTTCAAATTCCTGTGGAAGATGTTTCTCGGCTACATCCCCGCAAGCCTTCTTCTGCCCTGGTCGATGGTCAGCCTGTGGAACGACCGCTTCAACGAAATGAGCTTCGGTCCCCACCAGATCGAAGCGCGCGCCGATACCGACGGCCTGTTCGGCCGCTGGCTGCTGATCTACCTCGCCGTGATCGTCGGCGTGATCGGAGCGCTGGTTCTCGGCTTCGGCATAGGCGCCTCGACCGGTTCCACCGGCGCCGGGATCACCGCCGCAATTCTCGCCGGCCTCGGATTGTACGTGATCGTCGGGGTCGCAAGCCTGGCATTCTATGCGGCCTATTACCGCAAGGTGGTGGGCGCGACGTCGTTCGGCGGCCTCGGCTTCGAATTCACCGCGCGCACGGCCGACTGGTTCAAGCTCATCCTCGGCAACATCGCGCTGGTTGTTCTGACGCTGGGCTTCGGAATGATGTTCGTCGGCTACCGCAACTGGGCGTTTTTCGTGCGCTATATGGAAGCCACCGGCGAGATCGATCTCGACCACCTTACGCAGTCCGCCACCTCCGCCACCAGCGATGCCGAGGGTCTCGCCGACGCCTTCGACATCGGCGCGATCTGAGGAGGGCATGGCTGAGGCCTGGCTCTACGACGGCGAAACCGCGCTTCGCCACTCGGTGGAAGCGGAGCAAGCGGGCACCGACCTGCTGATCCGCTTCGCCGACGGCGACACGCTTGCGCTCGCCCCCGCGCGCCTGATCCACGTCGAAAGCCGCTCCGGCCACGAAGTCTATGGTCGCCCCGACATGCAGGGCTGGCGGCTCGGCATTCCCGAAGGCGCGGTGGCGCAGCTCGCCGCTGTTCTGCCGCGCCGCCAGCGTTACGGGCGGCTGATCGACAAAGTCGGCCTGTGGCCGGCGGTGGCCGCCTGCCTGGCGGTCTCCGCACTGGTGATCTTCGCCGGCGGCAAGATGCCGGAATGGCTTGCCCCGCACGTGCCGGCGTCGTGGGAGAAGAGCTACGGCGACGCCCTGGTCGGGGATCTCGGCGGCAAATATTGCAACGGACCGGGCGGGCAAGCGGCGCTCAACAAGCTGGCGCTGAAGCTCTCTCCGGGAGCCAAGGACCTCAAGGTCCGCGTGGTCGACATCGATCTCGTCAACGCCGCCGCCTTGCCCGGCGGGACCATCGTGGTCTTCGAGGAATTGCTGGCGGAGGCGGACTCGCCCGACGAAGTGGCCGGCGTGCTTGGGCACGAGCTTGCCCATGTCGAGCGCCGCCACGTCACCCAGGCGATGATCCGCGACTTGGGCCTCGGCCTGGTCGTGAGCGCCTTCGGCGGCAATACCGGCGGAAGCATCAACGGCCTCCTCGCCGCCGGCTATTCGCGCGGATCGGAGCGTGAAGCGGACCGCGACGCGATCGCCAAGCTGCGCGCCGCCGGCATCGACCCGCTGCCCACCGCCGGGTTCTTCAAGAAGCTTGCCGACCAGGAGGCGAGGCTCGGCGGCGTGGCGGAGAGCCTGTCTTATGTCTCGACCCACCCGATGTCCGGCGAGCGGCAGAAAGCCTTTACCGACAGCCGCCAGCCCGGCCGCCGCTACGAGGCGGCGCTGAGCCGCGACGAGTGGGAGTCCTTGTTCAACATCTGCGCCTTCGATCCGGCGCGCAAAAAGGCCAAAAGCTTCAATCCGTTCAACTGACCGGCTGGGCAGCCCCGCGCCCCCTTGTTAGGACGCGACAATGACCGAAACCCTCCAATCGCGCGGGCTCCGCCTCGCCTGCCGCCACCGCTCCGGGCGGGGGCCGACGATCCTGTTCCTGCCCGGCTACATGTCCGACATGGAAGGCGGCAAGGCGACCGCAATGGACGCATGGGCAGCGGCGGAAGGCCGTGCAATGCTGCGCTTCGATTACGGCGGCTGCGGCGCAAGCGAAGGCGCGTTCGAGGACCAGAGCTTGGCAGACTGGCGCGACGACGCGCTTGCCGCAATCGACAGCGTGGACGGGCCGGTGCTGCTGGTCGGCTCCTCCATGGGCGGCTGGCTGATGCTGCTCGCCACCCTCGCTAGGCCGGATCGGGTGGCGGGGCTGGTTGGCATCGCCGCGGCGCCCGATTTCACCCGCTGGGGCTTCACCGACGCGCAGAAGCGCACCATCCGCGAAGAAGGCCGGCTCGAGGAGCATTCGCCTTATGGTGACGCGCCCTACGTCACCACCCGGACCTTTTGGGAAAGCGGCGAGGCGCTGACCCTGCTCGATGCGGAGATCGCAATCGATTGCCCGGTGCGCCTGCTCCACGGCATCGAAGACGCCGACGTACCCTTCAACATCTCGCTCGATCTCCTCGCCCGCCTCCGTTCACCGGACGTGCAGGCGACTTTGGTCAAAGGCGGAGACCATCGGCTGTCGCGCCCCGGAGACATCGCGCTCCTTATCGCAACGGTCCGCCAGCTGCTGGAGCGCCCTTGACCCCCATCCTGTTTGCCCTCGCCGCCGTTGCCGCCCAGAGCGGCCCCACCGACGACACCGAAGCCCGCTACCGCGCCTGCACCGCCCTTGTCCGCACCGCCCCGGACAAGGCGATCGCAAGCGCCGACGCGTGGCGGCTCCAGGGCGGCGGGCTCGACGCGCGCCAGTGCCTCGGCTTGGCCTACGCCGCCGCCTTACGCTGGGCGCCCGCCGCCACGGCTTTTGAGCAGGCAGCCCGCGAGGCGGAGACCAAGAAGGACGGACGAAGCGCCGATTTCTGGACCCAGTCGGGCAATGCCTGGCTCGCCGGCGGCGAACACGCAAAGGCGATTGCCGCCTTCGACGCCGCCCTCGCCACGTCCGCGCTGCAGGGCGAGCTTCGCGGCGAAGTGCATGTCGACCGCGCCCGCGCCGCCGCCGGGATGGGCAACATGGCCGCCGCGCGCGCCGATCTCGACAAGGCGGTGTCGCTGGTGCCGGTAGACCCGATGGCCTGGTACCTGTCCGCCGCCGTCGCCCGCCGCGAAGGCAACCTCCAACGCGCCTCGACCGAGATCGCCAAGGCGCTCGAACTCGCCCCCCGCGAAGCCTCGATCCTGCTCGAAGCGGGCAACATCACCGGCATGCTCGGCGATCTGCCCGCCGCCAAAGCGCTCTACGCCCGCGCCGCCCAGAGCGACCCGGAAAGCCCCGCCGGCCGCGCCGCCGCCGCCGCCCTCGCCGCCAACGGGACAGAGGAAGCGGCGCCGACCGACGCCAAGCCTCAGTCGAGGTAGAACTCGATCGTGGTCACCACCCGCACCTTTTGAAAGGGCGAGTCGCCCGCGCTGCTGCCGCCTTCGCCGTCGACGTCGCCGTCGCGCGCGCCGATTGAGAAATAGCCCTGGGTCGCCGATTTGATCCCGCCGACGCCGGTGCCGCTGTCCTTGGCGAACTGCTCCGCGCTTTGCCGGGCGCTGTGCGTTCCTTCGGCGATCATCTGCGGCTTGATCGCATTAAGCTTGGTGAAGCTGTAGACGATGCCGCTCCCCTCCTCGAGCGGGACGCCGCTGCGCACCAGCTCCGCCTGGCGGCTGAACGCGGCCCGCGCCTTCATCACGTCCGCTGTGCGAAGCTGCATCCGCTGGCGCACCGTGACGCTCTGCCGCTGCCGGCTGTTGTCGAAGAAGCTGTTGACGCTGACGCCCGTGTCGGAAAGCTCGTTCGCGCCGAAGCCGACCCGCTCAAGGAACGCACGCACCGCCCGCCGCTTCTCGTCCACCGATGCCTGCACCGGGCCTAGCTCCGGCCCTTCCTCGGAAAAGGAGATGCTCCAGGTGGCGAGATCGGCGGTGACGTTGTGTTCGGCGAGGCCGCGCACCGTCACCGACCGCTCGGCCATCTTCGCCCGCCGCAGCCCGTCCCCGAGCAGGTAGCCGGCGAGCACGACGCCGAGCGAAAAGATCAAAACCGCAAGCAGCACGAACAGGCGATTGTCACGAAATCGATCGGTCATCCCAGCCTCCATGGCCGGTGCGTTGTGGAAAGAAGCGCCGGCTGGCTTTAAGAGGCGCCGTGTCGATGAATCGTGCATTTATGACGACGAACCGAGGATGTTCTTTGCGGGAGATTACGGCGCGGTACGGCTCCTGACTGACCCCGAGGCGCTGGACCCCGGCAGCCCGCGCACCATATAGCCGGTTCAGCCAAGGGACCTCGTGCCGATGAAATATCTTCACACCATGATCCGGGTCTCCGATCCGGACGCCACCATCCGCTTTTTCGAGCTGCTCGGACTTCGCGAGCTTCGCCGGATGGACAATGAGAAAGGCCGCTTCACCCTGATCTTTCTCGCCGCGCCGGGCGACGAAGATGCGCAGGTAGAGCTTACCCACAATTGGGACGAACAGGGCTATGGCGAAGGCCGCAATTTCGGCCACCTCGCCTACCGCGTCGACAATATCTACGAGAGCTGCCAGCGACTGATGGAGGGCGGCGTGACCATCAACCGCCCGCCGCGCGACGGCCACATGGCGTTCGTCCGCACCCCCGACAACATCTCGATCGAGCTTCTCCAGGCCGGCGAACGCCTGCCGCCGCAGGAGCCCTGGGCCTCCATGCCGAACACCGGCGCATGGTAGAAATCGTCCGCATCCCGGCTCTGAGCGACAATTACATCTGGCTGCTCCACGATGAAGCGTCCGGGGAAACGGCGGCGGTCGATCCCGCCGAAGCCGCGCCCGTACTCGAAGCGGCTTCGGCGCGCGGCTGGATCATCTCGCAAATCTGGAACACACACTGGCACCCGGATCACACCGGCGGCAACGCAGCGATCAAGGCGGCGACCGGCGCCACCGTCACCGCCCCCGCTGCCGAAGCCGCCCGCATCCCCACCGCCGACCGGCTGGTGGCGGAAGGCGACCGGGTGACGCTCGGCGGCGTGGAGGCGGAGGTGTGGGAAGTCCCCGCCCACACCGCTGGCCATATCGCCTTCGTGCTTGCCGACCGCTCCGCAGCCTTCGTCGGCGACACATTGTTCGCCATGGGCTGCGGCCGCCTATTCGAAGGCACAGCGGACCAGATGTACTTCAATCTGCAGCGCCTCGCCACCCTGCCGGGGGAGACGCAAATCTACTGCGCGCATGAATATACCCTCTCCAACGCCCGCTTCGCCCTCGTCACCGAGCCGGACAACCAGGACGTCCGCCGCCGCGCCGCCGAAGTGGAGCGCGCCCGCGCCGCCGGCGAA
Organism: Allosphingosinicella sp.; assembly: GCA_036386995.1. Classification (GTDB taxonomy): domain Bacteria; phylum Pseudomonadota; class Alphaproteobacteria; order Sphingomonadales; family Sphingomonadaceae; genus Allosphingosinicella. Next base: position 9,455 of record DASVUO010000138.1, on the reverse strand, counting down.
GCCACCGTGCCCACCTCCATCGCTCTCGAGCGCGCAACCAACCCGTTCATGCGCGCTTCATCGGCCGGGGAGTTTTTTGAACGGCGCCTCGCCAAGGACAATTTCCGCGGATGATTGGGCCATCCGCCCGTCCTGGGCGTTGATGCTTTCTGGAGGTTTGTGATGAAGAACTTTGTAGCCTTGGCCGCCCTTGCACTGATTTCCGGCTGCGCCGCGTCGGCGGACAGCGAAGCCAATCTTCGCGCCGACACAGACGTCCGGCTTGCGGGTGAGCTCAGCAATTACCGTCAGTCGGGTCAGCCGGTGTCCTGCGTCAACCTTCGCAACGTGCGCGGCAATCACTCCGCCGGCGAAGGTGCGATTGTATTCGAAGGCACAGGCAACCGCCTTTGGGTGAACCGCCCGGCCGGCGGCTGCCCCGATCTGCGCGGCGATCGCACCCTGATCACCCGCACACCCAGCGGCCAACTCTGCCGCGGCGACATCGTCCGCGTGACCGAGCTGACCAGCGGCATCGATTACGGCAGCTGCGGCCTCGGCGACTTCACCCCCTACGAGCGCCGCCGGAACTAAATCAGGACGCCTCTACTTCTTGTAGAGCGCGTCCAGGCGGTCGCCGTAGACCGAGCGGATGACGTGCCGGCGGATCTTGATCGACGGCGTCAGCTGCTCGTTCTCCGTGCTGAAGGCTTCGTCCGCCAACACGAAGCGCCGCACCTTCTCGATCACCGACAGGTCCTTGTTCACCCGGTCGACGGCGGCGCTCAGCGCGCGATGGTAGTCGGGGTCGTCGCGTAACGCGCCCAAGTCGCGCGGCTTGCCATTCGCCTTCGCCCAATCACCGGTCCACTCGGGATCGGGTACGATCACCGCAACCAGGTAGGGCCGCCGGTCGCCCGTCACCATCGCCTGCAAAATCTCGACCTGGAGGGTGAGCATGCCCTCCACCTTTTGCGGCGAGACATTGTCGCCCTTGTCGTTAACGATCAGGTCCTTCTTGCGGTCGGTGATCACCAGCCGGCCGGCCTCATCGAGGTGGCCGATGTCGCCGGTGTGCAGCCAGCCGTTCTGGATGGCCTTCTCGGTTAGCCCCGGATTGCGCCAATAGCCCTTCATCACCAGCTCGCCGCGCACCAATATCTCGCCGTCCTCGGCGATGCGCACTTCCGTGTTGAGGAGCGGCGGGCCAACTGTGTCCATCTTGATGCCCGCCTTGGGCCGGTTGCAGCTGATCACCGGCGCCGCCTCGGTCTGGCCGTAACCTTGCAACACCACCAGCCCGAGCGAATGGAAGAAGATGCCGACGTCGGGGTTCAAGGGCGCCCCGCCCGACACCATGGCCTTCACCCGCCCGCCGAACTTGGCGCTGATCTTCGGCCGGAACAGCCGGTCGAGGATGAGGTCCATCGGCTTGTCCCACAGGCTCTTGGTACCGTGGTAATCGCGGGCGCCGATCTCCAGCGCCCGCTTCAGCATGTACGCCGCGACCTTGCCCTGCTTCTCCACATTCTTGAGGATGCGCTGGCGAAGCACCTCGAACAAACGCGGCACCACCACCATCAGGGTCGGCTTCACCTCCTCGATGTTGGAGGCGAGCTTTTCGAGCCCTTCCGAATAATAGATCTGCGCGCCGATCCCGATCGGGAAATATTGCCCGCCGCTATGCTCATACGCGTGGCTTGCCGGGAGGAAGGAGAGGAACACCTCCTCCTCCACGCCGAAATCCTCGGAGATGACGTGGATGCAGCCTTCGACATTGTGGAGGATGGCGCCGTGATGCTGCATCACCCCGCGCGGCGCGCCGCCGGTGCCGGAGGTGTAGATCAGGCAGGCAAGATCGCCGCGTCTGATCGCCGCCGCTTCCGCCGACACTGCAGCCACGTCCGCCTGCTGCCCCGCGGTCAGAGCCCGCCAGTCGTGGAAAGAGACGTTGGACGTCTGCCCGCCCGGCAGCGGCTCGATGCCGATCACATGCTCGCAGCTGTTGGACCGCACCGCCGCGGCGAGCAAAGGCTTGGCCAGCTTCGCCGTGGAGACGATCACCGCCCGCGCACCGCTGTCGTCCAGAATATGCTGGTGGTCCCGCTCGGTGTTGGTGACGTAAGCGGGCACCGTCACGCAGCCCGCAGCCATGATTGCGAGGTCGGACAGGCACCATTCCGGCCGGTTCTCCGACACCAGCATCACCATGTCGCCCTTCGCTAATCCCATCGCGCGCAACGCAGCGGCGAGCGAGGCGACCTGCTCCGCAGCTTCGCGCCAGCTCAGCGAGCGCCAGGCGCCTTCCCTCTTCGCCCACAGAAAGGGCGCGTCGCCCTTTTCCACCGCATGGGCGAAGAACATGGAGACGAGATTGGGATGCTTGACGTTCAGGCTGCGCATTGACCCTCCCCGGGACCTCCAGTGGAGGACTATTGACTAACCGCGGCGCCTTCGCTGCGCGGGTCGGCGGCGCCCGCCCAGCGGCCGTTCACCCGCTCGATCGCATTGGCCTTGAAGGTCGGCTCGGTGACGGTGACAGTGTGGCCGAGCACGCGCAGCGCCGGCGCCATCGCCTCCAGCGCGCTGCCGCGCTCGATCCGCGCCTGGTTGCCGACGCCCCAGATCACCGGAAGCGCGATCGCCTCCTGCGCGCTCAGTTTCCAGTCGACCACGCCGACGATTGCCCTGGCGACCTGGACGATGATGGTCGCCCCGCCCGCCGCGCCGACGGCAAGCCGCACTTCGCCGTCCGGCCCGTAGACGATGGTCGGCGCCATCGAGCTGCGCGGCCGCTTGCCGGGTTCGACGCGGTTGGCGACGGGGATGCCGTCAACCTCCGGAATGATGGAAAAGTCCGTCAGCTCGTTGTTGAGGAAATATCCGTTCACCGTCAGGCCGGAGCCGAACGGTCCTTCGATCGTGGAGGTGAGCGAGGCGACGTTGCCGTCGCGATCCACTGCCACGAAGTGCGAGGTCTGCGGCACTTCGGCGGTGAGGCCGGCCATCACCTTCATCGCCCCCGGCGGCGTTCCGGCGGCGACTTCGGGGAGCGCCCGGTCGGTGCGGATCAGCTCGCCGCGCTGGCGCAGATATCCGGTGTCGATGAGACCCGCGACCGGCACCCGGACATTGTCGGGATCGGCGAGGTAGAGCTCGCGGTCGGCATAAGCGAGGCGCATCGACTCGGCGAGCAGGTGCCAGGCGGTCGGGTTGTTCGGCCCGAGCGCCGCCATGTCGAAGCGCTCGAGCTGCTTCAGGATCGCGAACACCGTGGTTCCGCCGGATGAAGGCGGGCCCATGCCGCAGACCTTATACTGGCGGTACATGCCGCAGACGGGCGCGCGTTCCTTGGCGTCGTAGGCGGCGAGATCGCCCTTCACCATCTTCGACGGGTTGCGCGCCGCCGAGTTCACCGTGCGCACCAGCGCGTCGGCATTGGGCCCGGTGTAGAACCATTCCGGCCCGCGCGCCGCGAGGCTTTCGAGGAAGTCGGCAAGCTCCGGATTCTTGATCAAGGTGCCGACCGGCTTCGGCTTGTTGTCCGCGCCGTAGAAAGTGCCGAGTCCCCAGGGGGTGGAGGCTGCCAGATCGGACGTGCTTTCCAGCGACCGGTAGAGCCGCGGCGTCACCTTATATCCCTCGCGCGCGAGCCGGATGGCAGGCCCGAACAACTTCGCCCACGCAAGCTTGCCGTGCTTTTGGTGGGCAAGCGCCATCATCCGGACGTTGCCCGGAACGCCGACGCTTCGCCCGCCCGGAACCGCCTCGCGGGTGCTCAAGGGCGCGCCGTCGGGTCCGTAGAACCAGTTCGGCCCCGCCGCCGACGGCGCTTCCTCTCGGCCGTCATAGGTCGAGATCCGATCGCGCCGTTCGTCATGGTAGACCAGGAAGCCGCCGCCGCCGATGCCGGACGATTGCGGCTCCACCACCGTCAGCGCCAGCAGCGTTGCAAGCGCGGCATCGGCCGCCGAACCGCCCGCGTCGAGGATCTCGCGCCCGGCCTGCGCCGCGCGCGGATCGGCGGCGGAAACCATGCCGGGAGCCTGTGCGGCGGTGGTGCTCGGCGTGGCGACCGGCGCGGCGGCGCAGGAGGCCAAGAGCAAAAAGGCGGGGAGCAGGAGCTGTTTCAACATCGCTGGCGACACTAACCTCCCCGGCGCGCGCGGCAAGGCTTTAGGCGCGGGCGCCGCTTCCAACGGCTTCAGCGACGTTGGCGAACCCGTCGCGTTCGAGCAGCACCTTAAGCTCTCGCGCAATCCTCCGCGCCAGCCCAGGCCCCTCGTAGACCAGCGCCGAGTATAGCTGCACCAGCGACGCCCCCGCCGCGATTCGCGCGAAGGCATCGGCGCCATCGGCAATCCCGCCGGCGGCGATCAGCGGCATCTGCCCGCCGGTCGCGCTTCGGAAATCGCGCAGCCGCTCCAGCGCCAGCGCCTTCAGCGGCGCCCCGGAAAGCCCGCCCGCCTCTCCCGCATACCGCGAGCGCAGAGTCGGCCGCGACACGGTGGTGTTGGAGACGATCAGCCCGTCCAGCCGCCCCATCGCTACCGCTACGATGTCGTCCACGTCCGCCCGCTCCAGATCCGGCGCGACTTTCAGGAAGATCGGAGTCCCCCCGTCGCCCGCCGCCTCCGTCACCGCCGCGACCAGCTCGTCGAGCGCCCCCCGGTCCTGAAGCGCGCGGAGGCCCGGCGTGTTGGGCGAGGAGATGTTGAGTGTCAGATAATCGGCAACCCCGCTTAGCGCCCGCACCCCCGCCACATAATCTGCGATCCGGTCGGCGCTGTCCTTGTTCGCGCCGACATTTGCGCCGACCAGCCCCGGCCCGGTGGCGCGAAGCCGCGGCTCGGCCGCCGCCAGCCCACCGTTGTTGAACCCCATGCGGTTGATCACCGCTCTATCTTCAACCAGCCGGAACAGGCGCGGCTTCGGGTTCCCCGCCTGCGGGCGAGGCGTAAGCGTCCCCACCTCGACGAAGCCGAAGCCGAAGCCGAGCACCTGCCGCCAGACCTCCGCATCCTTGTCGAACCCTGCCGCGACGCCGACCGGGTTGGCGAAGGTCAGCCCGGCAACCTCGCTCGACAGCACCGGATCGGGCGCGGGCGGGTTGAACGGCGGCACCCGCTTCAGTGCGGCGATGGTCAGCCGGTGCGCCCGCTCGGCATCGAGCGCAAAGGCAAACGGGCGGATGAGCGGATAAAGCGCCATGGGGGGCGGCTATGGCACAGTCCGCCCTTGATTCCACGCCCCTCCCCCGCCACATGGCCAATCGGAACGAATTGGTCCTATTTAAATGCGCCTCTCCTCCCTTGCCGATTATGCCGTTGTGATGATGGCGGCAGCGGCCCGTCACCCGGCGGGCGCGCGGCTGACGGCTGGGCTGCTTGCCGGCGAGACCGGCGTTCCCCTCCCCACCGCGCAGAAGCTGATGGGCCGCCTCGCCGGCTCCGGCCTCCTCACCTCGGCGCGCGGCTCGGGCGGCGGCTTCTGCCTGTCGCGCGAAGCGGGCGCGATCAGCCTCGCCGAGATCGTCGAAGCGGTGGAAGGGCCGATCGCCATGACCACCTGCGCCGACGACAGCCGCAACGATTGCGCGCTGGAAGGCGCCTGCCAGGTCAAGCCGCACCTCCTCGCGGTCAACGGCGCGGTGCGTGGCGCCCTCCAGAATCTCAGTTTGGCCGTGTTGGCCCAAGGCGGTGTGAAGTGACGGATTCAAGCGAACCCCTGGTCCGCAACCAGGAAGCCCAGGACGCGGTCGACCGCGCCTCGACCTACGAGTGGGGCTTCTCCTCCGACATCGAGCAGGACTTCGCGCCCAAGGGGCTCAATGAGGACACCGTCCGTTACATCTCCGCCAAGAAGGGCGAGCCCGAGTGGATGCTCGAATGGCGCCTCAAGGCCTATCGCGCCTGGCTCGAGATGGAGGAAGTGAGCTGGGCCAAGCTCGACATCCCGCCGATCGATTTCCAGGACGCTTATTATTACGCGGAGCCTAAGCAGAAGCCGACCATCGCGTCGCTGGACGAGCTCGACCCGGAAATCCGCCGCACGTACGAAAAGCTCGGCATTCCGATCGAGGAGCAGAAGGTGCTCGCCGGCGTGGAGGGCGCGCGCAAGATTGCGGTCGACGCCGTGTTCGACAGCGTCTCCGTCGCCACCACCTTCCGCGCCGAGCTTGAGCGGGCCGGCGTCATCTTCCGGTCGATCTCCGAAGCGGTGAAGGAATTCCCGGACCTCGTCCGCAAGTACCTCGGCTCCGTGGTCCCGCAGCGCGACAATTATTTCGCCTGCCTCAACGCCGCGGTCTTTTCCGACGGCACCTTCGTCTACATTCCGGAAGGCGTTCGCTGCCCGATGGAGCTTTCGACCTACTTCCGGATCAACGCCGCCAACACCGGACAGTTCGAGCGCACGCTGATCGTCGCCGACAAGGGCAGCTACGTCTCCTATTTGGAAGGCTGCACCGCCCCGATGCGCGACGAAAACCAGCTCCACGCTGCCGTGGTCGAGCTTGTCGCGATGGAAGACGCCGAGATCAAATATTCGACGGTGCAGAACTGGTACCCGGGCGACGCCAACGGCCTCGGCGGCATCTACAATTTCGTCACCAAGCGCGGCATCTGTGCGGGCGCGCGGTCGAAGATCAGCTGGACGCAGGTCGAAACCGGCTCCGCCATCACCTGGAAATACCCGAGCTGCATCCTGAAGGGCGAGGACAGCGTGGGCGAATTCTATTCGGTGGCGCTGACCAACAACCGCCAGCAGGCCGACACCGGCACCAAGATGATCCACATCGGCAAGGGCAGCCGCTCGACCATCGTCTCCAAGGGCATCAGCGCCGGCCGAAGCGACAACACCTATCGCGGCCTGGTCCGCGTCCTCCCGGGTGCCGACAACGTCCGCAACTTCACCCAGTGCGACAGCCTGCTGCTCGGCGATCAATGCGGCGCCCACACCGTGCCCTACATCGAGGTCAAAAACCCCACCGCCCAGATCGAGCACGAGGCGACCACCTCCAAGATCAGCGAAGACCAGCTCTTCTACGCCATGAGCCGCGGGTTGAACCAGGAGGACTCGGTGGCCCTCATCGTCAACGGCTTCGCCAAGGAGGTGCTGCAGCAGCTCCCGATGGAATTCGCCGTCGAAGCGCAGAAGCTGCTGGGCATCAGTCTTGAGGGGAGCGTCGGATGAGCAGGGACGCTAAGGGCTTGGCGATCCTGTTCGGCTTTTGGCTGCTGGTCCCTTTCCCATTCTGGATGCTCGGCAACGGCTTCGCGGGGGAATTGGTATTCTGGCCCAGTTTCGCGCCGGACATTGCCCTCTTCTCACTGCTGTTCGTCGTGGCGTTTTACGGACCGCTCCTCTTGATGCTTGCACTGCTAGCCGGTGCGATCGCGCGCCGCCGGCGCGCGCGCCTGAACGGGAACTCAAATGCTCAAAATTGAAAACCTCCACGCCACCGTCGCCGACAAGCCGATCCTCAAGGGTCTGTCGCTGTCGGTGAACCCCGGCGAAATCCACGCCATCATGGGGCCGAACGGCGCCGGCAAGTCGACGCTCGGCTACGTGCTCGGCGGCCGCGATGGTTACGAGGTGACCGGCGGCTCTGTCACTCTGAATGGCGCCGACCTGCTGCACATGAGCGCCGACGAACGCGCCGCCGCCGGCCTGTTCCTCGGCTTCCAATACCCCGTCGAAATTCCGGGCGTCTCGAACGTCCAGTTCCTGCGCACCGCGCTCAACGCCCAGCGCCGCGCGCGCGGAGAGGCGGAGATGTCGGCGGGTGATTTCCTGCGGCTTGCGCGCGCCCAGGGCGACGCCCTCGGCGTGTCGATGGACATGATGAAGCGGGCGGTGAACGTCGGCTTTTCGGGCGGCGAAAAGAAGCGCAACGAGATGGTTCAGATGGGCATCATCGCGCCCAAGCTCGCCGTGCTGGACGAAACCGACAGCGGCCTCGACATCGACGCCCTTCGCGTCGTCGCCGAAGGCATCAACCGCATCATGCGCGCGCCGGACAAATCGGTGCTGCTCATCACCCATTATCAGCGCCTGCTCGACCTCGTTGAGCCGCACTTCGTCCACGTCCTCGCCAGCGGCCGGATCGTCCGCTCCGGCGGCCCCGAACTCGCCCACGAGCTCGAACGCGACGGCTATGCGAGCATCGCGGCGTGACACTCGCTCTCCCGTCTAATCGTCAAGAAGCCTGGCGTTGGAGCGATCTTTCGGGGCTGCCTGACTTCGCCGCCCGCGAACGCCGCGCCTTGGCCTCACCTTTGACTAACCTTTGGCTCGATTGCGCGGTCGAAGGTCCCCGCCTGCTGTTCGTCGACGGCAAGCTCGCCGCCGAGGAAAGCAGCCTCGGCCCGCTCCAGATTGGCGCGCTTGAGCAAGCGCCCGACCACGCCCTCGCCCGCCACGCCGGCGAGGGCTGGAAGCTCCGCCTCGACGCCGGCCACGCGCCGCTCGGCCTTGTCCAGATCGTCCACGCCGCAACCGGCGCGGCCGATCACCTGGCGGGCGAAATCATCCTCGGCGAGGACGCGCAGGCGTCCGTCGTCGAGACCTTCCTCGGCGAAGGCTGGACCAACCGCTTCACCCGAATCCGCCTCGCCCGCTCCGCCCGGCTGATGCTGTCGCGGCGGATCACGTCCGGCGGCTTCGTCAGCCTCACCGAGGACGCGGAAGTCGGAGAGGGGGCAAGCCTCACCGTCGCCACCCTCGCCGCCGGAACCGCCGACACGCGGCTCGACGCCAACATCCGCCTCACCGGCGACGGCGCCTTTGCCGAAGCCGGCGGCGCGCTCCTCGCCCGCGGCAAGCAGCGCCACGATGCGAACCTCGTCCTCCGCCACGAGCAACCGAACGGCGTCAGCCGCCAGGTCTGGCGTTCGGTCGCGGACGATCGCGCCACCTGCTCCGTCGCCGCCCGCGTCGAAGTCGCGCGCGGCGCGCAGAAAACGGACGGCGAGCAGTCCTTGAAGGGCCTCCTCCTCGCCCGCACCGCCAGGGTGAATGCCAAGCCCGAGCTCGAAATCTACGCCGACGACGTGAAATGCGCCCACGGCGCCACGGTCGGCGAGCTCAACCGCGATGCCCTGTTTTACCTCGCGAGCCGCGGCGTGCCCGAAACGGAGGCCAAGGCGCTGCTGACCAGCGCCTTCGTCCAGGACGCCCTGGCGCGGGTCGGCGAAGAGGCTGTGCGCAAAGCGTTTGAGGTGGATGCTCAAGCATGGCTGGCACAGGAATCGTTCGTCCCGAGCGAAGTCGAGGGGCGCACCTGATGACTTTGAGCCAGCGCACCTCGACTTCGGCCTTGGGGCCGAAGCCTGTCCTGAGCGCCGCCGCAGGCGGCGTTGAAGGGCTCGGTACGAACGAAATTGTTGGGACAACCACCCCCCTCGACCACGTCTCCGACTTCCCGGCGATTCCCGCCGGCTGGTCCTACCTCGACACCGCCGCCACCGCGCAGA
>DASVUO010000137.1:0-25933 GCA_036386995.1 Allosphingosinicella sp. | reverse complement strand
TTTTCGTAGTGACGGCGAAGCTTCATTTCGCGGTACACGCCTTCACGCTGCAGCTTCTTCTTAAGGGCGCGCAGCGCCTGGTCGACGTTGTTGTCGCGAACGAGGATTTGCATAAAAGGTCGTCACTCTCCGAAAGGGCTTTAAACGGCAGCCGCGCCGGCAAGCCGTGGAAAAACCAAAGATAGCATAAAAAAGGTCGCCCCGAGACACGTCTCGTTGCGTCGGGCAGGGCCGATAGCAAAGCGGGGGCGTGCGTTCAACCCTTTACGAGCACGGCGCCCACGGCCGCGATCCGCTCCACGTCGCGATAAGCCGGCTCGTCCAGCAATTCGCCGAAGATGTCGGGGTCGAGCTCGGCGTAGCGCAGCGAGAAGCCGCGCGCGGCGGCGCTGTCCGCCAGCGCCGCGCGGAAGCCGTCCCGGCCCGAGACGATGGCGCTGCCCGTGTAGAGCAGCATCGCTCCACCCTGGGGCAGGCGGCGCATCGCTTCTTCCGCCCAGTCGAGCGAGAGGCGAAGGCCGTGCATATCGCCGCCGTCGCGATAGGTTCGCCCGCCTTCGTCCATCACGAAGGGCGGGTTGGCGATCACCAGATCGAAACCGTCCGGCACGCACTCCAGCCCCGCCGATTCGATCACCTCCGCCTCCAGCCCCGCCGCCGCGGCGTTGGCGCGCGCGAGGCGGAGCGCAAAGGCGTTGATGTCGGCCAGCGTCAGCCGCGCGTCCGGCAGAAGCCGTGCGACGGCAATCCCGCCGACGCCGCTACCGCTGCCTATGTCGACCAGCCCACGGCGCGCGCCGAGCGCAGGCAGCTCCGCCTCCAGAAAGGCGATAAAGCGGTAGCTGTCCGGACCGAAGAACACCGAATCGGCATCCTCCGTCGGGAAAGCGGAATGAAGGAACAGCGTTTCCGCCGCCGAGGAGATACGCAGCCGGCTGCGCCACAGGCCGCTGCCTGCGTCTTCCACCATGTCGGCGGCTTCAAGCGGTTCCCACAGATCGGCGGGCAGCAGTTCGCGCTCAAAAGGCATGCTCCAGCCGAACACGTCGCGCAGGTCCTTCGCCGCTTCGCCTTCCCGGCGGGCGAGTACTCGGCGGTGCGTTTCCGGCGTGACGGTGGTGAAGCTGTAATCCCCGGCCCGCGCGGCGGCGAGCACGGCCTGGAGTGGGTTCACGAATCAAGGTCTCCGAAGCTGGGCGTGCTTTTCGCCATCCGCGCCTGAATTGCGGCGGTAAGGTCGGCGCTGACCAAGGTGCCTGCGTTCCACAAGGCGACGTGGCGAAGCCCCTCCTCCACCGTCCGGCCGCGGCTGTAATTGAGACTCATCTTCGCCCCCGCCACGGCGAGCGGCGACTTGGCGGCAATGGCGTGGGCGAGTTCCAGACCTGCGGCGATCGCCGCGTCCCGGTCCGCCGCGACCTGGTTGACCAGGCAAAGCCGCCGCGCTTCCTCCGCGTCCATGCGGCGGCCTGTGTACGCCAACTCGCGCACCACGCCCTCCGGGATCAAGTGGGTCAGCCGCTGCAGGGTGCCGAGGTCGGCGGTGATGGCGACATCGACTTCGGCAACCTGGAAGAAAGCGTCGGCGGAAGCGACGCGCAAGTCGCAGGCGCTTGCCAGATCGACCCCCGCCCCGATGCAGCCGCCGTGGATCGCCGCGATTACCGGCGGCCGCGCCTCCTCCACCGCGTTGAAGCTGTCCTGCAGCCACCTGATATGGCGCAGCCGCGATTCGGCGGCGCGGCCGGGATCGGTGGCCGGCGGGAACTGGCTTGCGGCATATTGGAGGTCGAGCCCGGCGGTGAAGTGCCGCCCCCGACCCGAGAGCAGGATGCAGCGCACACTGGGATCGCCGCCAAGCGCACGGAAGGTCTCGCCCAGCGCCTCGAACATCGCGTGGTCCATCGCGTTGAACTTGTCGGCGCGGACCATCTCGACATGGGCGACGCCGCCGTCGCGCGTCACTTCGATCCTCTGGCTTTCCATCGCGCCGTGCCTCCCTTTATGCTTGGTTCCATGACGCGCTTAACGGTGAACGGCCAGCCCATCCACTACCGGCTCGATCCGGAAACGCCGTTGCTGTGGGCGCTGCGGGACGCGTCGAACCTCACTGGCACCAAATATGGCTGCGGCACCGGCCATTGCGGCGCCTGCACCGTGCATGTCGACGGCCGCGCGCTTCGTTCCTGCCAGGTGCCGATCGGCCGGCTGGAGGGCAGCTTCGTCACCACGATCGAGGCCCTGTCGCGCGACCGCTCCCATCCGGTGCAGCAGGCATGGGTCGCCGAATCTGTGCCGCAATGCGGCTATTGCCAATCCGGCCTGATCATGGCCGCCGCCGCCCTGATCGATCGGAACCCGGCGCCGAGCGACGAGGAAATCGACGCGGCGATCACCAACATCTGCCGCTGCGGCACCTATCCGCGCCTTCGCGAGGCGATCCGCCGCGCCGGGCGGGTCAAGAACGGCGAGGAGCAGATTTCCGCCGCGCCGCCGCCCGGCATCGATCCCGCCGACGCGGCACGCGAAGTGCCGGCCCTGCGCGCGCCGGCCAAGCGCTAGCTGAACGGACGCCTCCGTTCCGGTTCAGCAACGGCTCACCTTCCGCAAGGCACATACCGTCCCATCAACGAAGCGGCTCCCGATGGGGCTTGCGGGGACTAGGAGTGAGTACATGCGTAAGGCATTTTACGTGGTTTTGATGGCCGCAACCGTTGGCTCGGGCATTAGCCCCGCTTTCGCCCAGAACCGCGAAGGGCGCGGCGGGCAGCGCACCGAGCAGCGCCAGGAGCGCCGGGAATTTCGCGGCATCTTCCGCGCCGCCCGCCAGGAGCAGCGCGCCGAGCGTCAGGCGGAAGCCCGCCCGCAGCGGGTCGAACAGGCGCAGCCGGCGCCGCAGCGCGCCGAGCGCCGCGAGCAGCGTCAGGCGGAGCGCGCCGAGCGCCGCCAGCCGGACGTCGCCGTCCAGCCGGTCGACACCTCGGTGCGCGAACAGCGCCAGGCACAGCGCGAGGTCTATCGTCGGCAGGGTGCCGGCGGCCCCCTTCAGGGCGACCGCGCAGGCCGCGAGCAGAACCGTGCCGAGCGCCAGGCGGTGTTCGAGCAGCAGCTTCGTGAGCAGCCGGCCCGTACCTTCGGGCGCGCCGAACGCCGCGAGGACCGGGTGGAACGGCGCGAGGATCGCCGCGACTACCGTCAGGATCGCCGCGAAGATCGGGTCGAGCGCCGTGACGACCGCCGCGACTATCGCCAGGACCGCCGCGCCGAGCGCCGCTGGGACCGCAATTGGCGGCAGGACAATCGCTACGATTGGCAGCGTTACCGCTACGCGAACCGGAACCTGTACCGCAGCGGACGTTATTACTCGCCCTACCGGAACCACAGCTACAGCCGCATCTCGATCGGCTTCTCGCTCGGCTCCCTGTTCTACTCGGACCGCTACTGGCTGAGCGATCCGTGGCAGTACCGCCTGCCGCCGGCCTATCCGGGCACGCGCTGGGTTCGTTATTATGACGACGTCCTGCTGGTCGACACCTACACCGGCGAAGTGATCGACGTAATCTACGACTTCTTCTGGTAGTCGCGCCTTAACCTGAAACGGGGAAGCCCGGGCTGCGCAAGCGGCCCGGGCTTTTCTCTTGCCAGACGCGGGCGCGGCGAAGCATGGATGGAGCTCCTGTTCAGGGGGACTTCGCCCGATGCGCGCACGCTTGCTGTTACTCCTCGCTTCCCTGGTTTCGGCGGCGCCCGCTGCGGCCGAGACGGTCGTGGTTCACGCCGGCCGACTGATCGCCGACGCGTCGCGCGCGCCAAGCGGCCCTTCCACCATCACCGTCGAAAACGGCCGGATCGTCTCGGTCACCGACGGCCTCACCCCGCCGCCGGCCGGCGCGCGGCTGGTGGATCTCTCCGCCAAGACGGTGCTGCCCGGCCTGATCGACACCCACGTCCACATTTCGGGCGAACCGGGCGGCGATTACCGCGACGAAGCGGTGAACACCGACGAATGGGCGACCCTGGTCGGCGTTCAGAATGCTTTGATCACCGCCCGCGCCGGCTTCACCACCGTCCGCGACCTGGGCTCCCCGCCGCAGGTCGGCTTCGCGCTCCGCCGCGCTACCGCCGAAGGCCGGATCCCCGGCCCGCGCATCCTCTCCTCCGGCCCGCCCATCTCGATCATCGGCGGCCATGGCGACGTGTCCGGCTTCTCGCCCAAGGTCGTCGCCGCGCTCGGCGTCGACAACACCTGCACCGGCGCCGAGGAATGCGCCGAGCGGGTGCGTCAATTCTCCCGCGCCGGCGCCGACGTGATCAAGTTCACCGCAACCGGCGGCGTCCTGTCGCAGCAGGCGCGCGGCCTCGGCCAGCATTTCACCGACGCCGAGATGAAGTCGATGGTCGACACGGCCCACAGCCTCGGCCTGAAAGTCGCCGCCCACGCCCACTCGGCCCGCGGCATCGAAGCGGCGGCGCGCGCCGGCGTCGATTCGGTCGAGCACGGCACCTTCGCCGACGCCGCCGCGATCCGCGCGATGAAGGCCAGCGGCTCCACCCTGGTGCCGACGCTGATGGCGTTCACCGGCATCCGCGAGCGGCTCGGCAAGGGCGTCTACACGCCGCAGGTCGAGGTCAAGATCCGCGAAACGCTGAGCGAAGTCGGCAAGGCGGCCCGCGCCGCCCGTGCCGCCGGCGTGCCGGTGGTGTTCGGCACCGATGCCGCAGTCTACGAGCATGGCCGCAACGCGCAGGAATTCGCCTTGCTCGTCGAATATGCCGGAATGTCGCCGGCCGAAGCGATCGCCTCCGCGACTACCGGCGCCGCCAGGCTGCTCGGCATGGAAAAGGAAATCGGCCGGATCGCGCCGGGCTATTCCGCCGACTTCATTGCGGTCACCGGCGATCCGCTGCGCGACGTGCGGACGCTTGAGAAAGTGGATTACGTGATGGTGCGCGGGAGGACCGTGGAATGAGCAGCAAGGTCGGCGATCCCGGCGCAATCTATCGGATGCAGATCGGCGCCTGGGTAAAGGACCGGATGAAGCGCACGCCCAACGCCTTTCAGATCCCGGCGCAGGGCCTCGACATCTTCGTGGTCCGCGATTTCCTCACCAAGCCGGAATGCCACCAGGTGATCGAGAAGATCGACGAGGACCGCGTTCCCTCCGGCTTGCTCTCGCCCACGGCCGATCCGGAATTCCGCACCAGCGAAAGCTGCAACCTGCGGCTCACCGACCGGATCAATCAGGTGGTGGAAACCAAGATCAACGCGCTGACCGGCATTCCGCCGACGCAGGGCGAAACCATCCAGGGTCAGCGCTACGCCGTCGGCCAGCAGTTCAAGCCGCACCACGATTTCTTCTACCCGTCCGAACCTTATTGGCCGGCGCAGGAGAAAAGCGGCGGCCAGCGCACCTGGACGGCGATGGTGTTCCTCAACGAGCCGGAGGCCGGCGGCCAGACCTTCTTCCCCAAGGCCAACGTCCGCGTCACGCCGCGGACCGGCAACCTCCTCCTGTGGAACAACCTCGACGAATTCGGCGAGCCCAACAGCTATTCGCTGCACACCGGAATGCCGGTGGAGGCGGGCACCAAATATGTCATCACCAAATGGTACCGCGAGCGCGACTGGACCTGGTGGGCGGCGAACGGGGTGACGCCCACCGGCGCCTGATTAGCAAATGCGGGCAAGGCATTCGCCTTGCGCCGCCGCCAGCTGCGCCGCTACGGTCCCCGCCATACCATCACCCGGGGGACCTCCGATGAACCGCTTCCTGCTCGCCGCCACGTCCGCGCTGGCTCTCTCCGCCTGCGCCGCCACCAACGACACGCAGGTCGCCGCCGCCGCGCCCGAGCCGGCCGCCGCACCGGCGCAAAGCGAAGGCGCCCGCCTCGCCGCCATCTTCCGCGAAAGCGACGAAGCTGGGCTCAAGCGCAATCCCTTGAGCGCCCTCGTCCGCGGCGACATGCGCTACGCCGACACCTTGGGCGATTCGATCAGCGACGAATATTTCGCAGCCGAACGCGCGGCGGGCGAAGCGGACCTCGCCGCCTTGAAGGATATTGACCGGGCGAAGCTCAACCCCACCGACAAAATCGCTTACGATGTCTTTAAAACCCAGACGGAGCAGGGTCTGATAGGCCTTTCGCCCGAAATCATGGCGCTGACGGTGGTCCGGCCGATCAACCACTTCTTCGGCTTCCACACCTTCTATCCCACCTTCGCCAGCGGCAAGGGCGCGGCGCCGTTCAAGACCGTTGAGGATTACGACAACAATCTGAAACGCCACCGCGACTTCGTGACCTATCTCGACCGCGCCATCGGCCGCTTCCGCGAAGGCATGGCGACCGGCGTCGTCGAGACAAAGCTCACCGTTCGGAACATGATCGACCAGCTCGACACGCAGCTCAAGCAGTCGCCGGAGCAATCATCCTATTACGGCCCGATCGGCATGTTCCCTGACGCGGTGCCCGCCGCCGAGCGGACCCGCCTCACGGGCGAATACCGCACCGCGATCACCGGCCAGATCTACCCTGCGCTGAAGCGGCTTCGCGATTTCCTCGCCAACGAATATCTCCCCGTCGCTCGCGAAGGCGTCGGGCTCGTCCACATGAAGGGCGGTCTCGGCCTTTACCGGACGTTGATCGAGCAGACGACGACGCTGAAGCTCGAGCCCGATTACGTCCACAACCTTGGCTTGAGCGAAGTCGCCCGCATCAAGAACGGCATGGAGAAGATCAAGAACGAGGTCGGCTTCAAGGGCACGCTGCCGCAATTCTTCGACCACCTGCGCACCCACCCCAAGTTCAAGGAAAAGTCCCGCGAGTCGCTGACCCAGCGCTACTACGACATCGGCAAAAAGGTCGATGCGGCGATCCCCAGCCAGTTCTCCACCATCCCCAAGGCGCCGCTCGAAATTCGCCCCTATGAGGAGTTCCGCGAGAAGTTCGAGGCGGGCGGAAGCTACCAGTCCGGAACCCCAGACGGATCACGCCCCGGCATCTTCTACTTCAACGCTTACGATCTGCCGTCGCGCACCACGCCGGGCATCACCACCCTCTACCTCCACGAAGGCGCGCCGGGGCACCATTTCCAGATCAGCCTTGCGCAGGAGAATGAAGCGCTTCCCTCCTTCATGCGCTTCGGCGGCAACACCGCTTATGCCGAAGGCTGGGCGCTCTATGCCGAAACCCTTGGCTACGAGATGGGTCTGTTCGACGACCCCTATCAGCGCTTCGGCACGCTGTCGGACGAGATGCTGCGCGCGATGCGGTTGGTGGTGGACAGCGGCATCCACGCCAAGGGTTGGACCCGCGATCAGGCGATCGACTACATGCTTGCCAACAGCGACATGGGCCGTACCGACGCCACCGCCGAGGTCGAGCGCTACATCGCGATTCCCAGCCAGGCGCTTGCCTACAAGATCGGCGCGCTGACCATTCAGCGCCTTAAGAAAAAGGCGCAGGACGCGCTCGGATCGCGCTTCGACCCGCGCGAGTTCCACGCCCAGGTGCTGATGACCGGCGCGCTGCCGATGACGGTGCTTGAAAAGAAGATCGACGACTGGATCGCCGCAACAAAGGGATGAAGACCATGAAGCCGCTTCTGCTCGCCGCGACCGCTTTGTTTCCTCTGGCGGGGTGCAGCGACATCGCGCCGCCGGCGAGCGCGTCCACCGAAGCAGCCGACCCGGCTGCATCGCAGGCGCTTGCCGCCTTGTTCGCGCAAAGCGATGCGGACCTGCTCAAGCGCAACCCGCTCGAGGGCCTGTCGCGCGGCCTGCCCGGCTACGGCGCGCATTTGCCCGAATGGTTCTCCGACCGGCAATATGCAGCGGAACGGGGGGCGGCGGAGCGCGAACTCGCCGCGCTGAAGCGGATCGATCGGGCGAAGCTGACGCCCGACGAGCGCATCTCCTACGACACCTTCCTGTGGCAGCGCCAAACCGACCTTCGCGGGCTTCAGCCTGAGCTGCTCGCGGTAAGCGCCGCTTTGCCCATCGACCATTTCGGCGGCGTCCACGCGCTCGTCGCTGAAATCAGCTCCGGTGAAAGCATCGCGCCATTCAAGACGGTTGCAGATTACGAAAACAGCCTCACCCGAATGGACGATTTCGCGGGTGCGCTCGATCGGGCAACGGCGCGGATGCGAACGGGTATGAAGTCGGGCGTTGTTCAGCCCAGGATCGTCACCGCCAACGTCCTCGAGCAGATTGACGCAATGCTCGCCGATCCCATCGAGCAAAGCGCCTTCTTTCGCCCCGCCGGCCGCTTCCCGGCCGAAGTGCCCGCCGCCGACCAGGCCCGGCTGCGCACCGCCTTCCGCCAGAAGATCACCGGCACCGTTCGGCCGGCGCTTGAGCGGCTTCGCACCTTCCTCAAAACCGAATACCTTCCCGCCTCGCGCGAAAGCGTCGGCCTGAGCGCCGTACCGGGCGGGGAAGCGCTCTACGCCCATCTCGTCCGCGCAAGCACAACCACGGATCTCTCGCCCGACGAAATCCACCGCATCGGCCTCGAAAATGTCGAGCGGCTCCACGCGGAGATGGAAGGCGTGAAGCGCCAGGTCGGCTTCACCGGCACGTTGCGCGAATTCTTCGAACACATCCGCACCGATCCCAAGTTCAAGCCGGAAAGCCGCGAAGCCTTTCAGCGAGGCTTCGTCGCCATCGGCAAGCGCGTCGATGCCACCCTGCCGCGCCTGTTCCGCACCCTGCCGAAGACCGGTCTCGAAATACGCCCGGTGCCGGCGCTGACCGAGAAAGGCGCCGCCCGCGGCTCCTACAACAGCGGCACACCCGACGGTTCGCGCCCCGGCATCTTCTACTTCAACGCTTACGACCTGCCGTCGCGCACCACGCCCGGCATGGAGACGCTCTACCTCCACGAAGGCGCGCCGGGGCACCATTTCCAGATCAGCCTGGCGCAGGAGAATGCGTCGCTGCCCAGCTTCCAGCGCTTCGGCGGCAACACGGCGTTCGTGGAAGGCTGGGGCCTCTACGCCGAAACCTTAGGGCGCGAGCTCGGCGTCTACACCGACCCCTATCAGTATTTCGGCTATCTCGATTCGCAGCTGTTCCGCGCCATCCGCCTGGTGGTCGACACCGGCATCCATTCCAAGGGCTGGACCCGCGACCGGACGATCCAATACATCCTCGACAACAGCTCGCGCGGCCGAAGCAACGCAACCGCGGAGACCGAGCGCTACATCGCCATGCCCGGTCAGGCGCTCGCCTACAAAATCGGCCAGCTAAAGATCAGCGAGCTCCGCGCCCGCGCCGAGAAGGCGCTCGGCCCCCGGTTCGACATCCGCGCCTTTCACGAACAAGTGCTGATGTCCGGCGCCCTTCCGCTGGCGGTGTTGGAGCGCAAGATCGACGACTGGATTGCGGGGCAGCCGGGCGGTAGCAGTTAAAGAAGCGCTGCTTACGGAACAGGTCTGCGCGGCAGTTGGTACATCGGCTCCTCCGGGCACTTCGGCAACGCTTTCGGCTGATAGGTAACATCCCGTCCCGAAGTCGCTAGCTTCATCTTAAAAGACAGGTTCAGCTTTCTAGGATAACGAGCAACTGCTTTCCCAATGTCGCTAGTCGAACTCGGCCAATAGCCCTGTATCGGACCCACCCCAAAGCCGTAAAGGTCCGATAAGGCGGGTACGTAGAAGGAGGTCTGCGAGAAAAAGGCAGTTTGATACTCTGATCCCTGTGGCGCCCCCGTCTGCTCCTGATAGCAGATCGGGTTCAGTTCTCGATAGGGTTCGTTAAGCAGCTTTGTCGATATACCGGCCGACTTGTAAAATGCTTGCTCGTTCTCAGCGACGGGCAGGTAGAATGCCGCCAAATCCTGCCTTCCGGAGGCAAGTAGCAAGCGCGAGAGCGCGGTGGCAGTCTGATGGAAAGCTACAACGGAGTTCGGTTCAAGGCGCTTTCGCTTGGCGGGGATGAAGACGAAATGCGCGCACGCCGAGAGGCACACGCCGTCAACAACAACTTCGAGGCCAAGTGAGCGGACGAGTGACCCCAGCTCCATCGCTTCCGGTGAACGACCACCGGCGCTGTTGATGATCAGACGCTCAGTTTGGGGCGACAGGCCTCGCTTGAAAGCCTGCAGGCTAGTTGCATCAATCCGGCCTGTCAGCTTTATGGAGGGCGCTGAACTTACAGGTGACGTTTTCGTGGCCGGTTCCGCCGAACATGCCCCGGGAGCAAGGAACGCCAACGCGGCCACCCACGGCGCGCCACGCCGTTCCTTGTTCCGGTACAACACTATGCCACCTGTTCCGCCGATCCGCCGTGACTGGGGGGTAGGGCTGTGTTCAAGGCGTCATTGATCAGTCGGCGGCTGTTGTCCACGCCGTAGAGCGCGATGAAGCTGCCCATGCGGGGGCCCTGAGCGCTGCCGAGCAGGGTTTCGTAGAGGACGCCAAACCATTCGCGCAGGCGCTCCTTGCCGTAATGCGCCTTGCCGATTTCATAGATGTGGTTCTGCAGCACCGAGGCTGGGTCTTCGCCCTCGCGGCCGGTGCCGTCGTCGCTCGCCAGCAGCGTGTCGAGTTCGCGCAGCGCCGCCGCTTCCTCCGCGGTCGGTTTGCGACGCTTCAAGGTCGGCGCAACGAAACGCTTGGCATAAGCGACGGCGAAACTCACCAGCTTGTCGAGTGCGGGGTTGCCCTCAGCGGACAGCTCGGGCCGGTAGCGGTGGAGGAAGCTCCAGATCGTGTCGCGATCGCCGACGCCCGGCAAGCTGGCGATGTTGAGCAGCAATGCGAAATTCACCGGCATCTCCGCTGACGGAACGTGACCCGCGTGCACATGATGCACCGGATTGCCGAGGCGCTTGTCCCACGGCTGCGCCTCGTAGGCGGCAAGGAACTGGTAATATTCGTCCACCGCCTTCGGGATCACACCGAAGCTCAGCTGCTTCGCCTTTTTAGGCTCGCGGTAGATGTAGAAGGCCAGGCTCTCCGGCGGCGCATAGCTCAGCCACTCGTCGATGGTGACGCCGTTGCCCTTGGTCTTCGAAATCTTTTCGCCATTCTCGTCCAGGAACAGCTCGTAATTGAAGCCCTCGGGCGGCCGCCCGCCGAGCGCCCGCGCGATCTTTCCACTCTGGATCATTCCGTCGATGTGGTCCTTGCCGGCCATCTCGTAATCAACGGCAAGCGCCACCCAACGCGCCGCCCAATCGACCTTCCATTGCAGCTTGGCGCCGCCGGACAGGATCGACTGCTCCACCATCTCGCCGGTCTCCGGCTCCCTGTACCGGACGAGGCCGGCTTCGGGATCGGCCACTTCGATGGGCACTTGCAGCACCTTCCCGCTCACCCGGCTCACCGGCAGCACCGGCGAATATGTCCGGCGCCGTTCCTCTCGCAAGGTCGGCAACATGATGTCCATGATCGCGCCGTAGTTGCGCAACACTTGGCGAAGCGTCTCGTCGAACCGCCCGGAAGCATAGCATCCGGTGGATGACAGGAACTCATAATCGAAGCCGAAGCGGTCGAGGAATTCGCGAAGCAGGTGGTTGTTATGCGCCGCATAGCTCGAATGGCAGCCATAAGGATCGGGCACCACCGACAGCGGCTGATCGAGGTGGCTAAGCATCATTGCCTGCTCGGGCGCGGCCGGCGGCACCTTGCGCATGCCGTCCATGTCGTCCGAAAACGCCACCAGCCGACTCGGCCAATCGGCCATCTCGGCAAGCGCGCGGCGGACCATCAAAGTCCGGGCCACTTCCTGGAAAGTGCCGAGGTGCGGCAGGCCTGAGGGTCCGTAGCCGGTCTCGAACACGATCTCGCCTGTCGGCGGCCCGTCCGGGTAGCGCTTCAACAGCTTGCGCGCTTCTTCATACGGCCAGGCTTTGGAAACGAGCGCGGCTTCGCGAAGCGCGGCGGGAATGTCGGTGTCGGGCATGCGCATCCTTTCGCCGCTTCCCGCCATGCGCGCAAGAGCGGGGCACTGCCCACGCACTCCGCCGATCACGCTGGATATTTGCTCCCGATATTGATAATCAGTTGCAACAATGGAGATCACGCTCGATCAGCTTCCGTTCCGCGCGCCCGCGACCGTGACCGCGATCGATTGGGCGCGCCTGCCGGAGCCGGACGCGCGGCGCCTCCGCAACCTCGGCCTCGATGAAGGCGTCGCCGTCGAGTCGCTACACGGCGCGCCGTTCGGCCGCGATCCGCTCGCCGTCCGCGTCGGCCGCATGACCATCGCCCTTCGCCGCGCCGCCGCCCGGGTGATTACGGTGGACCAGACGGCGCGATGACCACCATTCCGCTGGTGGCGGTGGTCGGCAACCCCAATGCCGGCAAGAGCGCCCTGTTCAACATGCTGACCGGGGCGCGCCAGAAGGTCGGCAATTATCCCGGCGTCACCGTGGAGCGGAAGTCCGGCCGCCTGTTCCTCGCGGACGGCCGGCCGGTCGAGATCGTCGACCTGCCCGGCGCCTACAGCCTCGATCCGTCCAGCCCGGACGAGGAAGTCACCCGCGACGTCGTGCTCGGCAAGCAGGCCGGCGAGCGCCTGCCCGACGCGTTGCTCCTCGTTCTCGACGCGTCCAACCTCGACAACCACCTGCGCTTCGCGCTTCAGCTGATCGCGCTCGGCCTCCCCGTCGTGATCGCGCTCAACATGGTCGACCTCGCCCGCCGCGACGGGCTCGAGATCGACCCCACGGTGCTGGAGCGCGAGCTTGGCGTGCCGGTCGTGGAAACCGTCGCGGTGCGCCGCCGCGGCGCCGGCGAAATCAAGGAAGCGCTGAGTGAAGCGGTCTCGGCCGCGCGCCTGATCCGCGGCGGAGACGGACGCGATCAGGAAGACTTCACCGCGATCCAGCGCCGCGCGAGGGCTATTGCCCGCGCCGCCACCGCCCGGGAAACGCCGGTGCGGCGAATCAGCCAGGCGATCGACAAGGTCGCGCTTCACCCGCTCGCCGGTCCGCTGATCTTCGCGGCGGTCATGTTCTTCATGTTCCAGGCGGTGTTCGCCTGGTCCGAAACGCCGATCGGGTGGATCGAAGCCGGCGTCTCGGCGGCGCAAGGCGCGGTGGCGGGGTGGCTCCCAGACAATGCGCTTCGCTCGCTGATCGTCGATGGCGTGCTCGGCGGTGTCGGCGCGGTAGTCGTCTTCCTGCCGCAGATCCTGATCCTGTTCCTCTTCATCCTCTTGCTGGAGGCTTCAGGCTACATGGTCCGCGCCGCGTTCCTGATGGACCGGCTGATGGCGCGCGTGGGCCTCTCCGGCCACGCCTTCATCCCGCTCCTGTCGTCGTTCGCCTGCGCGGTGCCCGGCATCATGGCGACCCGCTCCATCGAGGACCCGAAGCACCGGCTCACTACCATCCTGATCGCGCCTTTGATGACCTGCTCGGCGCGGCTTCCGGTTTACGCGATCATTATCGGCGCCTTCATTCCCGACCGCACCGTCGGCGGCGCCTTCGGCCTCCAGGGCATCGTGCTCTTCGCGCTCTACGCTTTGGGTGTGCTCGGCGCGCTGGTCGCGGCCCTCTTCCTGCGTCTCACCGTCACCAAGGGCGTCCCCCGCGGCTTCCTCCTCGAAATGCCGAAATACCAGCTCCCGCACCTGCGTGATGTGCTGCTCGGCCTGTGGCAGCGCGCGCTGATCTTCCTCAAACGCGCCGGCACCCTGATCCTGGTCTCCACCGTGGTGCTCTGGGCCCTGCTCTCCTTCCCGCAGCCGAAGGAGGGCGAAACAGCGCTCGACAGCTCGATCGCCGGCAAGATTGCTTCCGGACTGGAGGTCATCGTCCGCCCGATCGGCTTCAACCACGAGATCGCCCTCGCTTTGATTCCCGCAATGGCCGCGCGTGAAGTCGCCGTCTCCGCGCTTGCCACGGCCTATTCGATCGATGCCGAGGATGACGCCGCCGCCGAACAGCCGTTGATCGAGAAATTGCGCGGCCGCTGGAGCCTGCCGACGGCGCTGGCGTTCCTCGCCTGGTTCGTGTTCGCGCCGCAATGCTTATCCACAATCGCGGTCGCCAGGCGCGAGACCAACGGGTGGAAATGGCCCGCCTTCATGCTAGGCTATCTTTTCGCACTCGCCTGGCTTGCGGCCGGCGCGACATATTGGAGCGCGATCGCGCTCGGGCTTTAGAAGGGTTTATCGATGGCGGGCGTCAACAAGGTCATTCTGGTCGGCAATTTGGGCGACGATCCGGAAAGCCGCTCGCTCAACAACGGCGGCGAAGTGGTGAACCTGCGAATCGCCACCTCCGAAAGCTGGAAGGACCGCGACGGCAACAAGCAGGAGCGGACTGAGTGGCACCGGGTCGTGATCTTCAACGAGAACCTCGGCAAGGTCGCCAAGAGTTACCTCAAAAAGGGCTCCAAGGTGTACCTCGAGGGCCAGATCCAGACTCGCAAGTGGCAGGACAATAGCGGCCAGGACAAATATTCGACTGAGATCGTCCTCCAGCGCTTCCGCGGCGAGCTCGTCCTCCTCGACAGCCGCGGCGGCGGCGGCGCTGGTGCCGGCGGCTATGGCGACGATTACGGCCAAAGCGGCGGCAGCGACTTCAGCGGCGGTGGCGGCGGCTTCGGTGGTGGCGGCGGTGGCGGCAGCCGCCCGCAGTCGCGCCCAGCCCCGGCGTTCGACAGCGACCTCGACGACGACGTCCCGTTTTAAGCCGAAGCCCCCAAGTGCAAGGTGGGGATTGCGCAGCAATCGTCGCCTTGCACGAGACAGGGCAAAGGCCGGCCAGCGGGCGCGCAAGCGCCCGTCTGACGTCACGCGATTAACTCGCGTGACGGCCCTCGAAATTAGCTTCCGAGCTTATCCTTAAGCGCCGCAAGGCCAGCAAACGGGCTCGCCTCCCTTTTCGCCTCTTCCTCGCTCTTCACCCCCGCCTCGCGCAGCGCCTGTTCGGCCTCGGGCGAGCGCGGAAAGGGGTTGAGCGCAAGCGACACCGTCTCCGCGACCGCCTCCCCCAGATCCACCGCAGAACCGTCGTAGAACACCACGTCGAGCTCGCTTCCGCTCAGCTCGATCTCCTCGTCGGGCGCGTTCACCTCCGGGTGCGGGCGGAACTCGATGGTGAAGTCCTCCGCCACCTGCTCCTCCACCGGCTCGCCCGTGGCGACGCAGCTTTGCACCACGGTCGCCGTCACCCGCCCGGATGCACGGACCGCTTCGTCGGCACGGGAGAGACTTGCGGTTGCGGAAAGCGCATGGATTTCAAGCAAGCCGAACCGCTCCGCAAGCGCCGCCCGCTCCGCTTCGTCCGCTTTGATCGCCACGTCGCGCGCACCGGCGCCGAGCGTGTCGATCCGAAAGGCGCGGCTGAATTCCGCCATCAAATTTCTCCCGCCAACAGCTGCAGGAGCGACACCCCAGCAAGCCGCGCATGCAGCGCCCGAAGCCGCTCCGCCGCCACCGGCACGACCTCGTCGGACGGCGGCGAATCGCGGAACATGTTCAGCCGCACCGCCGCGTGGAGGTCGCCCTCCCCAATCAGCGTCTCGCGATACGCCCCAAGCCGCCCGCCCAGCGTCGACATCAGCTTGCCCACCCTTTTGCCGACGACGAGATCGCCCGTCCCCGCCTGGCGAAGCGTTGCGTCCATGTCGTCGATGAACAACTCGGTTAGCATCACGGTCTCGCGCCGCGCCGCGTCCCCTTCCGCCTCCAGCCGAAGCAGCAGCAAGGCAACTACGGAGGAGACGACATCGAACCGCCCCGTCATCGTGTCCGGCACCCCGCCTTCCAGATACCAGCCCGGATCGCGGCCCAGCCGCACCGCCGCGTCGTAAAGGGGGCGAAGCGTCTGGCGCTCCGAACGGTCGCCGAACAGACGGGAGAGAAAGGTCAAAGAGGTGCTCCAGGTGGGGCGCGTACTTGCGCCGTTCAGCTTTTGTCGGATATTGGTGTCTCTCGTCCCCGCCCGCAAGGCAGGCGCGGCGCCACGCGGGGTGCGCAGCCGCTTTTACGGAGAGTTTCCAATATGATCGTTCGGCACGCACGCAGCATCGCGCTGATCGCCGTCGCCGCTGGCGCTTTTGCAACCGCCGGCTGCACAAAAATGGCACTTCGCCAGGGCTATGTCGTGGACGAAGCATTGGTGACCGCGGTTCAGCCGGGCGTCGACAACAAGGAATCGGTGCAGACCACCCTTGGCCGCCCGACCTTTACCGGCCAGTTCAATGAGAACGATTGGTATTACGTCTCCCGCAACACCAAGAACTATGCCTACAACCAGCCAAAGGTGAGCAGCCAGACGGTGCTTCGCGTGCGCTTCGACGCCGCCGGCAACGTCACCGCCGTCGATCGCCGCGGCACCGAGCAGGTCGCCTCGATCGACCCGAGCGCCGACAAGACGCCGACGCTGGGCCGCGACCGCAGCTTCTTGGAAGAATTGTTCGGCAACATCGGCTCGGTCGGCAGCGGCGGCATGAGCGCCCCCACCGGCAACGGCGGCAGCAGCCCGAACTAAGGACGGGGGCGGCGCCCGAGACGCCGCTCGCCACCCTTTAGCGAACGATGCCGCCGGCGCCGAGCACGGCGAGGGTCAGCAGGTCCGACGCGCTTGCCGTCATCGTTGCGATCTGCACCGGCTGCGCCATGCCGACGAGCATCGGCCCGATCACGGAGTCGCCGCCAAGTTCGCCAAGCAACTTCGCCGACAGGCTCGCGGATTGCAGCCCCGGCATGACCAGCACATTTGCCGGGCCGGTCAGGCGGCTGAACGGATAGACCCGATGCATAGCCGGGTTGAGCGCCACGTCCGGTGCCATCTCGCCTTCATATTCGAAGTCGGCGCCGCCCCGCTCATCGAGCAACCGCACCGCGCCGCGGATATTCTCAAGGAAGGTGCCTTCGGGATTGCCGAAGGTGGAATAAGACAAAAACGCCACCCGCGGCTCGTGGCCCATGCGCCGCGCCACACCCGCCGTTTGAGTCGCGATCTCGGCGAGCTGCTCGGCGGTCGGCCGCTCGGTGACGGTGGTGTCGGCCATGAAGATGGTGTGACTCTGCCCGACCAGGATATGGATTCCGAACGGCGTCGCGCCCGGCTTGGGATCAAGCACCCGCCGTACCTGGCGAAGCGCCTGCACGTAGGGCCGCGTGACGCCGCTGATCAGCACGTCCGCCTCGCCGAGCGCCATCATCAGAGACGCGAAGGTGTTGCGATCCTGGTTGATCATCCGCTCCACTTCGCGGTGGAGATAGCCCTTGCGCTGCAGCCGCTGGTAAAGATGCTCCACCATCTGCGGGATACGGTCGGCGCAGCTTCGGGCGTTGAGCACCTCGATATTTTCGGCATCGGTCGCGCCCAGCGCGCGCAGCCGCTCGTGCACGTCGTCGCGGCCGACAAGCACCGGAACCCCATAGCCGCCGTCGCGGAACGCGATCGCGGCACGAAGCACCACATCCTCATCCCCTTCGGCGAACAGCACCCGCTTCGGATTGGCGCGCGCCGCTTCGTAAGCGGCGGTAAGTACCGATGTGGTCGGGTTGAGCCGTGCCTTCAGCGAATTGCGGTAGGCCGCCATGTCCTCGATCGGCAGACGCGCCACGCCCGATTCCATCGCCGCCTGCGCAACGGCGGCCGGCACGACCTCCATCAGCCGGGGATCGAACGGCGCGGGAATGATGTAATCGGGCCCGAAGCTGTGCGCCCGCCCGCCGTAGGCCGCCGCGACCTCTTCCGGCACCTGCTGCCGGGCGAGATCGGCCAAAGCCTCGGCGGCGGCAATCTTCATTTCGTCGTTGATCGTGGTCGCCCGCACGTCGAGCGCGCCCCGGAAGATGAATGGGAAGCCGAGCACGTTGTTGACCTGGTTCGGGAAGTCCGACCGGCCGGTGGCGATGATCGCGTCGGGCCGCGCCGCCTTCGCGTCGGGCGGCGAGATCTCCGGATCGGGGTTGGCCATCGCGAAGATGATCGGGCGCGGCGCCATGTCGCGCACCATCTCCGGCTTCAGCGCTCCGGCGGCGGAGAGGCCGAGGAACACGTCGGCGCCGACCAAAGCCTCGGGCAGCGACCGCGCCTCCGTCGGCACCGCGTGCGCCGACTTCCATTGGTCCATCCCCTCCGGCCGCCCCTGCCAGATCACGCCCTTGCGGTCGCACATGATGACGTTGCCGTGCGGCACCCCCATTGCCTTGATCAGCTCGG
Organism: Allosphingosinicella sp.; assembly: GCA_036386995.1. Lineage (GTDB taxonomy): Bacteria > Pseudomonadota > Alphaproteobacteria > Sphingomonadales > Sphingomonadaceae > Allosphingosinicella. The sequence goes on along the minus strand of DASVUO010000137.1, from coordinate 7,795 downwards.
TGCAGGCGATCGCCGCCGCTCCGGCGCCGTTCACCACCACCTTGATGTCCTTCAGCGAGCGGCCGGTCAGGTAACACGCATTGATCAGGCCGGCGGCGGTGATGATCGCGGTGCCGTGCTGGTCGTCGTGGAAAACGGGGATGTTCATCCGCGCCTTCAGCTCCTGCTCGATGATGAAGCAAGCGGGGGCGGCGATGTCTTCCAGGTTGATCCCGCCGAAGCTCGGCTCAAGCAAGGCAACGGCGTTGATGAAAGCGTCGGCGTCTTCCGTGTCGACCTCCAGATCGATCGAATCGACGTCGGCGAAGCGCTTGAACAGCACCGCTTTGCCTTCCATCACCGGCTTCGAAGCCAAGGCGCCGAGATTGCCGAGCCCGAGGATCGCTGTGCCATTGGAGATCACCGCGACGAGATTGCCCTTGGCCGTATAGTCATAGGCCTTGCCCGGATCCTCCGCGATCGCCCGCACCGGCACCGCGACTCCGGGCGAGTAGGCCAGCGACAGATCGCGCTGCGTCGCCATCGGCTTCGAGGCGATGATCTCGATCTTCCCCGGCCGGCCCTGAGCATGGAAGTCCAGCGCCTCCTGATCGGAGAAGGTGACGTTGCTCTCGCTCATGAACCGGGCCTTTTCGTAACGTAATCGGGACGCGGCCGCTCTAGGCCTCGGGGGGTGAACGGAGCAACCCCGGCCCGGTTTCACATAAATTGCTGGGGACGAACGCGTATTTGGACGTTCCGCTTTCCACCCCGACCCTTTACCCTCCTCGCCATGGCGACGAAGGCAAAGACGGAGACGGGCCCCTCCCCGATGATGGCGCAATATCTCGCCATCAAGGCGGAAGCGCCCGATTGCCTGCTCTTTTACCGGATGGGCGACTTCTTCGAATTGTTCTTCGACGACGCCAAGGCCGCCGCCCAGTGCCTCGACATCGCCCTCACCGCCCGCGGCGAGCATGATGGCGCCCCAATTCCGATGTGCGGCGTCCCCATTCACGCCGCCGAGGCCTATCTCGCCCGGCTGATCAAAGGCGGCCACCGCGTCGCCATCGCCGAACAGACGGAGAGCCCCGCCGAAGCCAAGAAGCGCGGCTCCAAATCGGTGGTGAACCGCGCCATCGTCCGCGTCGTCACCGCCGGCACGCTGACCGAAGAGGCCTTGCTCGATTCGTGCGCGGCGAATTGGCTGGTGGCCGTGTCGCGTGCGGGTGAGCGCTGCGGCCTCGCCGCCGCCGACATCTCTACCGGGCGGTTCGAGCTTGGCTCGGTGCCCGCGGCCAACCTCGATGCGGAGCTTGCTCGACTGGCCGCGGCGGAAGTGATCACCCAGGAGGCACGCGGCGGCTTCGACTCCCTTGCCGCCGAAAAGCGCCTCAAGCAGCGCTTCGAAGTCGCCACCTTGGACGGCTTCGGAAGCTTTGACCGGGCAGCACTCTGCGCCGCCGGCGGGCTCCTTTCCTACCTGGACGAAGTCGCCCGCGACTCGGTTCCGTTCCTGCGCCCGCCGGTGCTTCGCTCGGCCGGCGACCACATGATGATCGACTCGGCGACGCGCGAAAGCCTGGAGCTGACCTGCGCCGCCACCGGCGGCCGCAGCGGAAGCCTGCTTCACGCCGTCGACCGCACCGTCACCGGCGCCGGAGCCCGCCTGCTCGCCGCCGACATCGGGGCGCCCCTCCTCGACCGCCTTGCCATCGAAGCACGCTTGGACCTCGTCGCCGCCTTCGAGCGCGACGCCGGCACCCGGGACATGCTTCGCCGCCAATTGAAGGCGCTGCCGGACATCGGCCGCGCGCTCGGCCGCCTCGTTGCCGGCCGCGGGTGCCCACGCGATCTCGGCCAGCTTCGCGACGGCCTGGACGAAGCCCGCCGCCTCCACGCCCGTCTGGCGGCGCTCCCCGACCGCCCGTCGCTGCTCGACCAGCTCCTGCCCACGCTCACAGGCCATGGCGAGCTGACCGACCTCCTCGCCCGCGCCCTTGTCCCCTCGCCGCCGATCGACGCGGCGAACGGCGGCTACATCGCGGAGGGCTATGACGCCGCGCTCGACGATCTTCGCTCCACCGGCGGCGAGGGGCGGCGGGCGATTGCCAGCCTGGAAGCGCGCTACCGGACCCAGACCGGCATCGCCGCGCTCAAGATTCGCCACAACGGCGTGCTCGGCTACCACATCGAAGTCCCGGCCAAGCACGCAGACCAGCTGATGGCCGCGGAAAGCGGCTTCACGCACCGCCAGACGCTCGCAGGCGTCGTCCGCTTCAACGCGCCGGACCTCCATGAACAGGCGCTTCGTGTCGGCAATGCCCAGAACCACGCCGTCGCCGCCGAAGCCGCGCATCTGGAAGAGCTGATCGATGCCGCTTTGGCGCGAGCCGAGCCGATCGCCGCCGCCGCCGATGCGCTTGCCCGCCTGGACGTCGCCGCCGGCCTCGCCGAGCGCGCGGCGGAAGGCGGCTGGACCCGCCCGCTGTTCGTTGAGCGCAATTGCTTCGAGATTCAGGGCGGCCGCCACCCGGTGGTCGAAGACGCCGTTCGCGCCTCCGGAGGCCGCTTCGTCGCCAACGACTGCGAACTTTCGGACCATTCGCGCCTGTGGCTGGTCACTGGCCCCAACATGGGCGGCAAATCGACCTTTCTTCGCCAGAACGCGCTGATCGCGGTTCTCGCCCAGGCGGGCGCCTTCGTGCCCGCCAGCCGCGCCACGCTCGGCCTCGTCGACCGCCTGTTCAGCCGCGTCGGCGCGTCGGACAACCTCGCACGCGGCCGCTCCACCTTCATGGTCGAAATGGTTGAAACCGCGACCATCCTTGCTCAGGCCACCGACCGCAGCTTCGTGATCCTCGACGAAGTCGGTCGCGGCACCTCCACCTATGACGGCCTCGCCATCGCTTGGGCGGTGGTCGAGGCGGTGCACGACCGCAACCGCTGCCGCTGCCTGTTCGCCACCCATTATCACGAGCTTACCCGGCTCGCCGAACGCCTCGACGCCCTCTCCCTCCACCACGTCCGCGCACGAGAGTGGAAGAACGAACTCGTCCTCCTCCACGAACTCGCAAAGGGTCCCGCCGACCGAAGCTACGGCCTCGCCGTCGCCAAGCTGGCAGGCCTGCCGCCGCCGGTCCTCGCCCGCGCCAAGTCGGTGCTTGCCAAGCTCGAACAAGGCCGCGCCGCCACCGGCGGGATCGCCGCCGGCCTCGACGACCTCCCCCTCTTCGCCGCCGCCGCCCAAGCCGAAGAGGAGGCGCGGCCCGAACCGCTCGCCGCCGCTTTGGCCGAAGTGGATGCGGACGCCCTCAGCCCCCGCGAAGCTCTGGAACTGGTCTACCGCCTGAAGCGGATCGCCGCGGACGCCGGGTGATGCGGGAGCGCTACGCCGTCGTTTCCAACCGCCGGGCGATCATCGATCGCCGCGCTCTGGCGGACGTGCTCACCGGCCTCAGCGGCGACGATCAGACGGTTCGCGCGGAAGCAGTGGCCCTGCTCAAGGCGGCGCTTGCGGATGGCCGCGCCGAGATCGCGCGGCGGCTCGAAGCGAAGCCCTGGCACGGTTCCGAAGCCGCCGCCGCTTATGCGTACCTTACCGACCAGATCCTGCGCCTAGTCTGGGACCTCGTCACCCGCCGCCTCCAGCCGCTGGGCGGCGCGCGGCTGCTCTTGATGGCGGTTGGCGGCTACGGGCGCGGCGAAATGGCGCTTCATTCGGACGTCGATCTCGCCTTCGTCACCCCGGACGGCGCCGGCACGGACGCAGGTCCTGTCGTGGAGGCGATCCTCTACGTCCTTTGGGATCTCGGCCTGAAAGTCGGCCACTCAAGCCGCACGGTCGCCGGAACCGTGGCGCAAGCGGCCGGCGACTACACGATCCGCACTGCAATCCTCGAAGCCCGCTACCTCTGGGGCGAGGAGGCCTTGTTCGAGGAGGTCGAGACCCGCTTCCGCAGGGAAGTGGTCGAAGGCAAAGCCGGCGAGTTCGTCGCGGAGAAACTGGAGGAACGCAACGCCCGCCACCGCCGGATGGGCGACAGCCGCTACGTCGTCGAACCCAACGTCAAGGAAGGCAAAGGCGGGCTTCGCGATCTCCACACGCTCTTCTGGATCGGCAAATATGTTTACCGGGTGCGCAGCGTCGCCGAACTTGTCGAGGTCGGCCTGCTTACGCCCGCCGAGTTCAAGCAGTTCCAGCGCGCCGAGCGCTTCCTGTGGGGGGTGCGCTGCCATCTCCACATCGTCGCCGGCCGCGCCGAGGAGCGGCTGACCTTCGACTATCAGCGCGAGATCGCCGCGCGGATGAACTATGCCGACCGGCCGGGCAAATCGCCGGTGGAGCGCTTCATGCGCCACTATTTCCTGCACGCTAAAACCGTCGGCGACCTGACCGGCGTCTTCCTGACCCACCTCGACGAGAAGTTTGCGAAGAAAGGCAGCCGTTTCGGACTTCCGACGCTCCGCCGCCGCCCGCGCAAGCTGGAAGGCTTCGTCCTCGACCGCGGCCGCCTTGCACTTCCCGGCGACGACTTCTTCCGGGAGGAGCCGATCCGCCTCCTTCTCCTCTTCGCACTCGCCGACCGCTTCGAGCTCGAAATCCACCCGCTTGCAATGCGGGCGGCGGCGCGCGACGCCAAGCTGGTCGATGCCGGGCTTCGCGCCGATCCCCGCGCCAACGCCCTGTTCCTCGACGTGCTGACCTCCAAGCGCGACCCTGAAACAGTGCTGAGGTGGATGAACGAAGCCGGCATCTTCGGCCGCTTCGTTCCCGAGTTCGGGCGTGTCGTCGCGCAGATGCAGTTCGACATGTACCACCATTACACCGTCGACGAGCACACCATCCGCGCCATCGGCCTCTTGGCGCGCATCGAGAAAGGCGAACTCAAGGAGGACCACCCGCTCTCCACCCGGATCTTCGGCTACATCGCGTCCCGCCGGGTACTCTATTGCGCCGTGCTGATGCACGACATCGGCAAGGGCCGCGGCGGCGACCACAGCGTGCTTGGCGCGGAGGTCGCGCACAGCCTCTGCCCGCGCTTCGGCCTCAGCCCGGCCGAGACCGACACAGTCGCCTGGCTGGTCCGCCGCCACCTCCTGATGTCGGCCACCGCCTTCAAGCGCGACCTGTCCGATCCGCAGACGATCGGCGACTTCGTTCGCGAAGTGGCAAGCCTCGAGCGGCTTCGGCTTCTTCTTCTCCTCACCGTGGTCGACATCCGCGCCGTCGGCCCCGGCGTCTGGAACGCCTGGAAGCGCCAGCTGCTTCGCGACCTGTTCGAAAGCGCGGAAGAAGTGCTTCGCCTGGGCCACAAGCAGAAAGGCCGCGGCGACCGCATCGCCGCCGTGCAGGAGGCGCTCGCCGCCCGGCTCGGCTGGGACGAAAGCCGCTTCGCCCGCTTGGTCTGGCGCCTGCCCGAAAGCTACTGGCTTGCCGAAGCGCCGGAGGTGATCGAACGCAACGCCCTCCTGATGGACCGCGCCGACCGGCTCGCCGACGCCGTGCCGGTGGAAATCGTCGTGCAGCCGGAGAGCGACGCCACCCTGGTCAGCGCCTACGCCCGCGACCAGCTCGGCCTGTTCTGGCGTCTCGCCGGGGCCATCAGCCTCGCGGGCGGCAACATCATCGATGCGCGGATCCACACCACCAACGACGGCATGGCGATCGACAACTTCCTGGTTCAGGACCGTGCCGGTGGGCCGTTCGCCGATCCGCATCAGCTCGAACGCCTCGCCGAAGCAGTGACCGCGGCGGCGGCGGGCGAGGAGCCGGCGACCGAGCGGCTGGAGGCCAAGGCGCTTCCGCTGGTCCGTGCCGAGGCCTTTGCGATCCACCCGGCGGTGTTCATCGATAACAATGCCTCGAGCCGGTACACGGTCGTCGAGGTAAACGCCCGCGACCGCGCCGCCTTGCTGAGCGGCCTCGCCCGCGCCTTGTTTGAATCAAAGGTCGCGATCCACTCCGCCCATGTCGCCACTTATGGTGAGCGGGCGGTAGACGTCTTTTACCTGACGGACCTCGGCGGCGGAAAGATCCTCTCGATCGCCCGCCTCAAGGCGCTTCACACCCGCCTGCTCCGCGCCGCCGGCGATCAGCCGATTGGACAGCGCGCCGCCGCCTGACCCCACCCGCCGTTCTCGCAAGCTTGCCAAACAAAAAGGGCCCCCGAACGATGTCCGGAGGCCCCATCTGTGTAGTCGAACTGCCTTCGCTTAGAAGCGGAAGCGGCCGGTGAGGCCGTAGGTCCGCGGCTCGGCGAGGTAGGCGGAGAAGATCTGCCGCCCGCCCGGGAACTGCGGATCGGCGAACGCCGTGGTGGCGGCGCCTTCCTGGAACGGCGAGTTGAACGCAACCTGCGTGTACTGCTGGTTGAAGATGTTCTGGCCCCAAAGCTCCAGCGCCCAGCGCTCGCCCGGGCCGCGGATGCCGACGCGGGCGTTGAAGAGCGCATAGCTGGTCTGCGCCTTTTGCGGGAACAGATCGGAGCCGGTGTTGTAGTCGCTGGTCAGGCGGCTATCGACATAGAACAGGCCGCTGAGGCCCGACGAGCCGATGTCCGGAGTCCAAGTGACCGAGGCGGTTGCGACCGCCTGCGGGGCGTTCGACAGGTTGTTGCCAGGCAGCCTGCGGAGCGCCTGATCGAGCGGCGCGCCCGCCTGGTTGCCCACCAGGTTCTTGCGGTACTTGGTGTCCGCATAGGTGAAGCCGGCGTTGATCATCAGGTCCCGCATGACGCGGAACGAGCTTTCGATCTCGATGCCGGTCGAGCGAACGCCGTAGCCGACGTCGTCCGCCGCGCAGGCACCCGTCGTTCCCGCTGCCGCATTGAAGTTCGCCGTTCCGGGGAACTTGCTCTGATCGCGATCGCCGCCATTCAGATCGGTGCCGCAGCCGTTCACCGTCTGCACCAGGAAGACGGTGCCGTTGAACGTGTTGAGCTGGAAGTTGCGGAAGCGCTGCTGGAAGCCCGCGACGTTGATCGTGATCGGCCCACGGCTGTACTTGCCGCCGATTTCGATCGCGTTGTTGATCTCCGGATCGAACTGCAGATTGCCGGCCAGCGCCTGGGCGCCGCCAACAGCCGCGAAGGTCGTGGTCGGAACGCCGTTCACGACCGTGATCGGGCCTTTCAGGGCGGAGCGGTCGAGGTTGAAGCCGCCCGCTTTGTAGCCACGCGAATAGGAAGCGTAGAGCAACAGGTCGTTCGAAAACTCGTACGATAGGATGCCGGTGCCGGTGAATTCGTCCTCGCTCCGCCGGCTGTTGATGCTGACGTTGTTCAGCTCGGCGGTGGAGTTGCCCTGGCAGGTGAGGCCGATCAGGCCGCTGACAACGGGGAAAAGGCCGGCATTGGCGAGGAACGGCGTAAGCGCCGTCTGCTGCGTCTGGCAGGCCGTGTTGTCGTTGCCGAAGGTCGCGTTGAACTTCTTGCGCTCGTTCGTATAGCGCAGGCCCACCGTTACCGAGAGCGCGTCGCTGACGTGGAAGATGTTGTGGGTGAACAGCGCGTAGTTGCGGCTGTTCTGGAAGTAGCGGTCAAGCGTGCTGCCGCGGTCGTTGACGCTTTCAAGCGTCATGAAACCGTTGACGATCGCGGGGCCCGCCGCGCCGAAGGGTGACGGTACGCCTGGCACCTGGTTGCGCAGAACCGCCTGGCCGGTCGGGCTGATACAGCCCGGCGTCGTCGGCGAGTAGAATTGCGCAAGCGCACTGCCCGAGATGACGCGGCAGGTGGCGAAGCGGCCATATTGGCTGCCGAAGCGCAGGTTGTCGGTTACCGTCAGGTCTTCGTCGGCGAAATAGCCGCCGACC
>DASVUO010000136.1:0-19633 GCA_036386995.1 Allosphingosinicella sp. | reverse complement strand
GGTAAGAGCCCACCGCGGCCCCGGCAACGGGTGCCGGCACGGTAAACCCCACCGGGAGCAAGACCGAATAGGGACGGCGCATGGGCCTTGTTTCGGCCTGACCGTCCGGGTTGGTTGCTTGAGGGGCGGAGCGATCCGCCTCCTAGAGGAATGGCCGCACAGACGAGGAAACTCGTTGGACAGAACCCGGCTTACAGGCCCTCTGGCATTATTCTCCCGCCGCCGCCGGCCGCATCGCCACCACGCCCCACAAAGCGAGCAGCAGGAAGCCGACCATCGCCGGGTGGTAGAACGGTATGGCCGCGCCTTCCGGAAAGGCTGACCCGCCGCGGTTGAGCAGCAGGAAGGCCAGCACCACCGCGCCGGTCGCGGCCATCTCCACGCCGAACTTGCGCCACGCCGATGCGCGCGCGGCCGCCAGCGCCTGGTCAGCGATCATCGCGTGGCGGACCTGGAGGACGAAGCGCTCGTCCGGCTCCCGCTCAGGCGCCGTCAGCAGGTTCGCGAGAACGGGGTCGGTTTCGTGATCGTTTGCCATTCAGTCCTCCAACGCGCTTACCAGTTTCACCCGCGCCCGGGCGACGATGCTCTTCAGGGTGCCGAGCGGCAGATCCATGATCTTCGCTGCCTCGCCGTGCGAATAGCCTTCGCCGAAGCAGAGCAATGCCGCCGCCCGCTCCCGTTCGTCCAGCCCGGCAAGCGCACGCTCGGCATCGATCCGCGCGTCGGGAGAGCCACTTGTCTCGACCCGCGCCTCGAAATCCTGCTGATCCCGGCCGTGCCGCCGGGCATCGGCGCGGCGGGCCGAAAGATAGCTCGTCCAGGCGATCCGCATCAGCCAGCCGCCATAGCTTCCTTGCCCGCGCCAGTCGCCCGCCAGCCGCCACGCCTTGACGAACACCTCTTGAGCCAAGTCGTCGGCGCCCTGGCCGCCGGTGAGCCGCGACAGAAAGGCGCGCACCCGCCGCTCGTGCCGGCGCACCAGCGCCGTGAAGGCGGCCGAGTCGCCCCCGGCCGCCTGCCGCGCAAGCAGTGCATCCTCGTCGCTCACGGCCGCTCCCCCGGCGCTTACCGCCTCAGTCCTGCGCCCGGCTGCGTTTGGCGTAAAGGTGCCGGCCGATCAGCGCTGCGCCGACGAGCAGCGGGAAAACCGCAACGCTTGCCGTGTTGCGGATGTCGTCGGCATCGCCCTGGATGAGCCCGAACAGGAAGATCGCGACGGCGATGGCGAGCAGCACCAGGCCCGTACGGTCGTCGCTGCCGGGCCCGCTTTTCTCCTCGATGCCGGCAAGCAGATGCGGCACCGCGGGGCTGTCGTTGTTGATCGCCTTGCGCACCGTGCGGTGAAGCATGGACGAGCGCAGCAGGCGCGCGATCTGGGTGATGATCGCAACCGCGCCGGTGGTCAGCACGGCGAAGATGAGGACGTCTTGATCCATTGGGTGTCTCCCTTTCAATTCCTGTTGGTTTGAAAGCTAGACGCCGCCGCCCGGGCGTTTGGATGAGCGCGGCCGGAAAAATAATCTGAACCGCGCCGCCGGGCGAATGGCTGGCGCGTGCGGCCAAGGCGCGCTAGGCGGCTGGGAACCATGGCTAAACCGACACGATCGAACGATTGGGGCTTCCCCCGCTGGCGCGCCTACGGCAGCGAGCGCGGCACGACCCAGGTGCGGCTATGCGACCGCGACGGCTGCACTGAGCCGGGCGACCGACCCGCGCCCAAGGCGCCGAACAAGCCCGACCGTTGGTATTTCTGCGAGCGCCACGCCGCCGAATACAACCGCAATTGGAATTACTTCGAAGGCCTCACCAAGGAGGAAGCGGCGGCGCGGGAAGCCGGCGAGCAGCGCGACGCCAACGGCTTCAACCAGGCGAAATATTATGGCTGGGGCGGCTCGGGAGACGGCAGCCGAAGCCGCGACGAGATGCGGGCGCTGGACGTGCTGGAGGTCGAAACCGACGCAAGCTTCGACGATATTAAGGCCGCCTATCGCCGCCTTGCCAAGGTCAACCACCCCGATGCCGCGCCCGGCGATGCCGATGCCGCCAAGCGCTTCCAGGCGGTGCAGGCGGCTTACGACGTGTTGAAAAAGGCCGAGGAGCGGCGAACCTCTACTTCGTGAACATGAAGGTGCCGGTGACGTGGGCGACCGGATCCTCCGCGTCGCCGTCATGCGCGATGCCGCGCACAAAGCCGACGCTTTTCGTCACCCGGTAGCATTCGCCGCGGCCGTGGATGCGGCGGCCGGGAACCGCGGGGCGAAGGTAATCCACCCGCATGTCGAGCGTCGCCTGGTGGCGGAAGCGGCCGAGCTTGACCCAGATCGCCATGCTGGTCGCCATGTCCATCAGGCTGATGATCGGGCCGGACGCAATGACGCCGGTCTCCGGCACACCGATCAGCCTGTCCGAATAGTCGAGCCCAAGCTCCACCCAGTCGGCGCCGTGATCGAGGTAGAGGATACCAAGTGCGCCGCCATGGCCGACCTGGCTCGCATATTGGGTGAACAGCTTCGGATCGAAGCCCTTCATCTTCGACAGGTCGGCGCGAGTGGCAGCCTCGCTCATGCGGCGGCGAGCCGGGTCGCGGTGTCGCGCACCAGGGCGATCATGTTGGGAATGCCCTGCGTGCGGTTGGAGCTAAGCTGGTTCTTGAGTTCGAACGGCTCCAGCGTGCCTTCGATGTCCGTGGCGAGGATCTCCTCAGGCCGCTTGTTCTGAACGGCGAGCAGGACAAGCGCGACGATGCCCTTGGTGATTGCCGCATTGCTATCGGCAAGGAAGTGAAGGGCGCCGTCCTCTCTCGGCACCGGGTAGAGCCACACGGAGGCCGAGCAGCCGCGCACGAGCGTCGCGTCGGTCTTGAGCGGCTCCGGCATCGGCTCCAGATCGCGGCCGAGGTCGATCAGCAGCCGGTAGCGGTCGTCGGGCTCAAGCAGCTCGTAATCGGCCAGGACGTCGTCGAGAGACTGTGTTGTCATGCCGCCGCGCTACCAGAGGATGCAGGCGGCGCAAGCCTAACGATCCCTGAGCGACTCGATCTGGCGTTCCAGGCTGTTTTCCTTTTCCACCGCGATGCGCTCCAGCACCGCGAGGCGGGCGCTAAGCGTTTGCACTTCCTGCTCCAGCCGGCCGCCGTCCTCGCTGTTATGGGCGAGCTTGTGGCGCTGATGGGTCAGCAGCATCTTGAACAGGCTCGCCATGGTCACGATGACGATGATCCCCAGCACGAATTCGAACACGTTCATGGTGAAAGCTCCTCAGAGGCGCGGCGTATCGCGCAGCTGCTCGATCTGCTCGGCGACGTCGGTGCCCCGCGACGTGGCGATGCGCTCAAGCACGCGCACCCGGTCCTCGAGCTTCTCGGTCTGAGTCGCGTAACGCTGCGCCTGCTCAACAGCGTCGCGGCTGATCGCCTCGATCTGCTTTTCCTTGATGTCGAGCCAACGCTTGATCACCCCTGCGAAGATCGCCGCAAGCGGTATCAGCACCCAAATCCACGTCGCCATTCTATCCCCCTGTTGTTTCGTCAGCGCCCGCGTGGGCGCCGGTTCTCATTAGCGCAGCTGCTCGATCTCGCGGGCGAGCCGCGTGTCGGCGCTGGTGACGTACATCTCCACTTCCGCCATGCGCCGATCGATGTCGCGAAGCCGCGAGCGGACGTCGCGCACCGAGCGGGCAGGGGAGGCGCGCACGCCCTGCCAGAACTTGGTCTGCTCCGCGTCCTGGCGATAGAGCTCGTTCGGCTTGCGCGGCGCCATCCAGGCGGCAACGAAGTAGGCGATAACCGTCCAGGGGAAGCCGCCGAGCAGGGTGAGCACCACCGCGCCGATGCGAACGATCGTCGTGTCGAGGCCGGTGTAATCCGCAATGCCGGCGCAGACGCCGCTCCATTTGCGGTTCTGGCGGTCGAGATAGAATTTGGTGTGGCGTGCGTCGGTCACTGGCCCATCCTCCTCGATTCGTTGCTGACGGTGCGCGCGCCGAAGCTTTGCGACGTCGGCGTCTCGAAGCGCTGCGCCGGAGCCTCTAGCCGTTCGGCGAGCGGATCGGACGCCATCGAGCGCCAGTTCGGGTTCTCGGCAGTCAGAATGCGCTCCACCGTTACCACCCGGTCTTCCAGACGCCGGGCGAGATCGTAGAGATCTTCCATCAGATTCTCGTCCGCGCTGGTCAGCGTCGCCGCGGTTTTCCAGCGGGTGATATAGTGGAGAATGATCCACGGGAGTCCGATGATTGCCGTCAGGATGCCGAGTACGGGTATGATCACTTCTTCCACGACGTCAGCCCTCCTGCTGCTTGTTCATGCGCGCTTTCAGCGCTTCCAGCTCCGCATCGACCTTTTCGGCGTTGCGCAGCTCGGCAATCTCTTCTTCGAGCGTCTTCGGCGGAGCGCCGAGTGCAAGCGCATCGGCGCGGCCTTCCGCCACATCCGCGCGCCGCTCCAGCACGTCGAAGCGCGAAAAGGCCTCGTCCACCTTTGAGCCCGCATACATTTCGCGCATGCGGATGCGATTGTGGGCGCTTTCGAGGCGGCTTTGGATCGCGTTCTGGCGGGTGCGCGCGTCGCGTAACTTGCCCTGGAGCTTGGCGATGTCGGTTTCGGCGGCGCGAAGCGCGTCGTCGAGCGTATCGATTTCAGCCTGCAGGCTGGAGCCCATGTCTTGCGCCTTCTGCCGCTCCACGAGCGCCGCTTTGGCGAGGTCTTCGCGGCCCTTGGAGAGCGCCAGCTCAGCCTTCTCCGTCCAGCTTTCCTGAAGCTTTTCGAGCCGCGCGATCTGGCGGCGCATTTCCTTCTGGTCGGCAATCGTCCGCGCGGCGGAGGAACGCACTTCAACCAGCGTTTCCTCCATTTCCAGGATGATCATCCGGATCATCTTCGCCGGGTCTTCCGCCTTGTCGAGAAGGTCGGTGAAGTTGGCCGCGATGATGTCACGCGTCCGGGTAAAAATGCTCATTCTTCACTCCTTGAAGCCCTTTTTGGCGAGGGGCCGGCGAGACGAGGGATGAAATCGCCGCCGGCCCCTGCCTGGGGTCAGGCACTGAACCTGACCCCAAACCGGCGTCTAGACAAGGCTGACGGGCGCAACGTTGATCGCTTCCGCCGGTCCGGCCGCCGCGCCAACCATGGTCGCGGTCAGCAGAAGCGCCGCGAAGGCTGCAACAACGCTTTGGCCGATCTTGCTCATCTTGGACATCTCTTCCTCCCTTACCCTTTCGCTCCGCCCCGCGGCGGTATGCCCTCTTCTTAACAAGCTCCGTGCCAAACAGCGGAAGTGGCTGACATCCGCCATTCTTGGCCTGTTCGGGGTCACCCGCGCATGTTTTTCCTTGCCAACCTTCGGCAAATTGCCCCAACATTCGGGAATGGAGCGCAGCACCCAACTTGTCGGACAATCTTCGTCATTTTTGGACGCGGTGGAGCGGGCGAGCCGCGCTGCGCCGCTTGACCGGCCGGTGCTGGTGATCGGCGAGCGCGGCACCGGCAAGGAGCTGATCGCCGAGCGCCTCCACCATTTGTCCTCGCGCTGGGACGGGCCGCTGGTCACCATGAATTGCGCCGCTTTGCCGGAGACGCTGATCGAGGCGGAGCTGTTCGGCCACGAAGCCGGCGCCTTCACCGGCGCAACCAAGGCGCGGGCAGGCCGGTTCGAGGAAGCGGACGGCGGCACCCTGTTCTTGGACGAGCTCGCGACGCTCAGCCAGGCCGCGCAGGAGCGGCTGCTGCGCGTCGTCGAATATGGCGAAGTGACCCGCATCGGCGCCTCGCGCCCCATGACGGTCGATGTCCGCATCGTCGCCGCCACCAACGAAGACCTGCCGCGCATGGCCGACGAACACCGCTTCCGTGCCGATCTTCTCGACCGCCTCTCTTTCGAAGTCGTCACGCTGCCGCCGCTTCGCCACCGCTCCAGCGACATCCCGGTGCTCGCCGAGCATTTCGCCCGGCGAATGGCGCTGGAGCTGGAATGGGACAGCTGGCCCGGCTTCAGCTCGCGCGCGCTCGACCGGCTGCTGTCTTATTCCTGGCCCGGCAACGTCCGCGAATTGCGCAACGTGGTGGAGCGGGCGGTCTACCGGTCGGAGAACCCGACGGAGCCGATCGACTCGATCCAGTTCGATCCTTTCGAATCGCCGTGGCGTCCGCAGGGGCAGAAGGCCGCCAAGCCGGCTCTCGCGGCGCCGGCCGCTTCGGACGAGGAATCGCCACCGGCGCTTGCCGCACCCCCGGGAGCGTCTCCGTACGACCCGGGAAGCTGCGCCGACTTCCGCTTCGCGATCGCGGAGTATGAAAAGGCGATCCTCGCCGCCGCGCTGGAGCGCTGCCGCTGGAACCAGCGCGCCGCCGCCTCCGCGCTCAGCCTCAGCTACGATCAGCTTCGCCACGCCTTGAAGCGCCACCAGCTGATGAACGGCTAAACCGCCCGGCACCTTTCAAGGCCTTCGCCGTTCAAACGGCAAGACATTCAAAGGAGCCGCAATGCCGTTCACCCTTCCCGATTTGCCGTTCGACCGCGAAGCGCTCGGCGAGTTCATGTCCGCCGAAACGCTCGACTACCATCACGGCAAGCACCACAAGGCCTATGTCGACAAGGTCAACGCGGCGGTTGAAGGCAAGGACCTCGCCGGCGCCTCGCTGAGCCAGGTGATCCGATCGGCGGCGCAAGGCGGCAACAAGAGCCTGTTCAACAATGCCGGCCAGATTTGGAACCACAATTTCTTCTGGCAGTGCCTGACCGCGCCGGGCGATCAGCGTCCTGCGGGGCGGCTCGCCGCTCTGATCGAGGACGAGTTCGGCTCCACCGACACGATGCTCAAGGCGCTGGCGGACGAGGCGGTCGGCCATTTCGCGAGCGGCTGGGCCTGGCTTGTGCTCGACGGCGGCAAGCTCCGCATCACTTCGCTCCATGACGGGGACAGCCCCGTCGCGCACGAGGGTATGCAGCCTTTGCTCACCGTCGATGTCTGGGAGCATGCCTATTACATCGACTATCGCAACGCCCGCCCGGCGTTTGTCGACGCGGTACTCGGCAATCTGGTGAACTGGGAATTCGTCGCGCAGAATTTGGACGGGGAGGGGATTGCCCGCGCCGACCAGGAAGGCTGAGCACTCAGCTCTTCAGCCGGTAGCCGGTGCGGAAGATCCACCAGATGACGCCAAGGCAGGTCAGCAGGAACCCGAGCGTCGCGAGCAGGCTGTAGCCGATGCTCACGTCCCCGGCGCCGTAGAAGGTCCAGCGAAAGCCGCTGATCAGGTAAACAACCGGGTTGAACATGGTGATCGTCGCCCAAGGCTCCGGCAGGATCTTTACCGAGTAAAAGGCGCCGCCGAGAAAGGTAAGAGGCGTGACGATCAGCATTGGAATGATCTGCAGCTGCTCGAAGCCTTTGGCCCAGATGCCGACAATGAAGCCGAACAGGCAGAAGGTCGTCGCCACCAGCAGCAGGAAAGCGAGCATCCAGAAGGGGTGGAGGATGTCAAAGTCGACGAACAGGGTCGCCGTCGCGAGGATGACCAGCGCCACCGCCGTGGCCTTGGTTACCGCCGCGCCGACATAACCGAGCACCAGCTCGAACGGCGATAAGGGCGCGGAGAGGGGCTCGTAGATGGTGCCGAGAAAGCGCGGCATGTGGATGCCGAACGAGGCGTTGAAGATGCTTTCGTTGAACAAGGACAGCATCATCAGCCCGGGCACGATGAAGGAGGCGTAATCGACACCCTCGATCGCCGCCATTCGGGAGCCGATCGCCGATCCGAACACCACGAAGTAGAGCGATGTGGTGATCACCGGCGTTGCAAGGCCGGTCCAGATCGTCCGCAGGAAGCGGTACATCTCGAAGCGGTAGATCGCCCAGACGCCGCGGTGGTTGAAGGCGCCGACGCTCATGCCGCCTCTCCCGCCCGCTCGGTGACGAGGCTGACGAAGATATCCTCCAGGGACGATTGCCGGGTCTCCAGATCCTTGAAGCCGATGCCGAGGTCGCTCATCCTTCGGAGCAGCGACGGCACACCGGTGCGCTCGGCATTGCCGTCAAAGGTGAAGCGGAGGATCGTTCCTTCGGCGTGGAGCGCCAGGTCCCACTCGGCAAGCTCGGGCGGCATCGCGGCGAGCGGCTCGGCGAGTTTCAGCGTGAGCTGCTTCTTGCCGAGCTTCTGCATCAGCGCGTTCTTCTCCTCGACCAGGATCAGCTGCCCCCGCGAGATCACGCCCACCCGGTCGGCCATTTCCTCGGCTTCCTCGATGTAATGGGTGGTGAGGATGATGGTCACGCCGCTGTCGCGAAGCTGGCGGACCAGGTTCCACATGTCGCGGCGAAGCTCGACATCGACGCCTGCAGTCGGCTCGTCGAGGAACAGCACGTCCGGCTCGTGCGCCAACGCCTTCGCGATCATCACCCGGCGCTTCATGCCCCCGGAGAGTTCCTTGATCTTGGCCTTTCGTTTGTCCCAGAGCGACAGATCGCGAAGAATCTTCTCGATGTGCGCCGGATTGCTCGGCCGCCCGAACAGCCCGCGGCTGAAGGCGACGGTGGACCAGACGGGCTCGAACGCGTCGGTGTGCAGTTCCTGCGGCACCAGGCCGATCTTGGTGCGGGCGCTTCGGTAGTCGGCGACGATGTCGTGCCCGTCCACCAGGATGCTTCCGCCGCTCGCCGTAACGATGCCGCAGATGATCGAAATCAGCGTGGTCTTGCCCGCGCCGTTCGGGCCGAGCAAAGCGAAGATCTCGCCGCGCGCGATGTCGAGGCTGATATCCTTCAGCGCGTCATGGCCGCCGGCATAACGTTTGGAGACGTTCCTGATCGAGACGACAGGCGACATGTTTTTCCTCTATTGCGAAGGAGGAACGGGAGGTTCCTCATCCGCTTTCTCAAGCTGCAAGCCGTGCCGCATCAGCATCGGCACGTTGGCGATGGCGAAGATGAAGGTAGCGGGAAGGAAGCCCCAAAGCTTGAAGCCGATCCAGAATTCCGTGGTGGAGTTGCGCCACACGCCCTCGTTCACCCCCGCCATGACTGCGAAAAAGATCGCCCAGTTACGGCTGAGGAGCTGCCAGCCGCGCTCGGACAGACCGGGGTAGGCGGTGCCGAGCACGGCCTTCAGCAGGTTGCGCCGCGTCGCGAGCCCGAAGCCGAGCAGCGCCGCGACGACGAGATAGTAGATGGTCGGCTTGATCTTGATGAACGTCTCGTTGTGCAGCCACAAAGTCAGGCCGCCGAGCACAAGCACCATCACCGCCGAAAACCACAGCAAAGGGGAGATGTCCCGGTAGCGGATCTTGGAGATCAGCATCGCGGCGGTGATCGCGACCATGAAGGCCGCGGTCGCCGCGAAGATGCCGAGCCAAGCATTGACGGCGAAGAACACCACCAAAGGCCCAAGGTCGATCATCAGCCGCGCCAGGGGGCCGGCTTCCTTTGGCTTGTTCTCCACGCTTGCGTTCACGCTCACTCTCTTCCCAATCCGCCGATTGCCCGGGCCGCGCTGCGCGCGTCGAACGGCCGTAGATCGTCGATACCTTCGCCGACGCCGATGGCGTGGATGGGCAGGCCAAATTGCTCGGCCGCCGCGACGAGGACGCCGCCGCGCGCGGTGCCGTCGAGTTTGGTCATCACCAGCCCCGTGACGCCGGCGACTTCCTTGAAGACTTCGATTTGCGACAGCGCATTCTGGCCGGTGGTAGCGTCGAGCACCAAAACCACGTCGTGCGGCGCCGCCGGGTTCAAGCGGCCGAGCACCCGCCGGATCTTGGCGAGCTCGTCCATCAGCCCCTTCTTGTTCTGCAAGCGCCCGGCGGTGTCCACGATCAGCGTGTCGATGCCCTCCGCCGTCGCTTTCTTGACGCCGTCGAAGACGATGGCGGAGCTGTCGCCGCCCTCCGGTCCGGAGATAACCTGCACGCCGATCCGATCCGCCCAGATCTTCAGCTGGCCGATCGCGGCGGCGCGGAAGGTGTCGCCGGCGGCGAGCAGCACGCCATAATCCTGCTCGAGGAGCAGGTGCCCGAGCTTCGCAATGGTGGTGGTCTTGCCCGATCCGTTGACGCCAACCACCAGGATCACCTGTGGGCGCGGGAAAGCGATGATCTCCAGCGGCTTGGCGACCGGCGCCAGGATCTTCTCGATCTCGTCGGCAACGATCTCGCGCACCGCATGCTCGCTAAGCCCCCGCTCGAAGCGCTCGCCGGCCAGCCGGTTGCGGATCTTGGCAGCGGTACGCGGTCCGAGGTCGGACGCGATCAGCGCCTCCTCGATCTCGTCCAGCGTGTCCTCATCCAGCGCCGCCTTGGTGAACAGGCCGGTGAGGTTGTCGCCGAGCTTCTCCGATGTCTTGCGAAATCCCTCGTTGAGCCGGTCGAACCAGGAGGAGGAGCGGTTGTCGGTCATGCGGGGGCTCCGATCAGCATGTCACCCTCAACCTTGATGATCTCCAACTCCATCACCTTCCCCACTTCGCTCGTATCGAGCGAAGTCGAGATACGCTGCACCGACTCTTCATGGGCGTCTCTCGACTTCGCTCGAGATGAGCGGAGGTAGGGGACCTGCACGGGCGCAAAGGCTTCCGTGTGGCCTAGCCCGCCGCGCTCCATCAGCACGCGCTGACGCGTTCCTATCAGGCCTTGAAACCAATTCGCCCGCCGCCGCTCCGTCGCCTCCCGCAACCGCCGCGCCCGTTCCTTCACCACCGCCGGCGCCACCTGCGGCATCCTTGCCGCCCGGGTCCCGGCCTTGGGCGAATAAGGAAAGATATGCCCCATCACGATATCGCACTCATCGATCAGCTTCAGGCTGTTCTCATGCATCTCGTCGCTCTCGGTCGGAAAGCCCGCAATGAGATCGGCACCGATCGCAATCTCCGGCCGCTTCGCCTTGAGGCGCGCCACCGTCTCCACCGCCTGGGAGCGCGAGTGGCGGCGCTTCATGCGTTTGAGCACCATGTCGTCGCCGGCCTGAAAGCTCATGTGGAGGTGCGGCATGAAGCGCGGCTCGCTTGTCGCGATGCCGAACAAGCGCTCGTCGAGCTCGATGCAGTCCAGCGAGGACAGGCGGAGGCGGGGGAGGTCCGGCACGTGGCGCAGTATCCGCTCCACCAGCATGCCAAGCGTCGGCGCCCCCGGAAGGTCCGGGCCGTAGCTGGTGACGTCGACGCCGGTCAGCACCACCTCCCGCAAGCCATCGCCAACCAGCGCCTTCACCCGCTCGACGATCTGCCCAGCAGGCACCGAGCGGCTGTTCCCGCGGCCATAAGGAATGATGCAAAAGGTGCAGCGGTGGTCGCAGCCGTTCTGCACTTCCAGAAACGCGCGGCTTCGCTCCGAGTAGCTCGCGGCAAGATGCGGCGCTTGTTCGCGCACCGCCATGATGTCGGACACGCGAACTTCGGGAGTCGGCCCGACTCCGAACGAGTTGCCGACCGATTTCTCGAGGTTACCGAACACCCGCTCCACCTCGGGCATCCTGGCGAAGGTCTCCGGCTCCACCTGCGCCGCGCAGCCGGTGACCATCACCCGCGCGTCGGGACGTACCCGCTTGGCGCGGCGGATCGCCTGGCGGGTCTGGCGCACCGCTTCGTTTGTGACGGCGCAGCTGTTGACGATGATGAGGTCGTCCTGGCCGGCGGCGAGCCGCCGCATCGCCTCGCTCTCCGCCGCGTTCAACCGGCAGCCCAAGGTGATCACTTCCGGCCCGCTCACAGGTCGAGTTCGCCGGTGAAGACGTGGCTCGCCGTGCCGCTCATCCGGATCGCGCTCCCAGGCTGCCACTCGATGATCAGCGATCCGCCGGGAAGTCGCACCTCCACCGGGCTTGCAACCAGCTTGCGCCGGATCGCGGCAACCGCGGTGGCGCAGGCGCCGGTGCCGCAGGCGCGGGTGAGCCCCGCGCCGCGCTCCCAGACGCGGAGGCGGATCGCGCCCTCCTCAAGGCTCGCGACGTTGACGTTGATGCGCTGCGGGAAGAGCGGGTCCTGCTCCACGATCGGGCCAAGCCGCTCAAGGTCCACCGCCTCGGCGTCGTCCACGAAGAAGACGATATGCGGGTTGCCGACATTCACAGCCGCCGGCTCGCTGAGCGGCTCCCACCCAACGGGAATGGCCGCCGTATCGAGCGGGTAGGCAAGCGGTATCTCGTCCCAGCCGAAGCGCGGCTCCCCCATATCGACGCTTGCCAAGCCTTCCTTGACGACGCCCCGTAGCAAGCCGCCCTTGGTCTCGATCGTTGCTTCGCCGCCGACCAGCATGGCGACGCAGCGCGAGGCGTTGCCGCACGCTTCCACTTCGCCGCCGTCGGCATTCCAGATGCGCATGCGCAGGTCGGCGCTTTCGCTCGGCTCAACCACAATCAGCTGATCGCAGCCGACGCCGGTGCGGCGGTCGGCAAGGGCGCGGGCCTGCGCTCCGTCCATCTCCAGCGGCGCCTCACGCGCGTCGAAGATCACGAAGTCGTTGCCGAGCCCATGCATTTTTTCGAACCGTCGCTTCATGGAGGCGCATCTAAGGAGGGCAGGGGAGCAAGTCCACCGCCGCGCGGGCGCGATTGCCGCCCCGCGGGGCAGTGGGTAGAGCCCGTCTCGAAACAAGATCAGGGGTGATCCATGAAATCGGTTCTCGCGCTCGCGGCCTCCGCGCTTCTCCTTTCCACCTCGGCCTTCGCGCAGGAGCCGAGCCGCGCGGAGATCAACCGCATCCTTGATGAAGGGTTGAACCGAAGCGAAGTGATGGAAACCGCGGCCTACCTCACCGACCGGATCGGCGGGCGCCTCACCAACTCTCCCCAAATGCGTGCGGCGGAGGCTTGGACGCAGCAGCGCTTCCGCGCGCTCGGCCTCTCCAACGTTCGCGCCGAAGCGTTCGAGTTCGGCCGCGGCTGGTCGATCGCCCGTTCTTCGGCCCGGATGACCGCGCCGCGCGAACGTAAGCTAACGGTGATCCCCGTCGCCTGGACGCCGGGAACGAACGGCGCGATCAGCGCCGGGGTCGTTGTCGCGCAGATGGACAAGATCGAGCATTTCGAAAAGTTTCGCGGCAAGCTTGCGGGCAAGATCGTTCTTGTCAGCCACCCCGGCACCGGCTCCGAGCCGACCGAACCGGCCTTTAAACGGCTGACCGACGAAGAGCTGCGCAAGGCGGATACGTACCAGCAGCCGAACTATTCCCCCGCGACGATCGAGAAGAACCTTGAGACCGCCGACTTCGCCGAGAAGCGCGACGCGTTCCTCAAGGCTGAGGGCGCGCGGGCGTGGGTTCGAATCTCCTACCGCGATGGCGGCTTGGTGCACGGAGCCGGCTATTCCTACCAGGCCGGACGCACGCCCGCCGTTCCCGGCTTCGAAATGGCCGCGGAGGATTATCGCCGCCTCGCCCGGCTTGCGCTTACCGACGCGGCGCCGATGCTTGAGCTGATGAGCGACGTCCGGTTCCACGACGAGGACATGAACGCCTACAACATCCTCGCAGACATTCCGGGGAGCAACCCCAAAGCCGGTTATGTCATGGCCGGCGCGCACCTCGATTCTTGGATCGCGGGCGACGGCGCGGTCGACAATGCCGCGGGAAGCGCTGTGGTGATGGAGGCGGCGCGCATCCTCTCCCGGCTTGGTGTCAAGCCGAAGCGGACGATCCGCTTCGCTTTGTGGAGCGGCGAAGAGCAGGGCATCCTCGGCTCGCTTGCTTATGTCGAGCGCCACCTCGCCACCCGCCCGCCGGTGGAGGAACGCTACCGCCACCTCCGCCCCGGGGCGACCTGGCGCAATCGCTACCCGATCACGCTGAAGCCCGGGCACCGCGACCTCGTCGCCTATTTCAACCTCGACAACGGCTCGGGCAAGATCCGCGGCATCAACGCCGAGGGCAATCTTGCGGCAGTGCCGATCTTTAAAGAGTGGCTCGCGCCCTTCGCCAGCCTCGGCGCCTCCACCGTGGCGATCCGCAACACCGGCAGCACCGACCATGTCTACTTCCAGTCGGTAGGCCTGCCCGGTTACCAGTTCATCCAGGACCCGCTGGATTATTCGAGCCGCCTTCACCACAGCAGCCTCGACACCTACGACCATCTGAAGGCCGAGGATCTGCGCCAAGCGGCGGTGATCATGGCGACGTTCCTGCTGAACGCCGCGAACCGGGCGGAGCCGCTGCCCCGGATGCCGCTCGCCAGCCAGCCCCTTCCGACCGACCCGTTCGAGTATCCGAAGGAGGATTAAGGCGCGCGCATAAGGCGGCGGCCTTGCCTTCGCTTGCCGCCGCCGCTATGCGCCACCACATCCTTTCCTGCGGAACTGGATATGTGGCGCGTCCAAGGATGCACGCTGGCCGGCGAGTTTCGCCCGCCGGCGTTTTTCCGTTGAGCGCCTCGAGCGAAGGAAGCCTGTGATGTTCGACAGCCTAAGCGATCGCCTGAGCAGCGTCTTCGACCGCCTGCGCGGCCGCGGCGCGCTGGTCGAAGCCGACGTGCGCGGCGCAATGCGCGAAGTCCGCATCGCCCTTCTCGAAGCCGACGTCGCGCTTCCGGTGGTCCGCGAGTTCGTGGACAAGGTCACGGAGCAGGCGGTCGGCCAGTCCGTGCTGCGCTCAGTCACGCCGGGCCAGCAGGTCGTCAAGATCGTCCACGATGCGCTGGTCGAGATGCTCGGCTCCGAAGCGTCCGAACTCAACATCGAGGTCACCCCGCCCGCCGTGGTGATGATGGTCGGCCTTCAGGGCTCGGGCAAAACCACCACCACCGCCAAAATCGCCCGCCGCTTGTCCGACAAGGGCCGTAAGAAGGTGATGATGGCGTCGCTCGACGTCGCCCGCCCGGCCGCGCAGGAACAGCTCGCCGTGCTCGGTGACAAGGCCAAGGTCGCGACCCTGCCGATCGTCGCCGGTCAGCAGCCGGTGGAAATCGCTCGCCGCGCACTTCAGTCCGCCAAGCTCCAGGGCTTCGACGTCCTCCTCCTCGACACCGCCGGCCGCCTCCACGTCGATCAGGCGCTGATGGACGAGATGAAGGCGGTCGCCGACGTTTCCGCGCCGGCCGAAATCCTGCTCGTCGTTGATGCGCTGACCGGCCAGGACGCGGTCAACGTCGCCAAGAGCTTCTCCGAACAGGTGCCGCTCACCGGCGTTGTTCTGACCCGCCTCGACGGCGACGCGCGCGGCGGCGCGGCGCTGTCGATGCGTGCGGTCACCGGCAAGCCGATCAAGTTCGCGGGCGTCGGCGAAGGCATCGACGCGCTTGAGGCGTTTCACCCGAGCCGCGTCGCCGGCCGCATCCTCGGCATGGGCGACGTCGTCAGCCTGGTTGAGCGCGCCCAGGAATCGATCAAGGTCGAAGAAGCCGAAGCGATGGCCAAGCGGATGGCCAAGGGCCAGTTCGACTTGAACGACCTTCGTTCGCAGCTTGCCCAGATGCAGCGCATGGGGGGCCTCACCGGCCTCGCCGGTATGCTTCCCGGCATGAAAAAGGTGCAGGGGGCGATGGCGCAGAGCGGCGTCGACAACAAGGTTCTGGTCCACATGGACGCCATGATCGGATCGATGACGCTCAAGGAGCGCACCCGGCCCGAGCTGATCAATGCCAAGCGCAAGATCCGCATCGCCAAGGGCGCCGGACGCACGGTGCAGGAGGTCAACAAGCTCCTCAAGATGCACCAGGAAATGTCCGGCATGATGAAGAAGATCAAGAAAATGGGCGGCCTCGGCAAGCTCGGCGCCTTGTTCGGCGGCGGCGGCATGGGCGGCCTTGGCGGCGGCGGCGCTCTCGGCGGCATGGGGGGCGGCGGAATGCCCGGGCTCCCCGGTGGCGGCGGCGGTGCAGGCGGAGGCCTTCCGGGCCTCGGCGGCGGTGCCGGCGGGCTCCCGCCCGGTTTTGAAAAGTTCATGAAGAAGTAAACGTAAATACAAGAGAAGGAACGATAAAATGGCAGTATCCATCCGGCTTTCCCGGGGCGGCGCGAAGAAGCGTCCTTATTACAAGATCGTCGTCGCAGACGCGCGCACCGGCCGTGACGGCAAGGTTCTGGAGCGCATCGGCAGCTACAATCCGATGCTCCCCAAGGACAGCGAAGAGCGCGTGAAGCTCGACGGCGATCGCGCCCGCTACTGGCTCTCCGTTGGCGCCCAGCCGACCGACCGCGTTGCCCGCTTCCTCGACGTTCTCGGCGTCAAGGAGCGCCCCGCCCGTTCCAACCCGAAGAAGGGCGAGCCGGGCGAAAAGGCCAAGGACCGCGCCGAAGAGCGTGCAAGCCGTGACGCCGAAGCAGCCGAAGCCGCTGCCGCAGCCGAGGCGGAAGCCGCCGCTGCCGCCGCTGCTCCGGCGCCCGAGCCCGAAGCCGCCGCTGAAGAAGCGCCGGCCTCCGACGAAGCCGCTACGGGCGGCGACGGCGAAGCGACCCCGGCTGACCAGGCGCCGAACGATGGCGAGTCGACCAACGAGCCGGCCGAAGGCGGCGACGACGCGGCGCCTGCCGACGGCGCCGAAAAGGCCGAGTAACCTTGAGTGACGAGGTAATCCTCGCCGCCATTGCCGGCGCGCACGGCATCGGCGGCGAGGTGCGCCTCAAGCTGTTCGCCGAGGGGCTCGACAGCCTGAAGCGGCTCGGCGAGGTGAGGGTGGGGGAACGCACCCTCACCCTCACGTCGCTGAAAGAAGGCAAGAACCCGATCGCGCGCTTCGCCGGCATCGCCGACCGCACCGCGGCGGAAGGCTTGCGCGGCCAGCTCATCACCACCCCGCGCGAGGCTTTGCCGCCGCTGGAGGAGGGTGAATATTACCACGCCGACCTGCTCGGCCTGCCGTGCGTCGACACGTCGGGCGAACCGCTCGGCACCGTCGTCGCGGTCGAGAATTTCGGCGCCGGCGACATCATCGAAATCGAGAAGCCGGACGGCAAGCGCAACATGGTGCCGTTTCGCGAAGGCATCGCCGATCTTGTCGACGGCAAGATCGTCGCGGACACGGAATTCCTCGCCTAAGCAGCCCCGCTTCTCCATGTCGAAGGCGGTGATGTAGTCTACAACCCCATCACAAACACCGCTAATATGACGATCCCGAACACGCTCAGGCCGAGAACCATGGCCCAAAAATAGATGGGTTGATCAGCGCGATGGACCATCCGCCAGCCTGAGTGCACTCGCCCAGCCTTAAGGCTCCACAGCAGAGTGGCCGCTATTAGTGCGGCGAGTAGAAGCTCCATGCTAGATCTTTCCGCCTTGGGCCACTCTGGCTTCTCCACCGGCTTGTCTTCACCAGGTTGCCGACGCCCAATCAATGTGGGTTTGTAAGTGCGTAATCGCCTTGCCGAAAGAAGAAACAGAAGCGGGATTCCTGCCTCGCGGTAATGACCGAGCTGTGGGAGGTCAGGCTTTGGCTGCGATCGAACCGCTGAGCTTCTCGCGCAGGATCGGCTTTTCCTTGGCAAGATCGTTGCGGATCGTCACTGCCGCGACTCCGCCTTCGCCCATGGCGTGGCTGATCTGGTCGAGGCCGAGGACGACGTCGCCGGCGGCGTAAAGGCCGGGGACGGTGGTGCGCTGGTGGTCGTCCACCACCAGATTTCCGTCCTTCAGTTCCGCGCCGACCTGCACGGCAAGCTGGTTGTGCAGGTCCGAGCCAAGCGCCGGGTAGACGCTGTCGAACGTGTGGTGCCCTTCCGGCGTATCCACCACGATGCATTCGTCGTGCGCGGCTACGGCTTCGCACGGCCCGTCGATGCAGGCGATGCCGTACGCCTCCAGCTTCGCCCGGTCCTCTTCGGCAAGGTCGTGCGCATCGTGCGGCGCGATCAGCGTGATGTCTTCGGTGAAGCCCCGCAGGAACACCGCTTCGGCGACGCCGTGCGAGCCGGAGCCGATCACGCCCACTTTCTTGTCGGTCACTTCATAGCCGTCGCAGATCGGGCAATAGCGGATCAGCCCGCGCGACAGGGCTTCGTCGTGCAGTTTCTCATCCATGGGCGGGCGGCGGTTGGTGACCCCGGTGGCGAGCAGCACCTTGCGGGCGGTCACCGATCCTTCACCCCATTCGGCGCGGAAGCCGCCCTCGATCTTGTCGAGCCGTTTAACGTGGCTGGTGACGATGGAGGCGCCGTACATTTGCGCCTGCTGCTTCATCAGGGCGAGCAGTTCCTTGCCGTTTATTCCGCCCGGATAGCCGGCATGGTTGTGGCTGGACGGGATCCAGCTCGCGCGGCTTTTGCCGGCATCCACCAGCTTCAACGAAAGGTGGAAGCGGACGAGGTAGATGGCGGCGGTGAGGCCGGCGGGGCCGCCGCCGATTACCAGGCAGTCATGGTCGAAATCGCTCATGGGCAGGAGAGCGAAGCGCCTTGCCGTTGGTTCCGCAGCGCCGCTAAGGCGTTGGCCTGGGAGGACGAACATGATGCTGAAGCTGCTTGCGGGCCTGTTCCTGATACTGGCCCCCGCCGTCGCGGCCGCGCAATCGGCCGAGGTCGCAAAGGCGATCCCGGAGATCGACCGCATCTTCGCCGACTTCCAGCAGTCCAGCCACGCGCCGGGGCTGGTCTACGGCATCGTCCAGGACGGGCGCCTGGTTCACGTAAAAAGCTATGGCGTGCAGGACCTTACGGCCGCCCGGCGGCCGGTGACGGCGGACAGCCTGTTCCGTATTGCGTCGATGTCCAAGGCCTTCACCGCCCTCGCCATCCTGAAGCTGCGCGACGAAGGCAAGCTGTCGCTCGACGCGCTGGCAGAAACCTACGTCCCCGAGCTCAAGAAGTGGAAGTACCCGACCAAGGATTCCCCGCGCATCCGGGTGCGCGACCTCCTCAACCACGTTGCCGGTTTCGTCACGGACGATCCTTGGGGCGACCGGCAGCAGGTGATGACGGAAGCGCAGTTCACAGCCGTGTTGAAAAACGAGGTACCCTTCACCCGCGCGCCCGGTTTGGCATTCGAATATTCCAATTTCGGCTTCGCACTGCTCGGCCGGATTGTCACCAACGTCTCGGGCATGCCGTACGACCAGTATATCATGCGCAACATCCAGCGCCCGCTCGGCATGGCGTCCACCGGCTACCAAGTCACGGACTGGCCGATTCAGCGACGCGCGATCGGCTATCGCTGGGAAAATGACGCGCATTCCGAGGAGCCGACGATGCGCCACGGCGTGTTCGGGGCAATGGGCGGGGTGCAGACCAGCGCGAACGACTACGCGAAGTGGATCGGCTTCCTGCTCTCCGCTTGGCCGGCGCGCGACGATCCGCAGACGGGGCCGGTTGCCCGCGCTACGGTCCGCGAAATGGCGAGCGGCTCCAACGTCCCGCGCCTTCGCCAGCGTTTCGGCTCCACTCCGGTCACCCAGGCCGCCGCCTACGGCATGGGGCTGATCGCCGCGCAGGACCCGGAGCTCGGCAACACTTTGAGCCATGGCGGCGGCTATCCCGGCTACGGCTCGCACATGATGCTGATGACCGACCATGGGGTGGGCATCTTCGTTTTCACCAACCGCACCTACAATGGCGGTGCCGGTGCCGCCTGGGACGCGGCGATGGCGCTCCACAAGGCCGGCGCGCTGAAAGGTAGGGCGCTTCCCGTCAGCGCCTCGCTTGCCGCCGCTTACCGGGCCGCAGGGGCGATGTACCAGGCGGGTAGCGTCGAGCCGGCCCGCAACCTCCTCGCCATGAACTTCCTGATGG